>NZ_JAWOVT010000013.1:0-166566 GCF_033340055.1 Vibrio sp. 1580
TTAAAATACAAAACGCCCGATGAAGTACATCGAGCGTTTTAGTTAAAAAGTGTCAACCCATATCAGGACGGGTCAAGCATTTAGCAATCTAGCGACAGTGCTAGTCAATCAATCCGTATTCTTTGCTCAGAACTTCGATGATTTCCGCTTTCGGATTCTCACTCAAATGAATCGGCTTGCCTGTAATCTTCTCGGCAATACCAATGTAGGTGCTCGAAATCGCCATCAAAGATTCGACGGGTAAAGCATTATCACGAGCGAGTGCTTCACGCTCTGGCATACGTTCTTTATTTAGCAAGATATCTGGGTCAGGGAAGTGGTTAAGTAGGAACTGGCGGAAACCTTCTTTTGAGTTCTCTACGATGTGACCTGCTTGGTACTCTTTAGCATCCCATATACGAGACGAGTCTGGTGTACCCACTTCATCCATGTAAATCAGCTTTTCATTGCCAGCAGCATCATGAACATAACCAAATTCGAATTTGGTATCGACAAAGATTTGGTCGATTTCTTCTAACGCTTGGCTGATAACGTTAAAGCCTTCTTTCAGCAATTTTTCGTAGAGTGCGATATCGTCAGCGCTTGAGAAGTTAAATGCTTCGTAGTTGTCTACGATGTTTTGACGAGTAATATTTACGTCATCCGCTTCTGGCACACCGGGAATGCCTTTTAGAATGCCTTTTGTGGATGGGGTCATTAGCAACTCTGGCAGTGCTTTGTCTTTTCCTAACCCTTCAGGAAGTTGGATTCCACAAAACTCGCGCTCGCCATTTGCGTAAGCGCGCCACATCGAACCCGTGATGTATTTGCGGCAGATGGCTTCGATTTTTACCGGTTTGGCTTTTTGTACAATCCAAACAAAAGGGTGAGGAATGTCTAGAATATGGCTATCTGCTAAGCCATTTTCTTTGAACAGTTTGAACCAGTGATTAGAAATCGCATTAAGCGCAGCCCCTTTACCCGGGACACCATTAAGACCACCTTCAGCATGCCAAATACAATCGAATGCAGAGATGCGGTCGCTAATTACCATGATAGCCAAAGGCGCATCTGGAGCGACATTGTATCCTTTTTCTTTGATCAGTCGGGCGCTGTCTTCTTCAGTTAACCAGTAAACTGAACGAACTTTTCCACTATGAACGGGTTTATGGGTGCGAATTGGCAGGTCGTCATTGACGGCAAGTACTTGATTAGCAAGGCTCATTGCGACATTCCTATCATCTTAATCAAACGTCAGAAAGAGAAGATATTCAGCAAAATGTGGGCGCTGAATAAATCGAATGTGGGCATCATACCAGAACTATTTTAACTCGCCAGAGAAAAAGCAAACGTTTGCCTGTTTTCTTTAATACAAAAAAAGCCCCCTTAAAAAGGAGGCGAGATGCAGGATGGATAACGTCGATCTTGTTAGTGGTACTTATTAACTCTGCCTTCGACGAAAAAGACTTCACACTGATAGCGTTGCGCCATGTCGTGCAACATCGATTGATTCATAAGTGCAATTTTATTTGATGCGACAACAGCACTGGCATTACCTGATCGGATGGCTTTGATCACGATCTCGACTTCTGAAAGCTGTTGAGAAGGCTTCATTTGAATCACGTTTCTACAGCAAATATTAGAAGCAGTGAGTTGTTCAAAGTCAGGGCGAGGGCAGTCTGCTGTAAACAAAATCCATTGTTTCTGCTGCGATAAAACAGCCAGCTTAGATAGAAGCTGATCCGAAACGGCCATGGGCTGAGTTGCTTGTGCCAATACGTTGTAACGAGAGTATGTATGAGATTGACTTTGTAACTGCATCTTACTGTTCCTTTATACATGCTGTATGTGTATACAGTAGTTTGTTTTGGCGACCTGATCAACCCGTTTTTCAAAAGTTATTTGCGGTTTTTCGAGAAGGAAATAAAAGGGTTTTATTTTAAATTGTTGAATTTATTCGGTTATTTTATATTTCTGATATGTCTAACATCAATTTAAAAATGTGAGATGAGTAGAAAATTGGACGAGATACATACAGGGGTTTACTACTGTATATACAGGTGTTTTTTCACGGGCAGTGGTTTGTATACAGTAGGAGAGGGGCTGATAACCGATGCGACATGCTATGTAGGATAGGAGGGAATACGAGATAGAGATTGGAAATAGGGCTTGGCCGATCAAAAAAGCGCCTTAAAAGGCGCCTTTGAAAATCAGTTCCGTTGATTCCGTCTTGCTTAGCTCGCTCGTTGCAAGCGTTCGCGCATTTGTAATTCGCCTTGGTTAAATAGGCGCACGTCGATTTTCGCCATATCGTAGCAAGCTTTACATGAGTAGTGGTGCTTGCCATCTAAATAATCGTGACGAGTTACAAGGCTAGGTTTTTTACACCAATCACAGGTGCCTTCTTCAGTGAACATTGATTTTCTCCCCACCTAGATTAATTTGAGTCGTTAGGTGTTATTTTGCGCCGGGCATTATGGCATAAAAGCGCGACTTAAGTTAAATGTCTGTTAATTTGTTTGAGAGGGAGATCGATTGCGGCGCTTGATTATATAGGTCTAAAAGCATGCTAGCCAAAGTATCCTGACCTATTTTTACTGTTTTGTAACATTTTGTGAGACGAGCTTAAAGGCATGATTGAGTCGCTTCATTTCTTCTTCACTGCCTCTTGTGTCAGGATGATAAAGCTTTGATAGCTGTCTATAGCGTAGCTTGATTGCTTGTAAATCAGGGATGTGTTGTGGTGTGTAGCCAAACATAGCACACGCGACGCTTAGCTTATGGTTTTCTGCCTGAGTTTTGGATTTCTTAAATTCTCTGAATACTTTCTCTAACTGACGCTTCAGTTGCTTGTTCGTAAACTCTAGCTCTTTTATTTTTTCCGCCATTCGTTGATTTTGGCTTTCCTCTTTGGCTTCACGCGCTTTTCTATTCTGCTTAAGTTTTTTGATCACGAGGAAACTTAAGCCGCTGATGATGAGGATCGCCGCTAGCCAAATCAGCCATAGAAACTGCGAGTGTTTTACTTTGGGGGTTGCAACTGTGCTTTTCTCTTCTTGTGTTTGCTCTGCTTTTTTATCGAGCGACTTTATTTGCGAGACTTGTTTAGCTCGTAGTTGGTTGAAGCGCAGCTCTAACAGTTGATTATAAGTTTGTTCTGCTGCTGGATTATGCTGAGAAGCCATTTGATACAAGGCTTCAGTCAATTGAGAAGTTGTGACCTTACCTGGATTGCGCTGAATAAAATCGGCGAGAAGAAAGCCACGATCGGTTGGGTCATTGAGTGCGATAGAGGTTAGCCAATATAACGCTTGTGTTTCATTTTTTTCGCCATTTATCCCTTTAGCAAAGTCGTTCGCGAGCTGTTTTTGTGCAGGGAGGTAACCTTGGTTGGCGGATTGCTCTAGCCAGTAGCGCGTTTCTGGTGAGGCTTCAGCTTCGTTTGATGCCAATAATTGTTGTGCGTACTCGTATTGTTCGATGGGGTCATTTGGAGCTTGAGAGGCAAGTGAGTAGCCAGAAAAGCTGAGGCTAAATAAGCAGAGTAGGGCAGACGTTTTGACAGACATTAATATGTCAGGCCTAACGATAATGGTTAGGCCTGCTCCGGTAATTTTTTATTATTACCGTTATGGTGCAACCAAATTACTTCAGTGGCAAGATCTGGATTTCAACACGACGGTTGCACGCACGACCTTCAGAAGTTTGGTTTGAGCAAATTGGGTTACGTTCGCCGTAGCCGCGTGCAATTGCACGACCAGGTGCAACGTTTTGAGATACTAGGAATTGACGTACGGACTCTGCACGGCGCTCTGACAACGTTTGGTTGTATGACTCACTACCTGTGCTATCCGTGTAACCGTCAATAACGAGACTGGTATCTGGGTACTCAACTAGGATGCGAGCAACACCGCGTAGAGTATTATGGATACTAGCATCAAGCTGGTAAGAGCTTGAAGAGAAGCCGATACCGTTTTCCATACGCAGTAAAAGCTGATTTTCACCAACACGCTGAACTTGTACGCCAGAGTTTAGCAAAGCGCGACGTAATTCCGCTTCTTGTTGGTCAAAGTAGTAACCAACGCCAGCGCCAGTCGCTCCGCCTGCGGCTGCACCAATGAGTGCATGCTGACGACGTTCTTTAGCATCATCACCCGTTGCTAGGCCGATTGCTGCGCCAGCGATCGCACCAATAAGCGCGCCTTGCGTGGTGGAGTTAGTTTCGTATTCACCCGTTGTTGCATTTTGGCGTTGAGTGGCTTGACAGCCAGTAAGAGCTAGCACTAGAGCTAGTGCAATAGGCATCTTTTTCAAGGGAAAATCTCCGTATAAAACTGAGGCGAAACCATGCCTCATAATGGGATGCGAATTATGAATAAACAAGCATTAATATTTGTTATGAGAAAGTAAGATTGATAAGAGTTTCTGTAAGAAAATTCCTATCAATACTGCCAAAGCTCTCAAAGTAAGCCCCATAGACATCGAAGTCATTGCTGCTTATGTGAATCCTTTACTATCCTGGCTATTTCGATGAATCGCCCAACATTTTGCGTGCTTGTTCGCCGCCCACTCCACGGTTAACTGAAACCTTTCTACCTTTCTTTAAGCCCACTTCGTAGTCTTCAGTTAGGTTTTTCATCGCTTCTTTCAATTGCTTCTTGAACGTTTCGCGGTCAATGTTTTGGAATTCTTTATCAATATAGTCATTAATTTTATTGGCCGACTCTTCATCTGGAGAAATAATTGGCAATTTTTCAATCGCGCCTTCCACCCAGCCAGATACAAATGAGTTCACACGGCGAGTCACTTCCTGAGAAGAGGTGCCGGTGCCAGCAAAGCTGTTTCGGAATTGTCCGGTACTTTCGTTCATCTCGCGATAAACAATATCGAAAGCAAATGCAGCAAAAATAGCGCGATCTGCTTCACCGATAAATTCGACACGTTTGAGCCCTTTGTGATTCAACAATACTGCTTCGACACCGAATTTTGTGTTAATGCCGCGAATCACTCGCAATATGGTAGAACTGATGTTCGCTGGTAGCAGATGAGAAGATTGTGTTTTTCCCATTCTGATGAACTCAATATCGTCTTTATCGAGACCATATTTAAGCATGAGGCGATGTGCCATTTTGATAGCATTGGCAGCCTCATTAACATTAGCGGAATTGCCCAGTTCTAAGCACTTGGCGATTTTTTTCAGAGCTTTTTGTTTATCCATCGACAACCAGTAACGAAAGCAGAAAATTTATGAAGTCAGACATATTACCTTTTTTGACATAAAAACGAAATACAAGGTGGGACTGAAGATAATTTCAGCACATAAAAAGAAGCCTCGCATTAAGCGAGGCTGGCGTTTTAGTTCGTCGTAATCAGTATGAAGTCGTACTTGTGTCTAAGAAGCCATTCTTCATTAAGATTCGTTAGAATTACAACCCGAGCTGGTTGAGCAAGTCATGGGCATCATCGTTTGATCCCGACGATTTAGATTCTTTCTCAGCCAACTGTTTACGTGTTGCCTCTAAAATGTCGTCTGGGTTTTCGTCTTCAGCAACTTCAAACTCTTCCAGTTGGATGAACTCAGTTTTATCCATTGCTAGTTCGAGATAGAAAATATTGTTGTTTTCGGTGGAGAACGTCACTCTGCGCGCTTGAGGGCGGTCAAGGTTGGTATCAACTTGTAAGATAACTTGCTTATTCAGCGCCAGCATTTTTGGTTGGTTTTGTGTGATGTTCGTTTGCAGGTCTTTACGAATTTTATTAGTGAAGTCTCCGACCAGTTGATTCATGAGTTCACCCAGAACATCGCCTACCTCGTCAGAAGTATGAGATATTGCCAGTTCTTCTTCTGGCATGCCCATATTACGCATGTAGTTGGTGTAGATCTCCAGTGCGGCTTTTGCCGTAAAATTAATCACAACTAGCCCGGTAAATCCGCCATCAAACAGAACAAAACAGCCAAAATCTGGTTTGAGGCTAGTCTTGTGGATTTTTTGCACCATTGCTGAATAATTTACTTGAGAAGATGTCGCCGAAGTAAGTACGCCAGAAACAGACTGGCAAAGTTTGAGAAGGATATCTTCAGTGGTCACAATTTTATTTTTTTTCATTCTGAAAACTCATCTAGAAACGCGATTCGTTCCCCAATGTAGGCATCAAGCGTGAAAAAATAAAGCATAAGTTTAATTATTGTATCGAGATTCTGATTTGCTCGTCTTTTTAAATGTTGTAAAGTGACGAAATTCAAAGAATATTACTTCACTAACTCTTTTGTGGTGTTTTTTCGCTTAGCGCCAATTTGTATGAGAAGTGAGCAAATAATTACACAACCCGCAGCTGATCGGATCAGCGTCGTAGGGGCAGGAAGCAAATGTTACCAAGATTACACTCGCAAACTGATGTCGATCCTCTTGTTCTTAGTTTTCTGAAAGAGCTTGAGCACGCCGGATTCACTGGTGATATCGAAAGCCAATATTCAAGCCGACTAGCGGTTGCCACTGACAACAGTGTTTACCAGCAACTTCCTCAGTCTGTCGTTCATCCCAAAACGACAGAAGATGTTTCTCTCCTCGGGAAACTGAGCAATAAAGAAAAGTACGAACGAATTACCTTTTCACCTCGTGGTGGCGGCACAGGGACCAATGGTCAGTCGCTAACCAAAGGTATTGTGGTGGATATGTCTCGCCACATGAACAAAGTGCTTGAGATTAATGAGAAAGAAGGCTGGGTTCGTGTACAAACTGGTGTAGTGAAAGACCAGTTAAATGACGCTGTTCGCCCTTATGGCTACTTCTTCTCTCCAGACTTATCTACCAGTAACCGTGCAACGATTGGCGGCATGGTCAACACCGATGCTTCTGGTCAAGGTTCTCTGAAATACGGAAAAACATCCGATCATGTTTTGTCGCTACAAGCGGTGTTTGCTGATGGTTCAATTTTAGAGTCGGACTTGTCCCATGGTTACCCAAAAGAAGGCGAGTTTGCTGCCAAGGCGCTACGTGTAACGGAATCCGTATGTCGTGAAAAACGCCAGCAGATCGTAGATAAGTTTCCTCCTCTTAACCGATTTTTAACGGGCTACGATTTAAAAAATGCCTTGAATGAAGACGGTGACCGTTTCGATATCACACGAGTACTTTGCGGCGCGGAAGGTTCATTGGCATTTATTACCGAAGCAAAGCTGAACCTGACGCCAATTCCGAAAGCGCGTACGTTGGTTAACGTTAAATACAACAGCTTTGATTCTGCACTGCGTAATGCACCGTTTATGGTAGAGGCGAAAGCGCTGTCTGTAGAAACCGTTGACTCAAAAGTGCTTAATCTCGCGAAGCAAGATATCGTTTGGCACACCGTGAGCGATTTACTTACCGATGTTCCAAATAAAGAGATGCTTGGCATCAATATGGTGGAATACGCAGGTCAGGACGAAGAGGAAGTTGCTGCTCAGGTTGCAGCGTTGACCGCCAAGCTCGATACCATGTTGGAAACAGAAGAAGCGGGCATTATCGGCTACCAAGTTTGTAACGATGTAGCGAGCATTGGGCGTATTTACAACATGCGTAAAAAAGCGGTGGGTTTGTTAGGCGCAGCAAAAGGTCGTGCTAAACCGGTCGCATTCGCTGAAGATACCTGTGTGCCACCAGAAAACCTGGCGGACTTCATTGTAGAGTTTCGAGAACTGTTAGACAGCAAGTCTCTGAATTACGGCATGTTTGGTCACGTCGATGCTGGGGTGCTTCACGTACGTCCTGCGTTGGATTTGTGTGACCCGCACCAAGAAGCATTGATGCACGAAGTTTCTGATGAAGTGGTCAAGCTGGTGGCGAAATACGGCGGTTTGATGTGGGGTGAACACGGCAAAGGTTTCCGTTCAGAATATGGCCCTGAGTTTTTCGGCGACGAGTTGTTTACTGAACTGAGACGTGTGAAAGCGGCATTCGATCCACACAACAAAATGAACCCGGGCAAAATCTGTACACCGCTGGATAGTGATGCAGAGCTTGTCAAAGTTACCGATACCAAACGTGGTTACTATGACCGTCAGATTGACGTTCAAGTACGTGACAGCTTTAAACAAGCGATGGAATGTAACGGTAACGGTTTGTGTTTTAACTACGATACCAGCTCGCCAATGTGTCCATCGATGAAAGTAACAGCCGATCGTCGTCATTCACCGAAAGGTCGTGCGGGTTTGGTTCGCGAGTGGTTGCGTCAGCTTACTGAGCAAGGCATTGATATTCTTGACTTAGAAAAGCAAACACTAGAAAACAAAACATCAATCAAAACCATGATTGACCGCGTACGTCATTCTATCAATCGTCGTCACGAGTATGACTTCTCTCACGAAGTGTATGAAGCGATGAATGGTTGTTTGGCGTGTAAAGCGTGTGCGAGTCAGTGTCCGATTAAAGTCGATGTTCCGAGCTTTCGCTCGCGCTTTTTAAACATCTATCACTCTCGTTACCAACGTCCTGCAAAAGACTATCTGGTTGCGAACATTGAGACTATGCTGCCGATGATGGCGAAAGCGCCAGGTGTCGTAAATGGTGTTTTGAAGCAGTCGTGGGTGAAAAGTTTAACGGCATCTACGGTCGGGTATGTCGATGCGCCGTTGTTATCAGTACCCACCTTGAAACAACGAGTAGAGTCGCTGACAACGCCTTATGATCTGCAAGCGCTCAGTGGTTTGTCTTCGTCTGAAAAGAGCAAACATGTTTTAATTGTTCAAGACCCATTCACTAGTTACTACGACGCTGATGTCGTTGAAGACTTCGTTAAGTTATTGAAAAAGCTGGGTATGAATCCGGTGCTTCTGCCGTTTAAGCCGAATGGTAAAGCACAACACATTAAAGGGTTTTTACGTCAGTTTAAGGACACAGCAGCCGACACAGCGAAGTTCTTGGCGATGGTAGCGGATCTGGATATTCCATTAGTTGGCGTCGATCCTGCTTTGGTGCTGTGTTATCGAGATGAATACGCTGAAGTGCTTGGCAGTAAGCGAGGTAATTTCGATGTACTAACAGCCCACGAATGGCTTTACCCAAGACTAGAAGCGTTTGAAAGCGGAGAGCATAAGGCGCAGGAACCTTGGTATCTGTTTGCGCACTGTACTGAAAAAACCAAAATGCCAAATGCGGAAAAAGAGTGGGGCGCTATTTTTGCTCACTTTGGTGCAGTTTTGAATACGGTACCTGTTGGTTGTTGTGGTATGGCGGGTACGTTTGGTCATGAGGTTGATAAGTTGTCGATGTCGAAAGACATTTACAATTTAAGCTGGAAGCCAAGCTTAGATAAGTTGGATAGCGAGAGATGTTTGATTACAGGCTATTCTTGCCGCAGCCAAGTGAAACGCTTTGAAGGAACGAAGCCCAAGCATCCCGTTCAGGCATTGTTAACTTTGTTGTAATCGGACTAAATCAAGCCCAGTTTTACTGGGCTTTTTAGAAACCGTACTTAGACCCTTTCAAAGGATATGAATCTTGAGAAAACTTGAACTCAAAGTCCCACCTGTTGCGGTGTTTTTGCTAGTCATACTTTTGATGTACGGACTTAAAGTTTTGACGCCGAGCATGAACATTCGAGTACCCTTTGTTGAATTTGTAGTAGGTGTATTAACTTTGTTGTCTGGCTACATGGGCATTGCTGGCGTGTATGAATTTCGCAAGGTAAAAACCACAGTGAACCCAGTAAAACCTGAAGCGGCATCTTCTGTTGTAAGAACTGGTGTGTTTGCCTTTTCACGCAACCCTATGTACACGGCATTATTGCTTCTAATCATAGCAACTGGTTTGTGGTGGCAGCACTTGAGTGTGGTGCTTTGTGGCGTGATATTTGTCAGTTATATGAATCGGTTTCAAATCAAGCCTGAGGAACGCGTTTTAGAGCGATTGTTTGGTGAAGAGTATGTGGATTATAAAAATCATGTTCGTCGCTGGCTCTAAGCATTGCATTTAGTTTTGTTTGGATGAGACATAAAAAGAAAGCCCAACGGTAGACGTTGGACTTTCTTTTAGTAAACACGTTTTTTGTGCGCTTCTGATAGGGCAGTCGACTAGGCTGCCTTAACGAACTTTGCTAGGAATGCATCCTTACGTTCATTAAAGCGGCGTACAAGGTCGTCAACCGCTTCTTGGTCATATGGCTTCAAGCCACTTGCAACCATGCGCTTAATACCTTTACCAACGACTTCACCGTCTTCTTTGAACGCAAAGTTTAAGGTGACTACACCTCGTTTTCCTTCTACATCGAATGTTGCGCCAGTGAAATCCACCTCTGGATGCGTAAGGTCTAAGCGTGAAAATTCGACTTCCATGCTTTCATAAATAACTAATGGACGCTGGCAGTTAATCATCATTTGCTTCTCTTCCATAAGAGGAACCATGATGTGAGGGAAGTTCATACCAGAAAATTGCACGTAATTTGTCACTACATGCTCAATAAATGCCGGATCGTGGTTAGTTTCACCTTCACGGGACATGTGTAAGTATTCTTTACCTGCCTCGTCAACAACAGCGCTTTCTTTGTCACACTTATTTTCAATATGAAGTGCTACACCATCGTTTACCATGCCAGAGAAGTTAAAACGCATCTTTTGGCTAACGCCTTCTTTACTGAGAAGCACAGCGAAAAGTAAATCCCCAGGGACACAAAAGCGTTTGTTGTCTTCATCATGAATTGGGTTGTAGTCACCTGCGACACGTTTTGCAAAGTGGCTTGCTTGTTCGCGAGTGAACTGAAACTGGTGATTAGTGTTTGAAAAATAAGGTGTTAGAAACATAATTTTTACGTAGTAACCAAAACTGTGTGGGATTATATGCGAATATCTGCGTAGCAATGGTCCATCCAGTGAAAACTTCACCGTACCCTAACAATAAGAAATTATTTCGGCGGATAAACCGTTAAAAACGCATACTTTAGCAACGCTTTTATTTGTGAAAACAATAAACAACGACCTTTTCGCTCGCCTATCTTTTAAAGTATAGCCATCAAAGTAGACAGGCGTTCATAAATAGTGCCATCAATATGTTTAATCGTATATAAAAAGGCTCCACGCAGAACGTAGAGCCTTCAAGTCATTATCTGTTTATTCGATGAAATGCCAGTTATGCTTGGTTATTGAACACTTGGTAACAAGCTCTCTGGCATGAGCGTGTTGTGAATAGCCAGCTTAAGCAGAGTATTTGCCTGTTCAATGTCTGGAGCAAAGTAGCGATCTTTATCGTAGAACGATACTTTTTCACGCAACATTTGTTTCGCAATCTCAATACGCTCAGAGGACTTGTTTGGCGCTCTAAAGTCTAGGCCTTGTGCTGCTGAGAGGTATTCGACAGCCAGAATACCGCGAGTGTTTTCGCCCATTTCTTTCAATCTGCGAGCCGCGAATGTTGCCATTGAGACGTGATCTTCTTGGTTTGCAGATGTTGGCAAGCTGTCTACTGACGCTGGGTGAGCGAGTGTTTTGTTTTCACTTGCTAACGCAGCGGAGGTAACCTGAGCAATCATGAAACCAGAGTTCACACCACCATTGTCGACTAAGAACGGTGGCAGTTTTGATAGCGCGCTATCGATAAGTAATGCCATACGACGTTCAGACAAGCTGCCGATCTCGGCAATCGCAAGTGCTAGGTTGTCGGCTGCCATTGCAACAGGCTCCGCGTGGAAGTTACCGCCAGAGATGATGTCACCATCTTCAGCAAACACCAACGGGTTATCTGATACGGAATTCGCCTCTACTTGTAATACTTCGGCCGCATTGCGGATTTGCTGTAAACACGCGCCCATCACTTGAGGCTGACAGCGCAAAGAATACGGGTCTTGCACTTTTTCACAGTTAGTGTGCGAATCACCTATTTCACTCGATGTGTCTAACAAATGACGGTATGCGAGTGCTGCGTCCATTTGGCTGCGATGACCACGTACACGGTGAATGCGCGGATCGAATGGACGTCGGCTGCCGAGAGCGGCTTCAACAGACATTGCACCACAAACGGTTGCTGACGCGAAAAGGTCTTCCGCGATAAACAGGCCTTCCAATGCGAACGCTGTGGATGCCTGAGTCCCATTTAGTAGCGCTAAGCCTTCTTTTGGCGCCAGAGTGATAGGCTCTAGACCTGCGATTTTTAATGCTTCTTGCCCGGAAATGATTTTACCGTTGTGGCGAGCTTGTCCTTCTCCCAGTAATACAGTGCTCATATGGGCTAGAGGAGCTAAGTCACCTGATGCGCCAACAGAGCCCTTTTTAGGTACGCAAGGGTAAACTTGTGCGTTGACTAGGTCGGTCAGCATATTAATGACTTTTAGGCGAATCCCAGAAAAGCCACGAGACAGACTATTGATTTTTAATACCATCATCAGACGAACCGTTTCATCTGACATAAACTCACCGATACCTGCCGCATGAGAAAGAACGATACTGCGTTGCAGTGTTTCTAAATCTTCTGGTGCTATTCGTGTGTTAGCCAATAGCCCAAAACCAGTGTTAATTCCGTAAACTGTTCTATCTTCCGCGATGACTCGGTCTACGACCTGTGTGCTTTCTTCAATGGCCGGAATGGCTTCAGGATCCAAAGTAAGGTTGACTGGTGAACGGCTCACTTGGCGTAGTTCGTTTAAGCTAATATGACCCGGCTTTAGCGTTAAATTTAACATCTCTTTCATCCTTACTTGAGCTTCTTCAGTTCTTCGTTGAGCATTGGCAAATCTAGCCCTTGCTCTGCTGCACATTGTTTAGCGATATCGTATCCCGCATCAGCATGACGCATCACGCCTGTTGCTGGGTCGTTATGCAGCACGCGGGCAATACGTTGTGAGGCATCTTCACTGCCGTCACAGCAGATAACCATACCTGAGTGTTGCGAGAAGCCCATACCTACGCCACCACCGTGGTGCAGTGAAACCCAAGTTGCGCCGCCCGCCGTGTTGAGTAGCGCGTTTAATAATGGCCAGTCTGATACGGCGTCAGAACCGTCCATCATACCTTCGGTTTCACGGTTCGGGCTTGCTACAGAGCCAGAGTCTAAGTGGTCTCGACCAATGACAACGGGCGCCTTAAGTTCGCCATTTTTCACCATTTCGTTGAATGCTTGACCAAGACGCTCACGATCTTTAAGACCAACCCAGCAAATACGCGCAGGTAAACCTTGGAACTGGATGCGTTCGCGAGCCATATCTAGCCAGTTATGTAAGTGCGGATTATCTGGAATTAGCTCTTTTACTTTTTGGTCGGTTTTATAAATGTCCTCAGGATCGCCAGATAGAGCAGCCCAACGGAAAGGACCGATACCTTCACAGAATAGAGGACGAATGTAGGCTGGAACGAAGCCAGGGAAATCGAATGCGTTTTCTACGCCTTCTTCCAAGGCCATCTGGCGGATGTTGTTACCGTAGTCGAGTGTTGCGGCGCCGCGATTTTGCAGCTCTAACATCGCTTGAACTTGCACAGCCATGGATTTTTTCGCTGCTTTTACGACCATTGCTTCATCTTGCAAACGCATTTCTGCTGCGTGAGACATGCTCCAGCCTTGTGGTAAATAGCCATTGAGCGGGTCGTGTGCAGACGTTTGGTCTGTTACTACATCAGGCGTGATATTACGTTCTACCAGCTCAGAGAAAACGTCGGCTGCATTACCTAGTAGACCAACCGATACTGGTGTGTCTGACTCTTTAATGATAGCTAGCGCTTCATCTAAAGAAGTCGCTTTCTTATCGACATAGCCTGTACGTAGGCGGTAATCGATACGTGATTCATCACACTCTACTGCAATCATGGAGAAGCCCGCCATTGTACCAGCGAGAGGTTGAGCACCACCCATGCCACCAAGACCACCCGTTAGAATCCAACGGCCATTTGCATCACCGTCAAAGTGTTTTTTTGCAACAGATACGAACGTTTCGTATGTGCCTTGTACGATACCTTGCGAGCCAATGTATATCCAGCTGCCAGCGGTCATTTGGCCGTACATCATCAAGCCTTGTTTATCGAGCTCGTTGAAGTGTTCCCAGTTTGCCCAATGCGGAACAAGGTTTGAGTTTGCGATAAGCACGCGTGGGGCATTTTTATGAGTAGGGAAAACACCAACAGGCTTGCCTGATTGAACTAAAAGCGTTTGGTCATCTTCCAGTCTTTCAAGTACTTCAACAATCTTGTCGTAACATTCCCAGTTTCGCGCTGCTCGGCCAATGCCGCCATATACAACCAGTGAATGTGGATGTTCTGCAACATCAGGATCAAGGTTGTTCATCAGCATACGAAGAGGGGCTTCGGTTAGCCAAGATTTTGCGCGCAGTTTATCTCCGTGAGGTGCACGAATTGTTCTGCTTGTATCAAGTCGTGGATCTTGTCCCTGGCGCTGTGTCATTTCAGACTCCTTTAGTTTCTCGTGATGACCAAGTACTTGCTTGGTCGTAATAATCAGTGGCATCTGGGATGCATTATGGTTTGTGCTGTTTTTCCGCCATTGCGTTGGCGATATCCCAACACAAACGGGCAGCTAATCGTGCTGTTTGACTATCGAAGTCATAATTTGGGTTGTATTCGGCGATATCAGCCAGCATTAACTTATTTTTGTAATGAAGAATTCGATCTAAAAAGGGGGCAATTGTGTCGTAACTCACTCCCCGAGCTGCTGGTGCGCTGACTCCAGGTGCGGTTGCAGCAGGGAATACATCCAGATCAATAGTCAAATAGAGGTAGTCACAGTCGTCAATAAAATGCTGAAGCTGAGTTAAGTGATAACTGTGGTTTAAGTAGCAGAGCTGATTGTCCTCTACATACCAAACATTTAACGCATCTGCTTTTTCAAATAGCGCTTTAGTGTTGCTACTGCGGCTTACACCAATACAAGCGTAATGAAAGTCCCAATCGTTACGTTGACAAAAATGGTGAATTTGGTTGAAGGGTGTACCAGAGCTCGGTCTTATGTCGGCGAGGTTACTCTCGAATGCGCGCAAATCGAAATGCGCATCGAAATTGATAATGCCGATTTTAGGCTTCTTCTCTGGATGGTGCGCTTTAAAATATTCCGCTAAGCCGGAAAACGAGGCCCACGCAATCTCATGCCCACCACCCAGCACGATGACTGGCGTATGGGGCAGTGTGCTTGAAATGGTTGCTGCACATAGAGCTTGGCTCTCTTCCAGTAAGTCGTCTTCACACACCACAGTACCTAAGTCATATAGTGGGGCGTCTTGGTGCCATGCTAAATTAGCGAGTGCTCGTCGGATTAAGTCTGGCGCTTTTTTCGCGCCAATGCGTCCTTTGTTTCTCGCAACGCCAGCGTCGGTAGCAAAACCGAGTAATGAGACGCCATGCGCAACGGCACTCAACTCATCTGCTTTTTGGCGTTGAACAACGTGATGAATTCGCTGACCAAGCTTGCCGTCCTCGGCATCATGACGGCCTTGCCAATGAAATAGGGGAGAGTGTAGGTCGAATTGAGACATATTATTGGCCTCCGTGTGAAATGTATTCACCATTTACTATACGACCTACCAGACGTTTTGCTCCGACTTGATAGCTTAAATCCGCAGGGCTTTCGATATCCCATATAGAGAAGTCCGCATCAAACCCTACTTTGATTTCGCCACGTGAGTTTTGATAACCCAGAGCTTTGGCTGCATGTTGCGTTACACCACGCAGTGCTTCTTGCGGTGTAAGGCGAAATAGCGTGCACGCCATATTCAGCATGAGTGTGAGATCAGAAAATGGTGATGTACCTGGGTTGACGTCCGTAGCAATTGCCATCGGCACGTTATGCTCTCTCAACAACTCAATCGGTGGTAACTGAGTTTCTCTTAGAAAATAAAAAGCGCCAGGCAATAGAGTGGCGACGGTGTTTGATCGAGCAAGTGCTTTAACACCTTGCTCATCTAAAAACTCGATGTGATCCGCTGACAGACCGTTGTATTGCGCAGTGAGGGCTGTACCACCGAGATTAGAAAGTTGCTCAGTATGCCCTTTAACCTTTAAGCCGTGGCGTTTTGCAGCTACAAACACTTTTTCTGTTTGTTCAAGATTGAAACCAATCGATTCACAAAAAACATCGACACTCGTAGCTAATTCTTCCTTTGCGACAACAGGGATTATGTCCTGACAAATGTGCTCAATATAATCATCTGCACGACCTTGGAACTCTGGCGGAATGGCGTGAGCGGCGAGAAGTGTAGTGATGATTTTAACTTTGCGCTCTTGTTCAAGCATTTTGGCTGCACGGAGCATTTTTACTTCATCATTCAGTGTCAATCCGTAGCCTGATTTCACTTCGACAGAAGTGACGCCGCTCGCGAGTAGCCCGTCTAAACGTGGCAACGCTAACTCAACTAATTGCGCTTCGGTTGCTGAACGCGTCGCATGCACCGTTGAAAGTATCCCACCGCCTTGTTTGGAAATTTCTTGATATGGCACGCCGTTTAAGCGCATTTCAAATTCGTTGGCACGATTGCCCGCGTAAATAAGATGAGTGTGGCAGTCGATCAAACCTGGCAGAACTAACTTGCCTTGAAGGTCGATACTCTGAGCGTAATATTGGGCAGACAGCAGAGACTCGGTTTGCGGTGCGTCTTCACCAATGGCACAAGTACTGATCGCAACGATTTTTCCAGATTTAATACCAATGCGCGCTGGAGGCGTTGGAAGGTATCCGCATTCTCCCGATTGCATGGTAACTAGACGTGCGTTTTCAATCAGCAAATCCATGTTTGTGTCCCTGTGTTTATTTGTATCATTAAATGTATATACAAATAAATAGAGCAAAATAAGAACACTGACAAGATTGATGTTGCTAAAATGTGATCAAAACGTAGATCTAGAGGATAAATCTTGTCCTTAAATGAGCACTTTTGAGCTCAGCTTATATTTGTTACCAGGGTGATAAAGTAGGGCGGTACTGACTAACTTATCTTGGCTCCACGTTCTGCGATTCAAGAGAAGGCAAGGTTCATTGGCTTGCATTTTTAAGTCTTGCTTAATACGGCTTTCAGGCACAATTGCCTCTACAGTATGTTCTATCGCGCTGAGTGGGCAATTATCTGACAGGTATTGATTTGGAGTGATTTGTGTGAAGTCTTGATTTAAATAACTCGGGGCATATTGGCTATTCACCCAGCGGAGCTCCAGTTGAATCGGCGTTTGGTCTTCATAGTGAATAATTTCACTGTAAAACACTGTCGTGCCTAGCATAACGCCGAGTTTTGTCGCAATGTTGTCATCTGCTTTTATGGCAATCTGTTTGAGCACTTTACTGCCATACTTTCGCCCTCTATCGCTGACTTCTTCGGCAATGTTTCGAATGTCTAGCAGGGGAGATTCTGACTTTTCACCAGGATCACACACGAACGTGCCTAAGCGTGGGCGACGTTGTAATCGGCCCTCATTTACTAAATCCCGAATTGCTTTGTTCACTGTCATTCTACTGACACCAAATTGCTCGGTAAGCTCAATCTCGGTGGCGATGCGATGACCAACTACCCACTCTCCAGCATCAATTTTATCCAGGATAAATTGTTTAATTTGAATGTAGAGTGGTGCAGACATAATGATCTCCCTTTATTTGACTATACAAATACTGCTTAATTTAGGTACAAATTGCAAACATTTCTCGACGAATGTACCGCTTAGTGACCGAGCAATCCTATTGCAGAGCTGAATGACTCTTGCTGCTGAGCATTATTTGGATTGATGATTGAATTCAAACATTTTCTTGTGGTCTATTGCTTGCACAGCAGAAAACAATTGTGTAAACAAACGATTATTAGAAGAAAAATCGCTAAAAAAGGAAAAGTATGTTTAAAAAATTGAAAGCATCACTGGGGATCGGCTCTGCAAAAGTAGATACCATTTTGGACGAAATGAGCGTGTTTCAAGGAGCGACGCTGAAAGGGCATGTTCATATCAAAGGCGGAGACGTCGAACAACAAATTGATGCTATTACGATTAAATTGAACACGGAAATGAAAGTCGAAGTGGATGATAGCGTAAGTTACCAAACCTTCACTATTGATCAATTGAAAGCAGTTGACCCTTTTGTGATTCGACCTAATGAAGAAAAGCAGGTTCCGTTTGAGCTAAAATTGCATGATGAAACGCCAATTACTGCGGTTAGCGCACTTAAGAATCAATGTCATGTTTGGGTCGAGACGACGTTAGATATTGATTTTGCAATTGATCCGCGTGACCGTGATTATATTGAAGTGAAACCACTACCAGTAGCATCTCGGGTTATTCAAGCGATCGAGCAAGCTGGTTTCACAATGGTTAAAGCCGATGTTGAAAAAGGCTTTTTGCGCGGTGGCTCGTTTGCCTCTCGCTCTGGTATTTATCAAGAGCTAGAGTTCCGTAACAACGGCTTTATCTCATCAAAAGAAATTGAGCTCTCTTTTATTCTGGAAGGGCAGGTCGTGCATTGTTTGGCAGAGATTGACCGTTCGCTCAGTTTGGCTGGTGACCAATATCGCTCGTTTACGTTGCCGATCAATGCAACCGATGCTCAAGTCGCAGCCGCAGTTGCACCAACGCTAAATCTATAGCTCTCATCAACTTGATGAAAATATGTACCGATATCCTATTGTGAAAGCGATATCGGTACTGTTATCCATGTTTCTTGCGTTCTCTACGGCTAAAAACTCAAGCGCTGAATTTTCCATTAGATATCGATAGCCTAATACCAGTTCATTAGAGGCATCAGCAAACTCTGTGGGCCCTTCTGTTGAGCCTTGATACCAATGATATTCCAACATCAGGTGATGGTTATCTTCTAAGGCATAACGGTACCCACCCGCAATGGCAATCGTATTATGTCGATAGGGCAGATCGAGCAAGGCACGGTCATCCGAGCGAAAAGTCATGCCAATCATCGAATAAAATGCATGAGCATCACTTAAGTAGCTGTAGTTTAATTGGAAGCCTTGCTCGAAACTGCTACCTTGAAAAGTGCCGTGAGCCACATCGTTAAAATACAAACTGCCGCCAATCGATAGGCCGTGATGTTCATTTTGGAACACTTGATACTGTAAGTAAGTAGATAGGTTATTGGCCAGTGTTTGTCCTTCGAAATCATCTTCAAGCACATCATATTGCGGCATTGAAATGTAAAAACGATCTCTGTCTACTTTATCCCGCCCATTTTGTCCGATACCGAAAAGTTTATGGAAGCTTTTCGTCAGTCCATCTAAATGGTTGTCAGCGGCAAAGACCCATCGATAGTTGAGCTCCCACTGCCAACGGTTGCTGACTTGCCATTTGCTGCCTAATTCGATTTGATTGTGGTAATAGTCCAGTGCGTATTCATCAGTATGAGCCCAAACACTTGCCACGGTTCCCGAACCATAAGCTTCGACAAACCCAGAGGGCAGACTGTGTCCTGAACGTAGTATGTTGGTGTGACTAACCACTTGCATTGGGGATTGTGCGTAAGAACGCAGCGGGCCATATAAGTCACTTGATGCGAAGGCTTGCAAAGAACATATCGAGGTGCTTAGAAGCACCATAAAGCGCGATTTGAAATAGACCATGATGAATACCTACATACAAACTACTCTATAAAACAACTATATACCTAAATCGCACGTTGAGCTCTCGCCCAGCGTGTTAGGCTTTGTATCGGTTCACACGTAATAGGGGATATTGTAATTTGTTGTGTAAGTTCATCGAGGGGCAATTCCATTCATCAGCTATGCGGTCTCTTAAAAAAGCATGATCAGATTGTCGTGACGGGTCTGCGGTTAAGTTCTTATGACAAAACAAAATCGCGCTTTGCATTCTAAATGTGAGCTAGGTACAATCCCATTTTCGATAACGGTCCGGTATTCGTGTTACCGAGAGGCCTTTATTGACTCTCAACTATTTTCTACAAATAGCTTCTAATTTGAATAACATGTGTTGCTTGGTGTGCAACACCACTGTAAAGGACATAGCATGCCTATTATTACTCTTCCTGACGGCAGTCAGCGTCAATTTGACAACCCAGTTTCTACTATGGAAGTTGCGCAATCGATCGGTCCTGGTCTTGCAAAAGCAACTATCGCTGGTCGTGTAAACGGTAACCGCGTTGATGCGTGTGATCTAATTGAAGAAGACGCAAGCCTTGAAATCATCACAGTTAAAGATGAAGTAGACGGTCTAGAAATCGTTCGTCACTCTTGTGCTCACCTTCTTGGTCACGCTCTTAAGCAGCTTTACCCTCAAGCTAAAATGGCGATCGGTCCAACCATCGACAATGGCTTCTACTACGATATCGACCTAGACGAATCTCTAACGCAAGAAGATCTTGAAAAGATTGAAAAGCGTATGAAAGAGCTAGCGAAAACCAAGTACGAAGTGGTTAAGAAAAAAGTAAGCTGGCAGGAAGCGCGTGATACGTTTGAATCACGTGGCGAACCATACAAAGTTGAAATCCTAGACGAAAACGTATCTCGTGATGATCGTCCAGGCCTTTACCACCATGAAGAATACATCGACATGTGTCGTGGTCCTCACGTTCCTAATATGAGCTTCTGTCAACACTTCACTTTGCTGAATGTTGCAGGTGCTTACTGGCGTGGTAACAGCGACAACAAAATGCTTCAACGTATCTACGGTACGGCTTTCCACGACAAGAAAGCACTGAAAGCGCACCTAACTCGCCTAGAAGAAGCGGCGAAGCGTGATCACCGTAAGATTGGTAAGCAACTAGACCTATTCCACATGCAGCAAGAAGCACCGGGTATGGTGTTCTGGCATCACAATGGTTGGTCTATCTTCCGTGATCTAGAAGTATTCATCCGCGCTAAGCTAGATGAGTACGGTTACCAAGAAGTGAAAGGTCCACTTATGATGGACCGTGTTCTTTGGGAACGCTCTGGGCACTGGGACAAATACGCTGATGCAATGTTCACAACTTCTTCTGAGAACCGTGAATACGCGATTAAGCCAATGAACTGTCCAGGTCACGTACAGATCTTCAACCAAGGTCTAAAATCGTACCGCGACCTACCGCTACGTATGGCTGAGTTTGGCTCATGTCACCGTAACGAACCATCTGGTGCACTACACGGTATTATGCGTGTACGTGGCTTTACTCAGGATGACGCTCACATTTTCTGTACTGAGAGCCAAATTCAAGAAGAAGTAACAAACTGTATCAAGATGGTGTACGATACGTACCAAACATTTGGTTTCGACAACATCGTAGTGAAACTGTCTACTCGTCCAGAGAAACGTGTAGGTTCAGATGAAATCTGGGATCAATCTGAAGAAGCATTGAAGCAGTCTCTTGAATCGATGGATATCCCATACGAAATTCAAGAAGGCGAGGGTGCGTTCTACGGTCCTAAGATTGAATTCACACTATACGATTGTCTAGACCGTGCGTGGCAGTGTGGTACTGTCCAGCTAGACTTCAACCTACCAGGTCGCTTAGGTGCAACTTATGTAGGTGAAAACAATGAACGTCTTGTACCGGTAATGATTCACCGTGCGATTCTAGGTTCACTAGAGCGCTTCATCGGTATCCTTATCGAAGAATATGCTGGTTTCTTCCCAACTTGGTTGGCGCCAGAACAAGCAGTTCTTATGAACATTACTGATAAACAGTCAGGTTATGTTCAAGAAATAGTACAAAAACTACAAAAAAGTGGAATTAGAGCTAAAGCGGACTTGAGAAATGAGAAGATTGGCTTTAAAATCCGCGAACATACTTTGAAGCGTGTACCGTATATGCTTGTTGTTGGTGACCAAGAAATGGAAGCTGGCGAAATTGCAGTGCGTACTCGTAAAGGTAAAGATCTTGGTAAATTTAAAGTGGATGATTTTATTGCATACATCCAAGACGAGATCTCTAGCCGTAAGCTCAATCTGGAGGAATAAGCTATTAAAGGCGGAAGACGTGGCCAACAGCCGGTAAAACAAAACCCGCACCGTATCAACGGTGAAATTCGTGGTATTCGTGAAGTTCGACTAACAGGCGCTGACGGTGAATCAGTTGGTGTTGTATCGATTCAAGAAGCCATTGCAGCTGCTGAAGAAGCTGGTATGGATCTCGTTGAGATCAGTCCTAACGCCGAGCCACCTGTTTGTCGTGTGATGGACTATGGTAAGTTCCTCTTCGAGAAGAGCAAAACTGCTAAAGAGCAGAAGAAGAAGCAAAAGCAGGTCCAGATCAAGGAAGTAAAATTCCGTCCTGGAACTGATATTGGAGACTATCAGGTAAAACTACGCAACCTGACGCGTTTCCTTGAAGAAGGCAACAAAGTGAAAGTAACAATTCGCTTCCGTGGCCGAGAGATGGCACACCAAGACATCGGTGTTGACGTTCTAAATCGTCTTAAGGAAGATACTGCAGAAATTGCTGTAGTTGAATCTTTCCCTAAGAAGATTGAAGGTCGCCAGATGATCATGGTGCTAGCCCCTAAAAAGAAGTAATTAACGGCTCATCAAGTAATTAAAACCTAGCCGCTTTCCTTTCGATAAAGGCATAACGGCTGGGTTTTGTTCGCCCTAATTACGTTGTTTATTAAACCTACTCAATGCGGAGTTATTCATCATGCCTAAGATGAAAACCAACAAAGGTGCTGCTAAGCGTTTTAAGAAAACTGCTGGTGGTATTAAGTACAAGCACGCTACAAAACGTCACATCCTGACTAAGCGTACTACTAAGAACAAGCGTCAACTACGTCCAAATGCAATCCTTCCAAAATGTGAAGTGGCTGCAGTAATCCGTATGTTGCCATACGCTTAATTCTTTTTAGTTATCAATCGTTTAGTTTAGGAGAAGCATAATGCCTCGCGTAAAACGTGGTGTACAAGCTCGTGCACGTCATAAGAAAGTTCTAAAACAAGCTAAAGGTTACTACGGTGCGCGTTCACGCGTTTACCGCGTAGCTTTCCAAGCAGTTACTAAAGCTGGTCAATACGCTTACCGTGACCGTCGCGCTAAGAAACGTCAATTCCGTCAACTATGGATTGCACGTATCAATGCGGCATCTCGTCAAAATGGTCTATCTTACAGCCGTTTCATCAACGGTCTGAAGAAAGCATCTATCGAGATCGACCGTAAGATCCTTGCGGACATCGCAGTATTCGACAAAGCTGCATTTGCAGTTCTAGTTGAAAAAGCGAAAGCTGCTCTTTAATTAGCAGTTTAGGATTAAGAGAAGGAGAGCATTAGCTCTCCTTTTTTATTGCTAAAATTTATACCCAAATGACTTTTAGCTTGGCTATTTAGAGTATTGTTTATCAGTCTTCTCAATTTATTGGTTAGCATCTTATGTTAGTTATAAGGTAGCTTGGGTATAAATTTTTACGTTTATAAGGGATTAAAAATGATCTACACAACGACCGAAAGCATTCCTGGCAAGCAGATCTCTGAAATCAGAGGGGTTGTAACTGGTAATGTTGTTCAATCAAAGCATATTGGCCGTGACCTCATGGCGGGTATCAAGAGCATTGTTGGCGGCGAAATTCGTGGTTACACGGAAATGATGACCGACGCGCGTGATATTGCTATACAGCGCATGGTGGCGGACGCTGAATCTAAAGGTGCCGATGCAATAGTAGGGATTCGATTTACCACAAGCTCAATCGTAGATGGTTCTTCGGAAATTTTGGCATTTGGTACTGCAGTGAAACTAGCGGACTAGTCTACTTGAATAGCATTGCAAAAATGCTAATAGAGAGCGGTGAATTATTATGCATTTACCGTTCTGTTCCTTTTAGGTTAATTATTCTAGATTTTTGTGGAGAGAATAGGTTTATATTCTCAACTTTACGTTACTATTAAAATTAATCACGATGATTTAGAGTAATTGCTTCACTTTTATTTTGCATATTATTTTATATCTATAATGAAATTGAATTCATATTGAATTTTTCATTTGTTGTGTGAATTCTCTTTTCGGTATATTAATTCATGTTTTTCTTATAAAAATATGAACTTATACCTTGCCAAGCGGTTCTAAATTGTTACAAATACTATACAGCTGTAACATTGCCAAAAGGAATTGTAGATGAGAGATCTGACTCCCGAATACTTGCTAGCCGCATTACGCCAAGCGATTAAAACAAAAGGGCTAACATATCGAGAGCTATCTGAGAAAATGGGTATGCCACTATCTACCTTTAAGAGACATCTTACAAGCACGAATCTCGCTTTAGATAAGTTGCTGGAATATTGTAGAGCGGTTGATTGCACGTTAGATGAACTACAAAAGCTCGCAAATCAATTGCAAGGTGAAGACGAGGATTACTTTAGTCGCACACAGGATGAAGTATTCTTTCAATTCCCTCACCTTTACGACTTTTATCGTGAATTGAGAATGTTACGAGGTAAAGACGGCTATTCTATTTTAAAGAAAAAGTATGACTTGTCTGAGCAGAGCATGTCCGATTACTTAAAAGCATTAGAGTTGTTGGATCTCGTTTACGTTGATGAAGATAAAAATATAACGCTGCACGGGCCTTTATATTATAGCTATGCAGAGAACTCCAAGCTCAACGACAAATATACAGAAATCATAAAAGAGCAGACGACTACCCACGATAAGTGTGTTCGCGTTGCTTTGGCGCGTATGAAAATTACCGAAGAACAGCTTTTGTTACTGGAAGATCAAGTCGCAAAGACCGTCATCGATTTTCATTCCAAAAATGTTGTAGCAGAGAACTTTAATGTCTCTGATTTTACTAATATTGTTCTACTTGCTGGGCCACATCAGCCAGTCACATTCTCTGACGGCATTATTGAGACAGAGGGGCGATTTATTGATGATATTCGTTATGCCATCGCAGCTGCAGGTGATAAGCCAAGCCTATCGATATAGATTTTGAGCCTTTTTTGAAGAGAGTTTCTGAAAGGGCGTTGCAAAAGAAAAAGCCTAAGACAGCAAATACTTTGTAAGTAGGGCATTCAGCGGTGTTTGCTCTTAATTCAGACTTAAAGTGTTTTGGGCTTATTTCGAATAATACCTGTTCAGCATCTACTTTCGTTATTTTTAACATGCTGATTTCCTTCGTTGTTCCTCCCAAAGCCTCTCTCGCTTCCTCTACAAAGAAACCATTCTCGTTGAACCAAGCATCCAGTAGCTACTTGGGTATGCATAATTGGTAGCTATTTATCTTCTAATTATAAATTCATACTTGAAATGTTTGTTTTTTGATCTATTATGACGAAGTGTCATTTATGACGGTTCGTCAACTTTGGTTGCGTTCCTGTATTAAAGAATCGTGTTACAATTATTGGGAGTGTGTTGGTATACGGATCAAAGGATTATGTTTAACTTTCGCTGTAAAAAATATAGCAAGCAAGACGGATGTCGTGTGTCTTCAGGGCTAACAAAAAAGCAACAGGCGATTGCTGATCGTGAGATAGAGCTTATTCAATTGGCTAAGTCTTTAGTTCAAGAGCAAGGCTTTGCCAACTTAACGATGGACAAGCTTACAGCGTCAAGCCCTTATTCTAAAGGGACGATCTACAATCATTTTTGCAGCAAAGAAGATGTGATTCTTGCGCTTTGTATTCATTCGCTGAAAAGCGAAGCAATATTTTTCGAACGTACCGCCAAATTTAATGGTAATACCAGAGAAAAAATCATTGCGATGCATGTAGGTTATCGTATTTACGCTCGTATGGAGCCAGTACTATCAACCTGTGCGATTGTTGCAAAGACGCCTTGGGTTCTAGAGAAGGCTTCGCCTAAACGTGTGAATGAACTGAATAACTTGGAAGAACAAGTAATAGATGGTGCTGATGCACTGGTGAACAATGCGGTAGAATGTGGTGATCTTAAGTTTTCTCCCGCAATTGGTTCTGATGCTATTGTATTCGCCAACTGGTCTATTGCATTCGGTTCAAACGCTTTGGCGCAAAATGCATCGAACAGTCGATGTATTCAGCGAATTCAGGACCCATTCTCAGTACTGCACAACGCGAATATGTTACTTGATGGTTTAGGTTGGTCGCCTTTATCTACAGAATGGGACTACCGTAAAACCTGGCGTCGAGTGGAGCAGGAATTATTTAGTGAAGAGCTTGCTTATTTAGAGTCAGTGAATCGCTAATAAACTGGAAAGGCCAATCTGACGTTATGGTTGGCTTTTTTATCGCACTATTGTGACGAATCGTCATTAAATCTCGAAGGTTGGCGTTCAGCCAATGATCACGAGAAGCATAGGAAGTTACTAAAAACTAACTTATGTAGCCAAATTCATTCGATCTAAAGTTTGCATGTCGAGTTTGTCTGGTTATTTACAGCATTTGCTGTTTTTTTAGTTTTCAAATTTGACGAAACGTCACAAAAGGAGAGTGTGATGCCACATCACAACGTTCAACAATACGCCCGTTCAGGGTGGGGTAAGCTACCAACGAATTACAGTGTATTGGTGATGCTTGCTACCGTTTTATTGATTGTCATAGCAACTATTGGAGGAAAAAATCTTTACTTTAGAGGAGATTACGACATCTTCTTTGATGGAACAAATGAGCAGTTACTTGCGTTTGATGAAATTCAAACCACCTTTGCAAAATCTGACAGTCTTGCTTTGGTTATAGCGCCAAAGAGCGGCACTGTTTTTACTCCTAGCACATTATCTCTTATTCAGCAGATCACTGACGAGGCGTGGCAAGTTCCATACTCGACCCGCGTTGATTCCCTCGCCAACTACCAGCATACCGAAGCGTTTGAAGATGATCTTCTTGTCGAAGATTTACTGTATAGCGAATATGAATTGACACCTCAACGAATAGAGAAAGTCAAAAGTATTGCGTTGAGTGAGCCGGTTTTGAAAAGTTCACTGATTTCTGAAAAAGGAGATGTCACGGTCGTAAACATTACGGTCCAACTCCCTGAAATAGATAAAACTGCTGAAGTACAAGAGGTGGTTGCTCACATAAACGGAATGATTGAGCGTTATCAGCAAGTGTACCCAGACACGGAATTCCATAAGGCTGGTATTATTGCAATGAACTACGCGTTTATGACCGCAGCCCAAGATGATAGCACAACATTAGTGCCTACTATGTTACTAGTGATATTGGTGTTTCTGACCATCATGTTGCGCTCATTGCTTAGCGTCATCGCGACACTCATCGTTATTATCGGCTCGGTTATGGTGACAATGGGCTTGTCAGGATGGACTGGTATGTTCTTAAGCACGGCGACCGTTAATGTGCCTACCTTGGTGATGACGCTTGCCGTCGCAGACTGTGTACACATCATCGCGACAATGCGTCAGTCTATGCAAAACGGCTTTAGTAAAGCCCACTCTATTGAGCGAAGTATTGCGCTCAATTTCATGCCTATCTTGATTACCTCCATTACCACCGCGATCGGCTTTTTAATGATGAATATGTCGGATTCTCCAATCCTGAGAGATTTCGGCAACCTATCAGCCCTTGGCGTCATGGTTGCTTGTTTCCTTTCCATCACGTTACTTCCCGCCTTGCTTAATATCCTTCCGGTTACGGTGAAGTCGGATACTTCTGATGAAAGAAAGCGCTTTATGGATCATTTAGGAGATTTCGTGGTGTCAAAGCGACATGCGTTATTGCCGTTGTCGGTGCTTGTTATTGTCGCGAGTGCGAGCTTGATTCCACTGAACAAAGTCAATGATGAATCCGTCGAGTACTTTGGCCATAGCAATGAATTTCGCCGAGCGGCTGATTTTATGGAAGAGCGAATCAGTGGCATGGCGAACATCAGTATCGCGATAAAAACCAACGAATCGCAGGGCATTGCCGATCCTAATTTTCTCAATTCCGTGGGTAAATTTACTGACTGGCTAAGGTTGCAGCTAGAAACGGACCATGTTGCGACCTTGAGCGATGTTTATAAGCGCCTAAACAAGAACATGCATGGAGATGATCAGGCTTATTACTCGCTCCCTCAAGACAGAGAATTAGCGGCTCAATATCTGCTGCTTTATGAAATGTCACTACCGTATGGTTTAGATTTGAACAACCAAATCAATGTAGATAAGTCGTCGATCAAGATGGTTCTCACCGTGGAGAACTTGGGCAGCGTCGAGCTTGTTGATTTGGAAAATCGCATTTACCAATGGTTTAACGAAAACGCGCCTCAATATGATGTTGTTGCGTCTAGTCCTTCACTGATGTTTGCGCATATTGGTGAAACGAATATGGCCAGCATGCTGTCAACCTTGCCCATTACTCTTGTCTTAATCTCTGCATTACTGATCTTTGCCTTGCGTTCGTTCAAGCTTGGCTTAATTAGTCTTGTCCCGAATATTGCTCCTGCGCTTATTGGTTTTGGTATTTGGGCGCTGGTTTCTGGTGAGATTAATTTGGGATTGTCTGTCGTTGTGACATTAACGCTTGGTGTTGTTGTCGATGACGCCGTTCACTTTCTTTCTAAATATCAACACGCTCGTAAAGATGGCCACAGTGCGGAGCAAGCGGTTCGCTACGCCTTTCGTACCGTGGGGCGCGCACTCTGGATTACGACGGTCGTGCTTGTTGCTGGTTTCTCTGTTCTGGCGATGTCGAGCTTCCGTTTAAATGCCGATATGGGACAGCTGAGTGCCATTGTCATCTTTATTGCTCTTGTTGTGGATTTCATCTTCCTACCGACTCTACTGATGTTGTTTGACAAAGGCGTTTACGACGAGGTGGAGCGCCGAAATAAGCTTAAATCAACTGACTCTCAAACCAAGACTGTTACTCAGTCATAACGAATTAAAGGATTGAACATGAATTTAGTAAAAAATGCCTTAAAAGTATCAGTACTTTCTGTCTCGCTTATTATGAGTCATGCGGTGTTGGCGGATGAAGCCAGAGGACTAGAAATTGCCCAAGAGCGCAAAGCCCGTGATGAAGGGTGGGGGGATTCTGTTGCTACGATGCAAATGATTCTGCGAAACGCGCAAGGAGAAAGCAGTACACGTTTAATGCGCTTACAATCACTCGAAGTTGATGGCGATGGTGATAAAGGTCTCACGATATTTGATGAACCGAGAGATGTAAAAGGCACGGCGTTTCTCAATCATTCTCATACGGTGGGTGCCGATGACCAATGGCTTTACCTTCCTGCACTGAAACGTGTGAAACGTATTTCCTCGCGTAACAAATCAGGTCCTTTTATGGGCAGTGAATTCGCGTATGAGGATCTCAGTTCCTTTGAGATTGAAAAATACCGTTTCAACTACCTAAAAGATGACAGCATAAATGGGCAAGATGTTTTCGTCGTAGAGCAAATTCCGACCGATAAGAACTCAGGTTATACCAAGCAAACGGTGTGGTTAGATAAAGCGCATTATCGTCCACTTAAAGTTGAGTTTTACGATCGCAAAGGCTCTTTGTTAAAAACGCTTTCTTTTTCCGATTACAAGCAATATCTCAACCAATATTGGCGCGCGCACACTATGGCGATGACAAACCATCAAACAGGAAAAAGTACTGAGCTAACGACTAGCGAAATGCGTTTTAACATTGGATTACAAGACAATGACTTTCATAAGAATGTGTTGAAGCGAGTGAGGTAGTGGAGGAAAAATGAAGCGATTAAATGCTGGGTTGTTGCTTAGTGCAGCAGCCTTTTTTTACTCGATGCCTCTGACTGCCGTCGAGCTTGCAGGACAAGTCAATATTGAGCATCGTCAGTTTTTTGAAACGGGCTCTCAGGGTCAGAGCAAAGCGCAAACGTCATTGGTTTTGCAGCCAGAATTTTACTGGGAGATGCAAAATGGTGATGCAAACTTTACTTTCACACCTTTCTATCGTCTGGATGGTCTAGACGATGAGCGAAGTCATGGTGACATACGAGAGGCACTTTATCTGACTTATTGGGATGATTATGAGCTTCGAGTTGGGATTAGTAAGGTCTTTTGGGGAGTGACTGAATCAGCCCATTTAGTTGATGTAGTAAACCAAACAGATGCCATTGAAGCCGTCGATGGTGAAGATAAACTCGGTCAGCCGATGTTACATTTTACCTCTTTCAAAGACTGGGGCACCGTCCACGCAATGTTGTTACCTTACTTTAGGGAACGAACGTTTGCGGGTACAGATGGCCGCTTGCGAACCGAACCCGTTGTCTCTGATGATGCTATCTATGAATCAAGCAGAGAAGAGAAGCACGTAGATGTGGCTTTTCGATATTCGAAAATGCTTGGCGATTGGGACGTAGGCCTAAGCTATTTATATGGAACAAACCGGGATCCTTACTTTCGTTTAGAGTACGGAGAATTAAAGCCTTACTACGCTCTGATGAGTCATGTCGGTCTGGATGTGCAAGGAATTGTTGGCGATTGGTTATGGAAACTAGAAAGTGTTTATCGAGATAGCGCTGATAATCATGTCGGTCTTGTGACGGGTTTTGAGTATACCTTCGTCGGTGCATTTGACACGGTTTGGGATGTGGGAGTTATTGGTGAGTACCTCTATGACAGTCGTGGGAACAACGCACAAACTATCGGTCAAAATGATGTGTTTGCAGGTATTCGTTGGGCGCTCAATGATGAGGACGGAACGGAAGTATTGACGGGAATTACGAAGGATTTAGATAACGATGATGTTTACAATGCTAAGTTAGAAGCATCGAGCCGAATATCGAATCACGTTAAGTGGCAAATTGATGCTTGGTTGTTTAAAAATGAAACACCAAATGATTTGCTCTACTTCGCTAGAGATGACGATTTTATCGAGCTATCTATTCAATACTATTTCTAAAACAAAAGGGCACAACTAAACGGCAGATTAACTAAAGATGACATTTTTGACGTTTTTGTGCTCTTTTTATTCAATAACCTCTTCTTTTCGTAATTCAATTTGGCATTGGTGCCCGGTTTGGCTACTATGTACAGCTATCAAAAAACCAATCACTCCCTTATGGACACTACCTACAGGTAGATGAGGAAACGATGCAACATCTAGAAGAGATCATTGCTAGCGCGAGCACTGCAATTGAAGCTGCCGAATCGCTAGTCGCACTTGATGAAGTGCGTGTTCAGTATCTGGGTAAAAAAGGTGAGCTAACTGCTCAACTTCAAAGCCTAGGCAAACTACCACCAGAAGAACGCCGTGAAGCTGGTCAAGAGATCAACAAAGCGAAAGGCGTAGTTCAGCAAGCTATCGCAGCTCGTAAAGATGCACTACAACGTGCTGAGCTTGAAGCGAAACTAGCAGCAGAAACAATCGACGTAACACTACCAGGTCGTCGTATTGAAAACGGTGGTTTACACCCAGTAACTCGTACTGTAGAGCGTATTGAGAAGTTCTTTGGCGAACTTGGTTTTAACACCGAGGCTGGCCCAGAGATCGAAGATGCATTCCACAACTTCGATGCGCTAAACATCGCAGCTGATCACCCAGCGCGTACTGACCACGATACTTTCTTCTTCAACCCAGACTTGATGCTTCGTACTCATACGTCAGGCGTACAGATCCGTACGATGGAAAATGGTAAACCACCATTCCGTTTCATCGCACCAGGCCGTGTATACCGTAACGACTACGACCAAACGCACACGCCAATGTTCCACCAAGTGGAAGGCATGCTGGTTGATGAGAACGTAAACTTTGCTCAGCTGAAAGGCATCCTGCACGATTTCCTATGTAACTTCTTCGAAGAAGAAGTAGAAGTACGTTTCCGTCCATCTTACTTCCCATTCACTGAGCCTTCAGCTGAAGTAGACGTGAAAGGCAAAAACGGTAAATGGTTAGAAGTACTAGGCTGCGGTATGGTTCACCCGAACGTGCTACGTAGCGTAGGTATCGATCCTGAAAAATACTCTGGTTTCGCATTCGGTATGGGTGTTGAGCGTCTAACAATGCTTCGTTACGGCGTGAACGACCTACGTGCGTTCTTCGAGAACGATCTTCGTTTCCTAAAACAGTTCAAGTAATCCAGAGGGTTCATCAACATGAAATTCAGCGAATCATGGCTTCGTGAGTGGGTAAACCCTGCGGTTACTACTGACGAGCTAACTCACCAAATTACAATGGCCGGCCTAGAGGTAGACGACGTTCTTCCTGTTGCTGGTTCTTTTACTGGCGTTAAAGTCGGTCACGTTGTTGAATGTGGCCAACACCCAGATGCAGACAAACTGCGCGTAACTAAAGTTGACGTGGGTGAAGAAGAGCTTCTAGACATTGTTTGTGGCGCACCTAACTGTCGCCAAGGTCTGAAAGTAGCAGTCGCAACAGTTGGTGCTGTTCTTCCAGGTGATTTCAAAATCAAAAAAGCGAAACTACGTGGCCAGCCATCTCACGGCATGCTTTGTTCGTTCACTGAACTAGGTATCGACGTTGAGTCAGACGGCATCATGGAACTAGCAGAAGACGCAGTAATCGGTACTGATTTCCGTGAATTCCTAGGTCTAGACGACGTAACAGTAGACGTAGACCTAACAGCAAACCGCGCTGACTGTTTCAGCATTCGTGGTCTAGCTCGTGAAGTTGGCGTACTAAACCGTGCTGACGTGACAGAGCCATTAGTAGAAGCAGTTGCCCCTTCAATCGACGATAAAGTGTCTATCGAAGTGAAAGCGCCAGCTGCGTGTCCACGTTACCTAGGTCGTGTAGTTAAGAACGTAAACGTTCAAGCTGAAACGCCACTATGGATGCAAGAGAAACTGCGTCGTTGTGGTATTCGCTCTATCGACCCTGTGGTAGATATCACTAACTACGTTCTTCTAGAGCAAGGCCAACCAATGCACGCATTCGATCTAGCGAAGATCGAAGGTGGCATCGTAGTTCGTATGGCTGAGCAAGGTGAGAAGCTAACACTTCTTGACGGCAGCGAAGCAGAACTAAACGCAGATACACTAGTAGTAGCGGACCACAACAAAGCACTTGCAATCGCAGGTATCTTTGGTGGTGAAGAGTCAGGTGTAACAACTGAGACTAAAGACGTTTTACTAGAGTGTGCATTCTTTGCACCTGACCACATCCGTGGTCGCGCTCGTAGCTACGGTCTGCACACTGATTCTTCAATGCGTTTCGAGCGTGGTGTGGATTACGCACTACAAGTAAGCGCAATGGAGCGTGCAACTCAGCTTCTAGTTGAGATCTGTGGTGGTGAAGTAGCACCTGTTGTTGCAGTAGAGTCTGAAGCAGACCTACCTAAGCCAAACAAAGTTGCTCTACGTCGTACTAAACTAGACAACCTACTAGGTCACCACATCGCTGATGCTGACGTAGTAGAAATCCTAGAGCGCCTAGGTTTGACTGTTGAAGCTTCTGAAGAAGGTTGGGTGGCAGTAGCGCCAACATGGCGTTTCGATATCGCTATCGAGCAAGACCTGATTGAAGAAGTTGGCCGTATCTACGGTTACGACAACATTCCTAACCAAAACCCAGCAGCAGCACTTAAGATGCACAACCACGTTGAAGCGGATCTTCCACTGAAACGCGTTCGTGATCTTCTTGTTGACCGTGGTTATCACGAAGCAATCACATACAGCTTCGTTGAGCCTGAGCAGCAAAAGCTAGTTGTACCTGGTGTTGAGCCTCTCGTACTTCCAAACCCAATTTCTGCAGACATGTCAGCAATGCGTCTTGGTCTTATCCAAGGTCTGTTGAACACGGTTGTTCACAACCAGAAGCGTCAACAGCCACGCGTTCGTCTATTCGAATATGGCCTACGTTTCATCCCATGTGAATCTGCAGAAAACGGCATGCGTCAAGAGCCTATGCTTGCAGGTGTTATTGCTGGTACTCGTGGTGAAGAGCACTGGGATATCGAAACCAACACTGTTGATTTCTTCGACCTTAAGGGCGATCTAGAAGCGATTCTAGAGCTATCTGCGAACGAAAAAGCGTACTCTTTCGCTGCACTGTCACCTGAAAGCAAAAAAGCTAACCCAGCACTTCACCCAGGTCAATCTGCGGCAATCATCGTAGACGGCAAAGAAGTGGGCGTGATCGGTACAGTTCACCCTGAGCTTGAGCGTAAGTTCGGTCTAAACGGTCGTACTATCGTATTCGAAATCGAATGGTCTGCAATCAACAGCAAAGTGATCCCAGAAGCGGTAGCACTTTCTAAATTCCCTTCAAACCGTCGTGATATCGCGGTAGTAGTGGATGAAGCTGTTGCATCTGGTGACATTGTTAACGCTTGTCTAGAGCAAGGTGGCGAGTTCCTTAAAGATGCGAAACTGTTCGACGTTTACGTAGGTAAAGGCGTTGAAGATGGTAAGAAGAGCCTAGCAATCGCTCTGACTCTACAGTCACTTGAGCGTACGCTTGAAGATGCAGATATCGCTGGTGCGGTTGACGCTATCGTTGCTCACGTTTCTGAGAAGTTTGGTGCGTCTCTGCGTGACTAATCTCGCGTAACGTATCTTCTTAAGAAATGAAAACCCTGCCAGTTTGGCAGGGTTTTTTATTTTTAGGATTACCTTATCGTTGTTCAAGTTCCTTACTGCTCGCACCATCCCTCATTACTTTAAAATACTAGACCAAACTAGGGATGGCCCTTACCCGAGATTAGGAACGTATTGTTTTTCAGCTAATACACGCTAACGATAGCTTGTTGGCGGTTAGGCAGCGAGTGAGAGGGTATAGCTAAGCAGAAGAGGTAGCGTAAGAATGCTGAAAAAGTTGCCAAATAGTACCATTGACGCCACTTTCATGGGTTCTATATTCAGCCTTTCCGCAAATAGGTAATTCATGACGGCTGGCGGCAGCATTGTGAAGAGCACCATCATTTGCAATTGCATCGTTGGAAGGGGAATTAACCAATAAATAAGTGCAAAAGCGACAGCACCAGTTGCCAGTGACTGCACGGTACACAACACACCAATCTTTAAACCGTCCAACCTTAAATGACACATTTGTGCCCCCAGAGATAAAAGCATCACGGGTACGGCCGCTTGCCCAAGTAGAGCCGTGGCTTCGTATAAAGGCGCCCATGCACCCACATTTGACACGTTGAGAAACAGAGCCAGCGACGCTGCTAAAAAGATTGGCATCTTGACTATTTGCTTAAAAGGGTTGCCATGACTAAGCAGCATTACGCCTAAGCTGATATGCAAGCATGCTGACACGACAAATAAAAGCACTGCTGACGACAGCGCAATTTCTCCAAACGTATAGGTAAACAAAGGAATAGCTAGATTTCCGCTATTGCGAAACATATGTGGTGGCGCCCAGGTTTTAAACGAGAGTGACGTCCATCGACATACCGGGATCATGAGTAGTGCGGGAATTAAAACCGCGACAATTGCCGCCAAAAGAAGCGGCCCCTGATTTGAATCGAGCGGCATGCTAACGAGTGACGAAAATACCAGTGCTGGCGTAAATACCTCAATATTAATGCGGTTTATTGGGCGAAAGTCAGGCTTGATGTAACGACCGACCAAATAGCCAACTCCGACAAGAGCAAAAACAGGGAAAAGAATATTTATGATTTGATTAATCATGGTCGCCTAGAAGCAGTGTAAGAAGCTAATGAGGAAATACACGAACTTCCACATTATCAATCTTTATATATGGCGTCATCGTTAAACAGCGAGAAGCGTGGGTTTAATCAAGCTTTCTAAGCACAGTTGCAAAGTACAGGTGGTCATACCTTTTAATCTAATTGTTACGTATCGAGTTACATACAAATCACTGAATTTACGACAAGTTCTATGTCAAGTGTCTGTTAAATAACCAATATCTGATATTTTTATTAAATAGTGTTTAATGTTGATATTTAAACTACTTTTAGTTTTATAATCTGGATGTTTTTCCTGATAAAGATGAAACAAAAACAAAAATATCAAATTCCTGGCGTTTAACAATAATTTACGTAGTGCTATTCCTTTTGTTCGCCAAGAAAAAAGTTGGCGAAAATCATAAGCTTGTCATACACTTCCTGATGTAACCCCGATATGTTGTTGAATTGGTAGGGTAAAACTGCTCTGGCGCTACACTAACGTAGCATTGTTTAACATAGCTTTGAGGAAAGTTTTATGGCGCTCACAAAAGCCGAACTGGCAGAAAACCTGTTTGATAAATTAGGATTTAGTAAGCGGGACGCCAAGGAAACGGTGGAAGTGTTCTTTGAAGAGATTCGTAAGGCACTGGAAAGTGGCGAACAGGTAAAACTGTCAGGTTTTGGTAACTTTGATCTTCGTGACAAGAATGAACGACCTGGTCGTAACCCGAAAACTGGTGAAGATATTCCAATTACTGCTCGACGTGTAGTGACTTTTCGCCCGGGTCAGAAGTTAAAAGCTCGTGTAGAAAACCTGAAGAAAGTACAGTAAGCCGAATAAATGGATCACGCTAAGGCGTGGTCTTTTTTTTGCGTAAAATTCGTGTGCATACAAATGAAAACCACCGCAATGCGGTGGTTTTTCTGTTTATGAGAGACGCCTAATGATATCGGTTACGCCGCTTCTAGATGCGTTGTTAAGTATGGTTGCCATGCTTGTTGGTACAAGTTCTTAGACTGTGTACGCATGTTGCGAATAGAAGCAAGCTCTATTTCGCTTAGCTCACGTTTTTCCAACATCGCTTGACGTTCTAGTTTCTGGATTTTTTCGTATAGGTCGTGTTCGGGACCGCTTTTTACATCTGCGATTGCTTTCAAGTGCAGTTGAACTTCGGCTACTAGGTTTGTTTTTGGTAAACGAACGAGCAAGTTCAAGTCTCTATATCCTGAAGGGCCAGGTTTTTTGAATCGATTTTTTACTTTCACAATCGTTGTTTCACGCTCTAACGTTTCATAAATGGAGACTAAGCTGGCGACGTCTTCAGCTACAATCGTTGCACGTGCTAGGTCAGTAATACGTTCAACTTTCCCACCTAATTCTAAAGCTATCTTTTCTTCTGCTCGTTGTTTGGATTTTACACCTGCGAAGTATGGCTGAGCGTCATTAAGAAGTGCGGTACTTTTACAGATAGTTTCAAGTTCAAATTGTGCTTGGTGTGCTTTGCTGTAAAGAATGTCGAAGTCAGAATATGGCTGAGTTGGCGTGGTGTCGATTGACTGAATGCCGTATAAACCGCTAAGGCTGTGTTTAAAAAGTTTCGAACAAACTTCGTTTTGGCTGGTTGAACGATTTTGTTCGCCACTAGGTGCAGGGGTAATTGGAAGTGCGGCAAATGCCGGTGCACGGCTAAGTACCAAAAGCATCAATGCTGTAGTACGAAGAAATAAGCTCATTCACTCTCCTTAACTTGCTTGTACTTAGAAAATAGGGAACATAAAGGTCGCTAAGTTCGGCAAATCAGGTACTAACTTATAAATGGGGCCATTACGAAAGATTCCAAGGTTTCAGTTTTATCTTGAAGTAGAATCGTGCGTTAGATCACCATTTCTCTTTTCTTTATTCTGATTATCAGATAAAGGCGCGTCTCCTATGAGACCGATTACATCCTATCACCGCAGTATTAACCAAAGATGAACGGCATAGACAAATTGAAAAAAAACGTTAGTCTTACCTCTCAAAATGAAAACAGCCGACAAGTAGAAAGTAAAATGAGAGACCAAGAATTTTGGCATAACAAATGGGCCAGCAATCAAATCGGATTTCACTTGGAAGATGTAAACCCGCTATTACCAGTATATTGGAAACACACTAATCCAAAGCGTGAAGATAAAGTGTTAGTTCCTTTATGTGGAAAGTCAGAAGACTTGATTTGGCTAGCGATGAAGCATGATTCGGTTGAAGGTGTTGAGCTAAGCCATATTGCTGTGCGTGCCTTTTTTGCTGAACATTTTTACACGCCAACGGTAACGCCTCTTAATGGCATGCACGAGCTTTATCAATTTGATGAGCTCTCTATTTATACTGGGGACTTTTTCACTGCACCAGTATCTCAAGCCGATATCATTTATGATCGCGCCGCGTTGGTTGCTTTACCGCAAGATATGCGAGAGGAGTATGTAGAGCGTCTCAAGCAACTGCTGAACCCAGGCGGTCGTATTTTGCTTGTCACACTCAACTATCCTCAAGAAGAGATGGCGGGGCCTCCATTTAGCGTGCCGGTCGAAGAGATAGAGCAGTTATTTTCAGGTTACAAAGTTACTTGTTTGAACGTAGATGAAGCTGACGAGAATCATCCTAAAATTGCGAAAAAAGGCTTAAGTCGCTTCTCTGAAGAAGTGTACTTAATCGAGAGTGAATAGGCTCTCTTCGGTTTGGAACACGAAATAGCGCAGCAATTTGAGCTGCGCTATTTTTGTATGAGTGGTTCGTATTTAATAAATGATATTCACTTTTGAAGCACTTTCAACAGCATCTTGAACGGCTTCTTCGGTGGTTTTTCGTCGCGTAAGGACAACACCTAAACGGCGGCGACCATCGATTTCTGGCTTACCGAATAGACGAACTTGTGTTTGAGGTTGAGCTAAAGCTTTGCTTAGGTTTTCAAAGCGAATGTTTGTGGAAGTCCCTTGTCCAAGAATAACAGCAGACGCAGATGGGCCATATTGCACAATATTATTAATTGGCATTCCGGTAAACGCGCGCACGTGGAGAGCAAACTCAGACATTTCCTGCGAAATCATTGTAACCATACCCGTATCGTGAGGGCGAGGAGAGACCTCATTGAAAATGACTTTATCGCCTTTGACAAACAGCTCTACACCAAAGATGCCGTAGCCACCGAGCGCGTTTACCACTTTCTCAGCCGTGTATTCAGCTGCTTTTACTGCGTTTTCTGACATAGCTTGCGGTTGCCATGATTCGCGGTAGTCGCCATCTTCCTGACGATGACCAATTGGAGCACAGAAATGCACACCGTCAACGGCTCTGATGGTCAATAAAGTGATTTCGTAATCGAAGTCGATAAAACCTTCCACGATAACGCGACCTGCACCCGTACGTCCGCCTTCCTGAGCGTAATCCCATGCTTTTGTAACGTCGTCTTCGGTCTTGATAACACTTTGCCCTTTACCGGAAGAGCTCATCACTGGCTTCACCACGCACGGAATACCCACATGTTCAACCGCGGCTTTGAAGTCTTCAAAGTTATCTGCAAAACGATAAGGTGAAGTCGTCAATTCCAGTTCTTCTGCTGCCAAACGTCGGATACCTTCACGATTCATTGTTAGCCTGGTTGCCTTAGCGGTTGGAACAACATTCAGTCCTTTTTCTTCAAGCTCTACCAGTTTGCCGGTTGCGATGGCTTCAATTTCTGGTACGACGTAAGTAGGTTGTTCCTTCGTAATAACTTCTTCTAAGGCGTTCCCATCTAACATGTCGATAACATAACTACGGTGAGCGACTTGCATCGCTGGAGCATTGGCATAGCGATCACAAGCAATCACTTCTAAACCAAGTCTCTGGCATTCAATGGCGACTTCTTTACCGAGTTCGCCAGAGCCTAAAAGTAATATACGGGTAGCATTTGCGCTAGTTGCAGTGCCAAACATAGTGTTCCCTTACAAAATAGAGTGATGAGACAGAAATTGCAGGAGATCATACTGAAGTTTTATGACAAAGCAAACGTTTGCTTTTGGTTTTTAGGTAATAAAAAAGCTCTACATGTTGTAGAGCTTTTTGTTGAATTTGTCGTTTATACGTTGACAAAACTAAGCGGAATATCTGGATTCAACGCTTCCAACGTTGATTGCGTATCGGCTAAGTGACTGATCTTACCTTCAGAGTTTTCTACCAATGCAGCGGCTTTGATGCTGTCAAAGGTTTCACCCGCAAGTAAAACTTGGATTAGCGCAACTTGTAGCGGTGGCAAGCTAGGATTAAACGCTGCATTTTCTGCATAAGCGCCTTGGAATACACGGCCGCTAGTCATCTCTAATGCTAAACCACTCAAGTTGTTGGTGTATGGAGAGTGGCTCATGTTCATCGCTTCAACTGCACTTTGGATGAGTGCGTCTTCATCATCACATGAGAATTGGTGTTTAACTTCTGCCATTAAGCCGGACTCGATACCGAGATCGTTTGGTCCAAAGGCTTCAGGCAGGTATTCATGAAGTGACTTTTCTTCGCGTTCTGGGAGCTGGATTTTAAGCTCGTTTGCGGTAGATAACTCATTCATGAACTGGCGGCAGTGACCACATGGGCTGAAGTTGATAGTGATATCCTTAACACCACGTTCGCCTTTCATCCAAGCATGGCTAATCGCAGACTGCTCTGCGTGAACCGTTTGACCCAACTGTACACCAAAGAATTCCATGTTGGCACCGAAGTAAAGGCGACCTGAAAGACCACGAACGATAGCGCCGACATAAAAGTCAGAAAGGGGAGCATAGGAGTACGCTGCGGCAAAAGGAAGTAGCGCAACACGAAGCTCTTTGTCTGATAGACCGGTAGCTGAAAGCAACTGCTCAAATTGTTGAACTGAAAGCGTAGCATCAAAATCATCAGCTTGGATGATAGGAGCAAGTTGTTTGGAAAGTGCTTCTGGAGCGCCTGCTAGCGCCTGTTCAATGCGACTTTTCATGTTGAATCCTTGTTATTGCATGGACAGTTATTCTATGTGAAAGATAGAAATGTTCCGTGCGTTAGATCACGATAAATAATGCAATTGATAATTCTGTTACATAATTAGAGTGAGCTCACACATGTATTCGATTGCACAGGTGTGAAGCGTTATCTCCGTCTCACAATTAACCATATCAGTATATATTCATATGACCAAGGAGCAGGAGTATGTTACCAACGCGACTTTTACCGCTATGCTACTTTATACTTACGTAATCTAGAGCGAGTGGTAGCAGCTAGAATGCTAATGCTATGAATGTATATCTCAGTCAAGTCCCTTCACGATATTACTGGGTGAGGTTGATAGATAAGATAGGGTTTTGAAAAGGGTAAGGAAGAAGCGGAAAGGCTACGGCCTGCCGGAAGGAGGGCAGACCGAGAGCGCTTAACTATTGATATAGCCAGACCGCCAAAGCAAAAAAACTTGGAGCCAAAATAGAAGTTATGATCCCACATAAAACCAATGCGAGTGATGAGAACGCGGCATCTATGGGTTGTTTCTCTGCACAAGTAGCGGTGCCTAAGGCATGAGAGACTGTACCCATTGTCAGACCACGTGCAATCGGGTGTTTAATTCCAATCAAATTGTAAATTGGGTATGCCAAAATTGCGCCCAATAAACCGACAATCAGAACCAAGATCGCCGCAACGGCAGCTTCACCACCGAGGTGACTCGAAATTTCCATTGCTATTGGCGTAGTGACGGATTTACCCACTAGACTTGCGATTAAACTGATATCCGCTTTGAAAGCGACTGCGATCAAGGTGGTTGTCATCATCGACATCACACTGCCTACTGTGCAAGCAAAAGTGATGATTCGCCAGTTTGCTTTAATTTGTGGTAGTTGTTCATATAACGGGTAAGCCAGAGCAACTACGGCTGGTTGAAGTAAAAAACTGATCCCTTCGTTATCCGCATAATACGTTTCAAACGGTACATTTAAGTAAGTAAGCAAAGGAATGAGCACTGCAATACTGATCAGCAAAGGATTTGCTAGAGGATTATTCACTTTGATTGCAATTTGGCGCGCGACAAGAAAAACCGCAATGGTAACAACTAACCACATATCAGTGCTTCTCCTTTAGCAAGTAGTCCAGCAGCCAAGCGAGGCTGACTAGTACAATGAGTGAGCCTCCAACTGCGCTAGCAATGATAGGGAGGGCATTAGCGAGTAGCATATCGAAATGTTGCATTAATCCGACGCTAATAGGAACGAACAATAAGATCATATAGCGGATAAATAGCGTGGCGCCCGGTTTGACCCAGTCGACTTTTACAAGCCCAAGAGTCATGGAGAAAAACAGTACGAGCATACCGATGACACTTCCTGGAACGGAAACGCCAGTGAACTTTTGAATGGTAATTCCGATGCCAAGTGCTCCCATGATGAGGAAGATTGAAATGAGCAGTTGGATCAGTTGTAAGAATCGTTCTTTAATCATTTTGACAGTATATAAACAACAAGCACACCATAAGGTGCGCTTGTATTAGGAGGAGTTAGGAAGCTAAGCTCTCTACATAACAGTACACGGATTTTAATATCGCAATCTTCTTTTCGTCACTTTCATGTTCGTGAACTAAGTTTTCTAAATTCAGCATGTACTCTTCAATTTGGCTTTCAAACACTTCTCGACAGTGTAGTGCCCAGCGTCTTTGTTCTTGCTCGTCTAATGTGCCTGGGAAGTTACGCGCACGATAGCGGAACAATAGAGGTTTAATGCGCTTGTCATCAAATTCAATGTCTAATGCAGCAAGATTATTCGGGTCGGTTTCTCGAATGATATCCATAGCTGCGCGATCAGCCGGAGAAAAGAACCCGTCGTAAAGCTGTGTATCGACGTCATCACTTTTATCGAATTTACGCTCGACTGAAAAGAGGCTAATCAGCTTTTCTCTAATTTCAGGATGTTGGCGCAACAAAGCGAGATTAGCGAGACATTGCTGGCGATCAATGCCAATAGACTCCGCATTTTCAGCCGTTAACGTTTTTGCAGGGGCGAGAATAGGGCATTTGTTCAAATGAACTAGTTTAACTGGCACTGGTAGCAATTCACCAAGATCTTCGCGCTTAGTGTAGAGTCTTTCGTGCAGCTCTTCTGCGGATAGCTCAAGAATAGGTTGAGGGTCTTTCGCTAAATCGATGGTGATAACGGCGTTATTATTGGTTGGATGCCAAGCAACAGGCACAATCCAGCTAGTGTACTGGCATTCGCGCCCTAGCATGCCTGAAACGTGCATCAACGGTGTCATGTTGACGATGTCGACTAAATCATTGAGCTTGCGCTTTTGGCGCATAGAAAAAAAGTAATCAAACAATTTTGGTTGCGCTGCTTTTACTTTCTTTGCCATTTCGATAGTCGCAATCACATCTGCCATGGCATCGTGCGCGTTACTATGTTCTATGCCGTTAGCCACAGACAAGTGTTCTAATTTAAAGCTAGTGAAGCCATCTTCGTTTTCTGGCCATTCTACGCCTTCTGGGCGAAGGGCATGGCACGCGCGTAGTACATCGAGTAAATCCCAACGCGAGTTACCGTTTTGCCAACTCCATGCGTATGGATCGATAAAGTTGCGATAACAAGTATAACGGGTCACTTCGTCATCAAAGCGAATGCTGTTGTAGCCTAAACTGGTGGTATTTGGTCTCGCGAGTTCAGCGTGAATCTTAGCGATAAACTCTGGCTCAGAAAGGCCTTCTTGAACCGTTTTTTGCGGAGTAATACCAGTAATAAGCGCAGCTTCAGGAGACGGAAGATAATCAGCTGGTGGTTGACAGTACATGACTAAAGGCTCGCCGATGATATTAAAGTTTTCATCTGTACGAACACCAGCAAACTGGCTTGGGCGATCTTTCGCGGGGTTGGTTCCCCATGTCTCATAATCAAAGAAGAAAAAAGTGGGCTGATTATCTTGGTGCATTCTGCTTACCGTTTACAAAACCGATGACAGTATTAGACCATTCAACGCCTTGACTAGCAACGAAAGATGCAAGTTGAATTTTTGAAAATGAAAAAAGCCGATGGCGAACCATCGGCTTGATATTTTACGTTTATCGCTTTGGAAGGAATTTGAGTTCTATGCTCGTGTTTCTTCCAATGTTGCTTCACTTTCTGGTGACTTCAGCACTCGGCTAGCAATTGTACCCGCAGTCATTGAGCCTGAAACGTTTAGTGCGGTACGTGCCATGTCAATCAATGGTTCAATAGAGATAAGTAGCGCCGCGATGGTCACAGGTAAGCCCATTGCAGGAAGAACAATCAAGGCTGCAAACGTTGCACCGCCGCCAACACCTGCAATACCAAATGAACTGATGGTGATAATCGCAATCAATGACAGGATAAAGTGTAGATCAAGTGGGTTGATACCCATTGTTGGAGCTACCATCACTGCAAGCATTGCAGGATAGATACCCGCACAGCCGTTTTGGCCGATAGTGGCACCAAACGATGCTGATAGGTTTGCAATCGCTGGTGGTACGTTAAGCTTCGTGATTTGCGCTTCTACGTTTAGTGGAATTGTTGCTGCTGAGCTACGAGATGTAAACGCGAAGGTCAGTACAGGCCAGATTTTCTTAAAGTATTCCGCAGGGCTAACGCCGACAAAAGAGACTAATACGCCGTGAACAACAAACATCAGTGCGATAGCAACATAAGACGCCACAATAAAGCCAAGTAGGTTTAGGATGTCGCCTGCGCTTGATGTCGCTACCACTTTTGCCATCAGTGCTGCGATGCCGTATGGCGTTAGGGCCATGATCATCTTCACTAATCGCATAACGATAGATTGAGCAGCTTCTACGAAAGTACGAATCGGTGATTCCAACTCTGCTTTTTCCATCATCACTTTACGAGCGGCGATACCAGTTAACACGCCGAAAATCACTACAGCGATAATCGATGTCGAGCGAGCACCTGTTAGATCAGCAAATGGGTTGGTTGGAATGAAACTAACTAGCATTTGAGGAATAGTTAGGTCACTTACTGTACCGGCACGGCTTTCTAGAACGGCGATACGAGCGGTTTCACGCGCACCTTCAGTTAACCCTTCTGCTGAAAGGCCAAATGTTGTTGTCACCAAGATACCGATAAGTGCAGCAATTGCAGTCGTTACTAGAAGAACAGAGATGGTCAGGCCAGAAATTTTACCTAAAGATCCACCTTTCTCCAATTTAACAACTGCAGAGATCATCGATACCAATACTAGTGGCATGATGACCATTTTCAGTAGACCAACGTAGCCACTGCCTACAATGCCTACCCATTCAAGTGTTTGAGCAATTGCGCTGTTGCCTTCACCGTGAATGAGTTGCAAAGCAAGACCAAAAAGAGAACCGGTAACAAGACCGATCAAAACGAGACGTGAAAGAGTATGTTTCTTTTGTTGCTGACTAAATAGAAAGAACAATATGCCAACAAAGACGGCTAGAGAGGCTATCACTGCAAAATTCATAATTTGACCTTATCAACCAACCGAAGTGGCGGTTGTTTTTTATACGGGGTTTTATACGGATGTATTTATGGAGCGTAAGATAACGCTCGTGATATAACTTTAAAAATGACAAACGGGTATTAGCTAGATCTAAAATGAATATAAAAACGAGATCTAAGTCGCGTGAGAGCGTGAATTAGCACGTTAATTGTACAAAATGGTTATTCGTAGTGATGCAGTAAGTCACGCATTTCTTTCCTTTGTAAGTAAACCACCGAGTCTTCTTGATAACTGAAAAGTTGATAAATCATCGCTTTGGCGACATCTTCTGCTCGAATCGGTAAAAAGTTGGACAGTTTGCCAAGCATGAATGGGCGAATTACCTTAAACAGAGTTTGTACTAACTTCTCGTCCATTCTTGGGCTTTGACGTTGACCAACAAGCGGGCCTGGGCGAACAAATACGATTTCCTCAAAATCCATAGCTTCGATTCGTTGTTCCATTTGTCCTTTACAAGCTAAGTAATGGGATGGCGATTTACTATTTGCACCGAGGCTAGAAACAACCGCAAGGCGTTTAACTCCGATTGTTTTCATCTGCTGGGCGACTTTACACACCAGATCAACATCTACTCTACGCAAATTATCCTTACTGCCTGCTTGCTTAAGGGTCGTGCCTAAACAGATAAAGCCGATGGTTGGTGTTGGTTGGTTCTCATCCCATTGGTGGATAGAAAGGTCTGCATCAATGAGAGGAATAAGCTTGTTTTCCACATCTAGGACGCCATCGAGTGGGCGGCGAGAAAGATAATATAGGGTTCCAACACCTGATTGATTTATGAGGTTTGCAATGACTTTTGAGCCTACTAAGCCAGTTGCACCGGCGATGATTGCGCAGGTGTTGTTATCCATATCTTTTCTCCTATATGGGAACATAGTCTAAGCTATTGTAGCGGATTTCAACGAGTTACTTATAATCTCGTGCAAGAAAGGTGAGACGCTCTGCGAACTCGGCAGACTATCCTGAGATAAACTTGATTAGCGCTGCCCCAATTGGATGCAAGTGTATACAATAGTGGGCGCGCAAAAACTGTCGCTGAACAAGACCTCTTGAACAACAGAACACCTCTCACCCAGACAACATCAAAGGAACGTAAAAAATGGATGACTCTTTTGCTGCGGAGATACAAGCACGCATAGATAACAAAACCAAACCCGTCGGTTCTTTAGGCTTATTGGAAAAGGTGGCACTGCAGTTAGCTCTTATTCAAAGTCAGAATAAACCTCAGCCAGTTGATTCCATCGCTATCTGCAAACCAAGCATGCTGGTATTTGCTGGAGATCACGGCGTTGCAGAGGAGGGCGTGAGCATTGCGCCAAGCGAAGTCACTCAGCAAATGGTGGCTAACTTTCTCGCTGGCGGCGCAGCCATCAACTGTTTTTGCGACATTAATGGCATTCAACTCAAAGTAATAGATTGCGGCATGTTGGCTCCTATTGATGTGCTGGTTCCAGAATTTAAATCCCATCCCAACTTGGTTGAACAACGGTTGGGTAACGGTACGGCTAATTTTTCTAAACAATCAGCGATGTCCCCAGAACAAGTGGCGTTAGGTTTAGAATATGGTGCGAAGATTGCTGAGCATACCATTTTGCATGGTTCAAACCTCTTAATGTTCGGCGAGATGGGCATCGGTAATACCAGTTCGGCCTCAGCACTGTTATCGGCGCTGAGCTCATTAGATATTGATTATTGTGTTGGCGTTGGCACCGGAATCAATCAACAGCAGTTGAGCCGCAAATATAAACTGGTAGCACAGGGGGTAAACCGATGTCGAGGTCTTGATACCAAAGCGATTCTCGCACAGGTTGGGGGCTTTGAAATCGTACAAATGGTGGGCGCTTTTTTAGAAGCCAAGCGGCTTAAAACTCCAGTTTTAGTGGATGGGTTTATCGTATCGGTAGCGGCTTATATTGCGACGTTGTTAGACGAAGAAACGCGTGAATACATGTTGTTTGCCCATCGCTCTGAAGAAAATGGACATAAATTTGTATTGGAACATCTTAAAGCCGAACCTCTGCTCGACCTTGGTTTACGGCTAGGGGAGGGAACAGGAGCCGCTCTTGCCTTACTCTTGTTAAAAGCTGCCGCCCAGTTTTACAACAAAATGGCGAGCTTTGAGAGTGCAGGAGTTACAGTTTAGTGTCAGTCCCTGATAATTCTGAGAAAGTCACGTCGTCATCGTTAAGATACCAGTGGGAGTTATTTCTATTAGCTACCAGTTTTTTTAGCCGCTTACCCGTGCCCCAAGCGTTGCCTTACAGTGAAGAACGCATGAATCAGGCAGGCCGTTACTTTGCGTTAGTTGGTCTCGTGCTTGGAGCACTTTGCGCTTTGGTATTCTCGCTCACCTCAATTTTTTTTCCAGAGTCGGTTGCCATAGTATTAACGATGGTGTTTAGCTTATTGTTAACTGGGGCTTTTCACGAAGACGGCTTGACCGATATGGCGGATGGCATTGGCGGTGGCATGACCGTAGAGCGACGCCTCTCTATTATGAAAGACAGTCGTATTGGCACTTATGGTGCCGCCACTCTCATTATGGCGTTATTGGCTAAGTATGTTTTTTGGAGTGAACTGGCTAACTTGCCGCACTTTTGGTTGGTCATTGTCGTCGCTTACACCGCAAGCCGAGCACTAGCAGCGACGCTTATTTATGACATGCCTTATGTCAGTGACAGTGATACGTCGAAAAGTAAACCGCTAGCAAGTCGCCAGTCTTCTCTAGAAGTCTCCATTTTGTTGTTTACTGGTGGCGTAACATTGCTTGTGCTTGGTTTCGCGGATGCGATCTTGATATCGCTTGTTCTCGTGGTATTTCGTTTGATGTTCAAACGTTGGTTAACCAAGAGAATTGGCGGCTTTACGGGGGATTGCCTTGGCGCAGCGCAACAGTTGTCGGAACTGCTTATTTATCTCACTATGATTGGGTTGTATCACTCCTCATGAAGCAATTGATACTCGGTGGCGCGCGCTCTGGGAAGTCGCATTTGGCAGAAAAAACAGCTAAGCACTTATCGGTCGCTTCTCATCGATCATTACACTATGTTGCAACCGCGCTGCCATTTGACCAAGAAATGCGAGAGCGAATAGCGCATCATCAAAAGCAACGCGGGGGCGAGTGGCAAGAGCATGAATGCCCCCTTCATTTATCTGAGTTACTGACAAATTTCGCTACCACCGATGTTGTATTGGTCGACTGTTTAACCTTGTGGCTCAACAATTGGATATTTGAGTTAGGTGATGAATGTTCCAATGAGAAGCTAGAAGCAGAAATTGAAAAGCTTATAAAGATGGTACGTGGCTCAGATGCGACGTTAATATTCGTCTCTAACGAGGTTGGAATGGGCATTGTGCCTTTGGGGGCGGTTAGTCGTTATTTTGTGGATAATGCAGGACGGATGAATCAAAAACTAGCCAGTGTTTGCCATCGCGTTACCTTTGTTGCTGCTGGTTTGCCGTTGGTTCTTAAAGAGTAGGATGGAACAAAATGAAAACACTCAATATCTATCTTGTGCGTCATGGAAAAGTAGACGCTCCACCAGGACTCCATGGCCAAACAGATGTAAAAGTTACGCCTGCTGATCAAGAGAGTATTGCTCGGGCTTGGGCCGAGAGTGGACGAGGTGTGGGTGGAATAATTTCTTCTCCGCTTTCACGCTGTCAAGAACTGGCAAACATCATTGCTGAACAGCAATTATTACCAGTAATGACGGATGAGTCTTTACAAGAGATGGCATTTGGTGATTTTGATGGTATGCCTTTTGATATGCTCACTGAGCAGTGGAAAAAGCTAGATGCTTTTTGGCAATCGCCAGCACAACATACGTTGCCGAATGCTGAGAGCTTAAGCACATTTTCTGAGCGCATATGTCGCGTTTGGTCTCAAATCATCAACGATATCAATGACAATCTACTTATCGTCACGCATGGTGGCGTCATTCGTATGATTCTTGCTCATGTATTGGAGTTAGATTGGCGTAACCCAAAGTGGTATTCGACGTTGTCGATAGGAAACGCTTCTGTCACGCATGTAACAATTACCATAGATGAGCAAATTTACGCCTCGGTGCGTTCGATTGGCGTACCTCTTTTAACTCGTTAATTTATAAATATTAAAATGCCCAGAACGATATTGCTTACGGGCATAGTCACGGAAGATGTCAGTGGAAGCCCATCTGCTAGGTGCAGGAAGCGAAAATTGACTCAGTTACATAAAAAGGAAATATAGAAATGACAACGCCGAGTTGGGATTTGTCCATCGTTTATAACGACCTTTCTGACCCACGAATTCAAGACGATATTGCTCTTGTGGAACAATGTATTGATCTTTTGAATAAACAATCAGCAGATTGTGGCAACGTAGAGATCATGCAAAATGCGATTTTAACCAATGAAGCCGCGAGTCGTTTAGCGGGTACAGTTGCAAATTTTGCGAGTTGTTATGCTTCTGTTGATGCAACAAACGCCGAAGCGAAATCGTTACTTGGTAAAATGACCCGCATCTTTTCGGAGCTTTCCCAAGCGTTCAGTCCCTTTGATTTGACATTAACTCATGCCGACGAAGAGTTTATCTTGCGCGTGTTAGACCATGAGAATCCTGATATCAGTGGGCAAGCTTTTTCTATCTTGAATTCTAGAAAGTTGGCGGATACTCGTCTTAGCAACGCAGAAGAACAGTTACTGGCTGCGATGAGTGTGGATGGCAAATCGGCTTGGGGTAACCTATACGATAACCTGACTGGCTCATTGAAAGTGAAGCTTAAGTATGTAGATGGTAAGAGTGAAGAGCTTGGGTTTTCTCAAGCGGCAAGCATTCTTTATGGTTCTGAATTCGAGCGTCAAGAAGCCGCGTGGCGAGGCGTACAAGATGCAATGCAAACGCATCAAGAATCATTCGCTGCGATTTTGAATGCGTTAGCAGGATGGCGCTTAACTGAAAACAAAAAGCGTTCTACGAAGCGTGAAGTTCACTTCCTAGAGCCGAGTTTGCATGGTAGCCGAATCCAAGCTGAAACTTTAAATGCGATGATGACCGTAGCCAAAGACAGTCGAGCTATTGGTCAGAAAGCAGGTTTATTGATGGCGCAAGTACATGGTCTGGATGAGATGAAACTTTGGAATCATCTGGCGGCTATGCCTGCTTTGAGCGGTGAAGCGAAGGTTTACGATTTTGATGAAGCGATTGATGTTATTTGTGAAGCATTTGAAACAGTAAACCCTGAGATGTCGGAGTTTGTCCGTTTGATGGTACAAAATGGTTGGATTGATGCCGCGCCAAATGCTAACAAGCGTCTTGGCGCATACTGCACCAAACTGCCAGCAACGCGAACACCACTTGTGTTTATGACTTGGAGTGGCAGCCGTTCAGACCTTATGACTCTGGCACATGAACTTGGCCATGCGTTCCATAACTGGGTTATTCGTGATTTGCCACTTTGCCAAACTTACTACCCAATGACGTTAGCAGAAACCGCCTCTATCTTTGCAGAAAACATCGTTCGTGATCATTTGATTTCGAAAGCTGAGAGCGTTGATGAAAAGCTCGAGATGTTGTGGGAAGAGTTGTCATCTGCGCTAGCTTTAATGATCAACATTCCGGTTCGCTACGAGTTTGAAAAATCGTTTTATGAACGCCGCCAGGATGGAGAGTTAACCGCAGATGAATTCTGTGAGTTGATGTCAGAAACTTGGAAAGAATGGTATGGCGACGTAATGAGCGAACCGGATCCGTACTTCTGGGCAAGCAAGCTGCACTTTTCTATTGATAGCGTGAGCTTTTATAACTACCCATACCTATTTGGTTTCTTGTTTAGCAAGGGTATCTATGCACAGCGAGAAACCAAAGGCGAAGCGTTTTACACCGATTACATCAATTTGCTGCGCGATACAGGCTGCATGATGGCGGAAGATGTCGTCGAAAAGCATCTGTCGATGGATTTAACCCAGCCAACGTTTTGGCAGCAGAGTGTTGAGCTAGTGCGTGAAAAAGTCGATGAGTTTGAGCGTTTGCTCGCACAGCGCGGCTAAGTTTTTCGCAGTGTTGATGCATAATCTGCTTTATAGCTACAAAAATTTGATCAAATCATAATGATCTTAATCAGGGCTGTGGTAAAGTTCACAGCCCTAACACTTTGTAATTGTTTGAAAATTAAACGCCTCAATGCTTGATTTGAGTGCCTGGCGCGAAAAGGCATCGGATTTTCGAGGGAAATAGTGATTTCTACTCATAAGTGAGATCGCAGCAACAAAAATCCTTTGTACAATTTATTAACATATCCGCCGTGCTATTAAGGAGTAACGCATGACGAAGTATCTCTTTCGCCAATCGTTTTTAACTGACACGTTAGATGTTCATATTGATGTTGCACCAGCGGAGCAGGTGCTTTCTAACGGTGTAAAACTTAAACTCTATCAGCGTGGTGTATTAGAAGTAATCCCTGCGAATTATACTCAGGATACGAAGAACATCATCATCTCTTGTGGGGTTCACGGAGATGAAACCGCACCGATGGAGCTGGTGGATTCCATTATTCAAGACATAGAATCTGGGTTCCAGACGGTCGATACCCGTTGTCTGTTCATTATCGCTCACCCAGAGTCCACTCTGGCGCACACGCGATTCCTTGAAGAAAACCTCAACCGTTTGTTTGACGAAAAAGAACACAAACAGACAAAAGAGCTTGTTATCGCCGATACGCTTAAGCTACTTGTTCGAGATTTTTATCAGGATACCGACCCGACAACACGCTGGCACCTTGATTTACACTGCGCGATTAGAGGCTCGAAGCACTATACGTTTGCAGTAAGTCCTAAGACTCGTCATCCTGTGCGCAGCAAAGCATTGATCGATTTCTTGGACAGTGCACACATTGAAGCAGTGCTCCTGTCAAACTCACCATCGAGCACGTTTAGCTGGTACAGTGCCGAGAACTTTGGTGCGCAGGCTCTCACAATGGAGCTTGGCCGTGTGGCTCGTATCGGTGAAAATGACCTCGATAAACTGACCGCGTTTGATTTGTCTTTACGTAATTTGATTGCGGAAACGAAGCCAGAACACCTACCAAAACCATGCATTAAGTATCGCGTAAGTCGCACAATCGTTCGTTTGAACGAAGACTTTGACTTTATGTTCGACGACAATGTTGAAAACTTCACCTCATTTGTTCACGGCGAAGTGTTTGGTCATGATGGCGACAAACCATTAATGGCGAAGAATGAAAACGAAGCGATTGTCTTCCCGAACCGCCACGTCGCAATAGGTCAACGTGCAGCTCTGATGGTTTGTGAAGTGAAAACCCGTTTTGAAGAGGGTGAGTTGGTTTACGATTAATCCAACATTGCTTTGAGAAGTTAATTGCAATTTACCGAGGCTTAACTGTAAGGTTAAGCCTCGTTTGTTTTTATCGGCCGCTATGGATTTTCAACAACTTATCCTGAACAAGGAACGACGCTGGCAACGTAACCTGATGGTTATGTCGATCGTGCTCGCTGTACTCTCTGCCATTCACTTGATGGTCGGAGAAATTTTCCTTTCTCCTTTTCAATCCTTATCTGCATTTGAACAGAAGTTATTGGTGGACTTGCGTTTACCGAGGTTAGTGTCTGCGGCAATTATTGGTGCTGCGTTAGCGGTATCTGGCGCGACGTTACAAGTGTTGCTTGGGAACGTGTTGGCTGAACCCGGCGTACTCGGTATATCTGGTGGTGCAAGCTTAGCAATGGTCTTAATCATGTTCGCGTCACCTGTTCTTCCTACCCCGATTGTTTTTATGTTGGCAGCGATTGCAGGCTCGATGGTATTCACGTTTGTTTTGGTGGCGATAGCAAGGGCAATGCACCTGACGACGGCTCGATTGCTTTTGGTTGGGGTCGCATTGGGTATTTTATCGAGCGCGATTGTGACCTGGGCATTTTACTTTAGTGATGATCTCAGTTTACGCCAACTGATGTATTGGTTAATGGGCAGTATTGGCGGTGCAAGTTGGTATCAACATACCGTTACTTTGGTGATGTTACCGGTGCTTACCTGGTTATGTTGTAAAGGCAAGTCGCTTGATAAATTGATGCTGGGTGAGATTCATGCGACCCAATTGGGTGTCGATGTGCATCAAATGCGTTGGAAATTGATCCTCGCCATTTCTGTTTTGGTGGGTAGTTCAGTCGCTTTGGGTGGCATCATCAGTTTTGTTGGTTTGGTGGTGCCGCACTTGTTGCGTTTGGCTTTTGGTACGGAAAACCGTTATTTATTGCCACTTTCTGCAATATCTGGTGCTGCGTTGCTTGTATTTGCTGACATCGGCGCAAGACTGTTATTGGACTCCGCAGAGTTACCTTTAGGTGTCATGACAACATCGATTGGCGCACCTATTTTCATCTGGATGCTGGTGAAGAGTCATGATGCACGTTAAACATATGTCGGTTGGTAGTCGATTATTGCCTCTTTCTTTTGAATGCAAAGCTGGCGAAATCGTACATATCGTTGGGCCTAATGGTTCCGGTAAGAGTACTTTATTGGCTGCGATTTCTGGTACGTTAAGTCACCGAGACGGTATGAGTGGTGAAGTGTACGTTGGCAACAAAAACTTGCTTACTTTACCGTTGTCAGAGCAAGCTCATGTTCGAGGTTATTTGTGTCAGCAATCGCGCCCAGCGTTTAATGTTGATGTGTTTCAGTATCTAGCACTATCTCTGCCTAGTGGCGCTGAGATTGCGGATATCAAAGTGCGTGATGCTGTCAATATGGTGGTGGAGCTGGTACAACTGCAAGATAAGCTTCATCGCAGTATTCAAACATTATCCGGTGGTGAGTGGCAGCGTGTCCGATTAGCAGGTGTATGTTTGCAGGTGTGGCGTACCATTAATCCTTTTTCGCAGTTTTTAATTTTGGATGAGCCAGCAGCACCGTTAGATATTGCGCAAGAGGGTCTGCTCTATCAATTGATTAACGCTATGGCGGCGCAGGGAATTGGAGTATTGGTTGCTAATCACGATCTCAATCGCACATTAAAGCACGCAGATAAAGTATTGCTGCTTAACAACGGTGTGCTGCACTCATCAGGAAGTGCCGATACTGTGCTAACGGAAGAAGCTCTCGGGGAAGTGTTCAATACTCAAGTCAAAAAGGTCATTGTAGATGAGCAACCTTATTTAATCTTTGATTAGTATTTAGGGACAATAAAAAACGACCTACTTGAGGTCGTTTTTTTAATCGAGATAGCCAAACTCAACGCTTATTGAGTTAACGGTTTTAGATCTGCTGGGCGGTAGTAAACAGATTTGAGTACTTTGCCTTTGCGAATGGTTTTACCTTCCGATACGAAATCTTCGGCGCATTTCGCGATGATGTATTCACCTTTCTGCACCGCCATCAACTTGATGCCTTGTTCCGCGTAGAATGCCTCTGTTTCTGAGTACTCTTGCTCGTTACGGCATACTTTGCTCATGTTGCTTGAGTGCACTTCATCCCAGCAAGGAATAAATTCAATACCACGGTTTACTGCAACGTTTAATAGAAGATCGATTAAGTAGCTGATCGCCAGGTTGTCTTCTACTTTGCTGTGGCCAAGATGAACGAGACGGCCCATTAATACATACACGCTGTCTACGATGGCATCTGCTTGCTCAGTTTTACAATCTGCTTCTGCTAGCTCTGTTAGCTCTTCGATCGCCAAAGAGGTGTGTAGTGTGTCTGCTTGCGTATCAAGGCTTGCAGCGTCTGCGACTGGTAAGTCGAACGTACTACGGAACTCGGTGATATCACGGTATAAGTGATCAAAAATCTCTTGGGTTAGCTTTGACAGTTGCATTCTAATTTCCATTGAATCGATTGAAGCGGCAATGATACCAAACCGCACTTTGAACCCCAAGGGCATTGCATCTAACTGGTGATAAATCTGCCTTTGGGGAATAGTGGTGCTTAACGAAATAGGTAAGGGAACAGCTTTTTACGTTCTTCCTCTGAAAGGGCGGAAACACGAGCGATGTTCGTATCGGGAATGGATTCAGGATCAGGATAGTGTTTTAGTACCTTTTCCATACTCTCTTCGCGAATCAAATGGAAGATTGGGTAAGGAGAACGATTGGTCAGGTTTTCGTCGTCTTCAGGCCTTGCGCCACCAAAACAGTAATCAGGATGGAAAGTCGCTACTTGGAAAATACCTTCCCAGTTTTGCTGCTTAATTAATCCTTCAACCCAATCTATGCAAAAGTTGTAGTCCCAGAAATCTTGTAGCATGTTGGGAACCACAACCAACGTGGTCTCAAGTTGTTCGGGCTCTGTGTTACTCAGCTCAATCAGTTGCAATAAAATATCTTCAAGAAGCGTTTCTTCTTGAGTCGCTTCACTAACAAAGATTTTGATTTGTTTATTACGTTGCGGCTTGGCAGCAAACGGACAAAGGTTGAGCCCGATTACCACATCGTTGAGCCATTGGTTGACCTGTTGAGTGATCGCTTCGATATCTGTGTTTTGTGTTGAACGCGTTGACATACGACTTTCTGGTTTTATTAAAGTAGCGCAAGCATAACAGAGTTGGTTATCCAAGTAACCAGAGAGGTATTACGTAAATGAGCGTACCTTAGCTACTCTTTAAACTCGCCGCGTCAGGTGTTTGGTCAGTGTGCTTTCTTTCGGCAATGTGTTTCAAATACGCAATTGCAGCAAACATTGCTAGGTAGACTGCGCTTCCCCCCATAAGAACACTCGACCAACCACCATGTTGCCAACAATAAAGAAGTAAGAATCCTCCCAAACTACCGCCTACATAGTAGTGTACTAAGTAGAGCGCAGTCGCGGTGGCTTTGGCGCGAGTGGCATTCTGACCGACCCAACCGTAGGCGAGGGTATGAGTAAAGAAGGCACCAAAACTTATCAGCAACAACCCAAATAGCATTGCAGTCAAGCTTTCAACCGCCGCAATCCACATCCCCGTCATGCTCACTATCGCGCCTAAGAACATACCTAGGATTGATGAATAACGTTTACTCCAGTGGCCTGCGCAACGAGAGGAGAAAGTTCCTCCCAAGTAACAAATAAAGATCAGTGAGGCCAACCCGACGGGCACATTGTGAGGTTCACTCACCAGACGGAACCCCATTACGGAGTAAAGGTTGACGAACAAAGCAAAGTTGAGTCCTCCTATCAGCATCGCGAACCACACGCGTTGGTTTTTAAAATGACCAATAAGCGCACGATTTTGATGGCGCAAGCTGCTTGATGACGGGGTGAAGTTGCGCTGTGTTGGCAATAAATAGTGAACGCCAATGACACCAAGAAGAGTGAACACCATCATAACTTCAATGGCAACATCAACATTGAAATTGTCCGCCAATAAGCCGCCGCTAATACGTCCTGCAATACCGCCTAATGAGTTAGCCGCAATGTACGTTCCAATTGCCATCGAGAAAGCGTGCTTGTCGAGCTCTTCTGCCATGTAAGCCACGGCGACCGCAGCAAAAGCGGCGAGCGCGACACCGATCAGTGCTCGACATACCACCAAAAACAGAAATGAGTCACCAAATAGCATCAAAGCGGAAAGGGTAGGAATCGAAAACAGACCAGCCATCATGATTGGCTTTCGTCCCACTGATTCTGACAACACAGCCATCGGAACGAGGCTAAAAGAGAGAGCGAGTGTTGAGGCCGCAAATAACCAGTTCACTTGCGTTTCTGAGATCGTGAAAATTTGGGCAAAAGTGGGCAGCATTGGCTGTAGTAGGTATAAATTTGAAAAAACCAAGAAGGAACCAAGCGCTAGCGAGAGCGTAATGCGTTTGTATTCCGGTGTGCCAAAACTGACCATGAATCCTGCCTAATGTGAGCAAATGGAGAGACTGTGATCAATCTATCAGTTCGTTGTAAATTAAAAAAATATATTAAAAATATGGACACCATATATTTTTGATCTAATGGAATCGAAACAACTTAAACATTTTCTGGCGGTCGCTGAACATGGAAACATTACCCATGCGGCGAAAGCCCTGCATATTGCCCAGCCCGCATTAAGCATTTCTATCAAAAAGTTTGAGCAGTCTTTGGGCGTTACCCTATTTCGCCGTGATGATAAAAAAATCAGCTTAACGAAAGAGGGCGAAACGCTACTTATACATGCCAAGCGGGTGATTCAACAGTTGCACGACGCGCAGCTCGCGATTGATGAGTTGAAAGGCTTAGCGAAAGGAGAAGTACGACTCGGAACGCCATCAATGATGGGCAGTTATTTCTTTCCACGAATTGTGATGGCGTTTAAAAGCCAATTCCCGGAGTTAAAATTGACCTTGGTCGAAGCTGGGACTCAATCGATTCGTCGTATGCTGCTCAATGGTCAACTCGATATCGGTGTGATCAGTTGTGATAATGTGCCTGATGACCTAGAAACTGACCATTTGTTTACTAGCCAAATGGTCGCAGTTGTTTCACCTGAGCATGAGTTAGCCCAGCGACACGCTCTTACTTTTGATGAGTTCTTTGAACACGATTTGGTTATGTTTCAGCATGGCTATTTTCACCGCGAATTTTTGGATCAGGTGAGTGAGGAGCATGGGTTTACCATGAAGTCATCATTCGAGACCAACTTACTGCCTTTGATTTTGAGTATTGTGAAACAAGAGTTTGCGATTACCGCGTTACTGGAATTGGTGACCCAACATGAGTCAGGCGTTGTTGGCGTGCCGTTTGAACCACCAGTGACGCTGGATCTGGCACTTGCTTGGCGCAAGCAGGGGTACTTATCAATAGCAGATCGAACGTTTATCGACTTTATCAAGCGCTACGTTTAAACGCAGCGCAGATTCATCGTCCGAGCACTAGTCGCCTTTGTACATCTTCTCGAAGTTCTTTGGGTTCCAGCCAATCATTACCCGATCACCAATTTTTAAAACTGGCACTGAACGAGCACCAAGCGCATCAAGTTCTTTGCGACCGCGTTGCATCTTAGCATTGCACAAACGATAGTTAATATTTTTCGAATCCAGATAACGTTGAGCATCTTTGCAGTGAGGGCATTTGTCTTTGACGTAAAGGACGACACGTTTCATTGAATTTCTCTCCATTATCATTGGGAGGCGAAGTTTAACGGCCTTTCGTCATAAATGAAAGGCGAAAGCTAAGGTGAAACTGTCCTTTATCTCAGGTATATTGAGCGCCTTTATTTTGTCATAACAGACGTTAACTCTATGCATCCGTCACTTCGATACATTCAAGGCTACCCACAAAACATCGTAGAGCAGGTGAGCTCATTGATAACGAGTGGCAAGTTTGTTCCTTGGTTCGAAAAGCGTTATCCCGATAGGCACCAAATCAAAAGCGAAAGGGCGCTCTATGAGTACGCCATGGCAATCAAAAACCGCTACATGAAGAAAGCCGCGCCAATCAGTAAAGTTGTCTACGATAAGAAAATTCATGCGGTAAACAATGCGCTTGGTTTGCACAGTGTTATCAGTAGAAACCATGGCGGTAAGCTGAAGTCGAAAAACGAGATTCGCATTGCCAATGTATTTAAGGATGCGCCCGAGCCACTATTAAGAATGCTGGTGGTACATGAGTTGGCGCATACTCGTGAGAAAAACCACGACAAGGCGTTCTATCAGCTATGTTGCTACATGGAGCCTGAGTATCACCAACTCGAATTTGATGCTCGTTTGTTTATGATTTACCTCGATTTAAAAGCGAATTTGAATGAAGAACAATAATCACAACGCGAAGCAAGCAAAGCCAAAGGCTTCAAAGGCGGCTCAGAATACAGACGCGAATAAAGCCAAGCCGAAGCGTGTTAAAGACAAAGTTGCGCGCAAATCTCCGCAGCCTGCAGGAAAGAGCGAAGTCGAGTTCATAAAAATAGCGAAGAATGGTTTGCATGAGCGTAATGTTCATCGAGGTCGTTACGATTTTAAAAAACTCGTGGAAAGTGAACCACAGTTAAAGCCATTCGTTATCAAAAATCCGAAAGGGGAAGACTCCATAAACTTCTCTGATCCTAACGCTGTTAAAATGCTCAATAAAGCATTGCTTGCTGCGTATTATGGTATCAAGTTCTGGGACATTCCCGACACCTACCTTTGCCCACCGATTCCGGGCCGCGCTGATTACATTCACCGAGTGGCAGAGCTACTTGATGGTGAAGTAAAAGGTCAGTACACGCACCAAAAAGTGAAAGCGTTGGACATTGGCGTGGGAGCAAACTGTATTTATCCGATTGTTGGTGTAACAAAATACGGTTGGCACTATACGGGCAGCGATGTCGATCCAAAATCCATCCAATCGGCTCAAACGATCGTAGAGCACAATCGTGTTTTGACGGGAAAAATTGCACTAATACAGCAACACAATGATGCCAATATTTATCGAGGTATCATTCAACCGAATGATCGTTATGATGTGACGACATGTAATCCGCCATTCCACCGTTCGGCGGAAGATGCCGCTATGGGCAGCCAGCGTAAAATCGATAATCTAAAAGCAAACCAGCGTAAGAAAGGGCTAAAACCTCAAACCGCACAAGTAAAGACAAGTAAGCCTGCGTTGAATTTTGGCGGTCAAAACGCTGAATTGTGGTGTGAAGGCGGAGAAGCGGCGTTTATCCGAAAAATGGCGAATGAAAGCCAAGCTTTTGCCGCACAGGTCTTGTGGTTTACGACACTTATATCCAAAAAAGACAACGTTCGCCCGATGCGCAAGCAGCTTGAAAAATTGGGTGTGAAGGCCATTCGTGTGGTTGAAATGAGTCAAGGGCAGAAAGTGAGCCGCTTTGTAGCTTGGTCATACATGGATAAGCAACAGCGCAAAGCATGGATTGAACTAAAGTAACGTTGACCGTTTCACACTGAACAATAAAGTAGAAAGCCCGCTGATATCAGTGGGCTTCTATTTTGGGAGATCTAAAACTTAATGATGGGCTCACAATCTAGTGAACTGAGAGAGACAAAAGTATCTGTTTTGGCATAGTACAAGCCACAGGTTTCACCTCTTATCTGCAACGTATATTGGTCTGGAAGATCCGTATAGCTGCCATCCAGCAGTTGATTGTTGTTACCTTTTACTCGTCCTTTTTCAATCAACAAATGCGGTGAGGATTCAAATACGTTATTTGCGATTCTAGGTGCTGGTGTCCCTTGGATTTCTGCGATCGCGTTTTGAATCTCTATGACTGTTTCCGGAGAGTTCTTTTTACTCAATGCTTCAACGGGTTCTTGTGACATAGCTTGGCATCCAATCAAAGAAATCGAAGTGCCTAAGAAAAGCGCAACCCGAATCAGCATTCGTAAAAAGTTAGTTGATCTCAACATGAATTGCCTCTGTTCGTAGCGGAGAGCGAAGATCGCTTAACTCCGGAGATGAAATGTTACGCGGCATGGCGTTGAAACTTGAAGGGGATACTGGCGGACAGGTTCCTGTTTCCATGTAGTTTAGCGCCGCAGAAAGCATACCTTCAGACGGATCGCCTAATGGTTTTGTTAGGTCGTCATTGACCCAGCAACCTTCCACTCTATTGTTTAAGCCTAGCTCGGTATTGATTTGGCTCTTTGGAGTAGGAATAAAACCATCAGCGAAGTCGCCAAATTTTTTCTCGTTCGCCGACTTGAACTGAATAGTGTAGTACATAGTGCCGCAGTTTTGTTCTGGTGAGAACCCGTACGGTTTACCTGTGGTTGTTGAGCCTATTTGGATAACCTCGACATCAATGCCGCGCAAAGCGTTGATTAACAGTTCACTTGAGGAAGCCGTGCCTCCTGAAGTCAGCACATATACGCGCTTTTTGTTCAGTGTCGGAAGCACTTGATCCGAATATTTCTGTGCTGCCCAGTCTATTGCTAGATTCGTAAAGCGATAGATGTTATCCCCATCTTTAATGGTACGCATCACTTTGTCATTATGAATCAACTCACTGAAGACTCGGTTCTGACCAGCACCGCTTAGCATGTAGCCTACTTGCGAGGACTGAAGGACTAAACCACCGCCGTTGTAACGTAAATCAACGACGATCTCGTCAACATTCTCTGCTGAGAGCGTACTGAATGCCTCAATAAGCGGGGCTTGAGCGCTTGGTTCAAAGGAGTTGTATTGCAGATAGCCGATCCGCATACCATTGTGTGTAATCACTTTGGCATTTTTAACTGGAGAGGTCATGACATCAGAGGCGGTAAGCGTCACGGTTTTCTCTAGACCGTCAACACTCTCAAATGTGAAGGTGTAATCTTGATTGATGTCAGGGTTAAAGAGCGTTTTGTTGATAAAATCAATGTCGGACTGACTACCGGTGTTAACCACATCAATATTATTGATTTTCAGAAGCTTATCACCACGAGCAATGCCGCTTCTATCAGCTGGCGAGGCTTCTTCAGTGTAGGAAATACGAACGTCTCGAGGTTGTACGCCACGTAGGAATGCCCAGTTAAAACCAAATCCAGCAACTAAACCGGATTGCGATGATTTCATATCATCCTCATAAGGGACGGTAAAATGGAAGCGATCTTTTGGTTTACCCGTCGCGGTAGTAGCAGAGGTGACCAGCGTATTGAAGTAATCAGTAACAGTTTTGTAGTTTGCTGGATTATTATCAGGAACCTCGTCATACCATAGATACGTTTCGTTAGTAAAAGCTCTTAAAAAGAGTTTTTCGTGTAATGCAGAGCCCAATTTATCTGGATAGGCGGCATAGTTGTCATATGGGTCCAGTCCGACGCGGGGCGTTTCACATTGGTTGATAAACGTTTTCGACGATTGGCTAAAATCATGAACTTTCCATGTTGGACCGTTTGCACTGCTAGTGGACGGAGTAGGTGATGAGCTATCACCGCCGCCACCGCCACAGCCTTGTAATAATGCGAGAGTGACTGCCGTTGCTAAAGAATACTTAAATTTCACTTTTCTATGTCCTTATAAATAATAGAATTATAATTATGTGTTTTGCTTTTGTTTTTATTAGCTAGGTGAATGTATTAATTTAATTTGTTCGTCTGCAAATTTATAGTTAAATAGTGTGAGGTAAATAACGTAAAAAAGTTGTCTTTTATCCTTAAGCTAAATTAGTCATTACTTAAGTTTTCTGTCTATTTCAAAAGATCTAACAAGACAATTAATAAGTGTGAAATTAAGACAAGTTCTTAGTTGACTAAGCGATGCTTGCTAAATAAAAATCAGAATTAGATTCAGGAAACGCTTTGAATCAATAGTTTGGTAGGGGTATATGATGTTATCTGGGATTTGTTTGATTTATTTGTCTGATGCTTTAACTTAATTTAGTGAGTTGAGCGACGTGCTTTAATAGGCTTCCGTCAATGTTAGGTAAATCATCAGCGAAAAATATCTGAGCACCGGGAGTGCAGCGCATTAATATATTTGTTAGTTCACCTTCATTGTTGGAAGTGTTAACTGCGTTAAGTTTCGCTAATTTATTACAAAGCTCGTCCTCTATTTGCACTTTCTGCTCTTCGGTGAGCCTAATGCGACCTATACATACGCCTGGGTTGATATCATGAGAAAGCGAATCTTGTTGAAATCGCTCTTTGAATAAGGTGTCTAATGCCGTACCTTCTTCCATAATAAATCGACGGCCAGAACGGTAAAACAAGCCGTCTCCGAAGTTTTCGACATATCCTAGAATTTCCGCGATACGCAAATAGAATCGTAAGCTTGTATCAGAAAGTCCGTAAGTTTGGGCTATCTCTTGCGGTTTAATATCACGAGAAGTCAGCATATAAATAAAATCAAGTAAATAAGGATGCTCAACGAAAAGGGCGCTCTCTTCATCTGTTAGCATTTGCTCGTTTTGGTGCTGAAGCTCGTTGGCTAAGGTTGCGAGTTCGATGAGATCGGTATTCAGGTAGTTCAGATAAATAAGTACTTTATCCAAACCTAAAGCTGGATTATGTAGGTGGCGTTTAATACTAGATAAAGGGATGCCACTTTTTTCTGACAAGGAATTGTAGCAAAGCCCTTCTTCTTTAATCTTTTGTCGTAGCGCTGCGAGTAAAAATTTTGGTCCAACATTCATCCTTGAATATCACCTTATTCGTTATTCCGTTTACAGGCTGATATTTTGCCTTTCAAGCAGCAGGTTTCGAATCGCTGTGCCTGCTTCTAGAATGTGTTTTTTCAGCAGGTACTTGGCGCCTTCGATATCACGATTTTGGCACATTTCAAACAAGCTTAAGTGCTCTTCTTCTGCCTTTTTAATGCCTGTAGTAAACAATAGCTGCATGCGTATGTATCGGTCACACTTTGTGTTCAGGTTGTAAATGACGTCCATAGTTTCAGGCATGTTGGCTGGCGCATATAGGGCTTTGTGGAACTCGTAGTTGTAGTTGCTCCATTCTTCTACTTCGTCGCCACTGTTCACTACTGACTCGAAACGTTCGCGAACTTCGCGCGCGCGTTCAAGGTCAGCGTCTGTCATATTTTGAATCGCGCGCTCTAAAATGTGGCATTCCACGACAGCGCGCAGTTCAAATAGCTCATTGATTTTCTCTGGAGATAGCTCAGTGACCGTCGCACCTTTGTGAGGTTCAAAGCTAACGAGTCCTTGTGCTTCCAATTGAACTAACGCTTCACGCACAGGAATTCGGCTAACATTAAACTCTTTTGCTAACGCATCTTGACGTAAAGGTTGACCAGTTTTTAACTCGCCCTTCAAGATCTGAGTTCGAATTGCTTCCTCAACGAGCTGAGTGCGCGTTTTAAAAACAGGTTTCTGTGACATTGAAGTCTCCCGTGAAATTAATATTGTATCCAATCCATTTTACTTTAGTAGTTTATTGTTTTTCTGGCACAAACCAACTAGGAAAGAAGGTTTTGAGAAGTAGAGTGAAATAAAAGGCATCAGTTGATGCCTTTTTGAGCCATTTGTTGATCTTATTGGGACACACTGCCATCTATGGCGCGTTGGATACCCAGTGGGTTCGACGCTTTTAATGAATCCGGCAATAAAGATTCTGGCAAAGCTTGATAAGCGACCGGACGCAACCAACGATGAATAGCCTCCGCACCGACAGATGTTGAGGCAGAATTGGTTGAAGCCGGATATGGTCCACCATGAACCATAGCGTAACCAACCTCGACGCCAGTTGGCCAACCGTTGAATACAAGGCGTCCGGCGATTTCTTCCAAACTTGGAAGCAGTTGCTTGGCTTGTTCTTCGTCTTCAGCGGTAGCGTGAAGGGTTGCGGTGAGCGATCCAGTCAGTGAATCACTCAGTTTCAACATGTCATCGAAATCTTCACAGATTACGATTAACGATTGAGGACCAAATATTTCTTCCTCCCATTGTGGGTTTTTACGCCAGTTTTTACTGTCCGTCACGAACAGTGCTGGTGAGACATTGGTCGCTTCTGCTTGTTCAGAACGAGTGACGTTAATGCCTGTTTCGGAAGTTCGCTTATCCACTTCGGATTCATATGTTTCTCGGATTCCTTGCGTTAGCAAAGTGGCCGTTGATTGTTGTCGAATTAACCCTTGAGCGGTTTCGATAAAGGCTTGCGTTTCTGGGCAATTCAAGACAAATACAACGCCTGGTTTTGTACAAAATTGTCCACAGCCCAAAGTCATAGAAGCCACAAATTCTTCAGCCAATGATGCGTTTGCCCGTATGGCTGAAGGGAGAATAAATGTTGGGTTAATCGCCCCTAGTTCACCATAGAAGGGGATTGGCTCTGGTCTTTGCTGAGCTAGATTGAACAGCGCACGGCCACCACCGACGGAGCCTGTAAACCCAACCCCTTTAATTTTTGGATGGGTAACGAGTGCTTGGCCAAGTGCGCGTTTGTTGCCTTGCAATAGCGTGAAGATGGCTTGCGGTAAGCACTCTTTCTCAAGTGCAGCCTCAATACACTCGGCAACAAGTTGACTGGTGCCAGGGTGGGCGGTATGGCCTTTTACAATCACAGGACAGCCAGCAGCCAGTGCCGAAGCCGTATCACCACCTGCCGTAGAAAATGCGAGCGGAAAATTAGACGCACCAAACACGGCGACAGGGCCAATTGCGATTTGTTGACGACGAATATCTGGTTTTGGCAGTGGTTGGCGGTCTGGGTTTGGCGTATCGAAGATTGCTTGATAGTGATTACCCGAGCTCACAACCTCGGCAAATAGTCGTAATTGGTTGGCGGTACGTCCTATTTCACCGCTTAAACGTGCTTCGGGAAGGGCAGTTTCTAAATGAGCACGAGCAACGATTTCTTCACTCTTCTTTTCCAATTCAGAGGCGATAGAGCAAAGTAAGCTCGCTCGCTTTGCATTGCTTAGTTGGCGAAACTCACGCGCAACGCTTTGGGCGGCTGAGGCGGCTTGATTAACTTCTTGCTCCCCATGCACCGGAAACTCTGTGGGTAGAGGCTCACCAGTAAAGGCGTTGACTGCGTAAAAAGTGGTTGGTTCTTGTGGGGTCATCATTCTTCCTTACTATCCTTATTACTTCACTTCAAATCCGTACGCATATGGGTCTTCATCGTTTACCCATATCGTGTTGTGACCGTATACTTGTGCCCATCCTTCAATGCTTGGCAAAATAGCGGCTTTGCCATTCACTTCGGTAATGCCTTCTATACGTCCTTGAAATAGGCTGCCGATGATACTTTCGTGAACAAAGTCTTCTCCTTGATTGAGTTTGCCTCTTGCATGCCATTGCGCCATGCGCGCACTTGTTCCCGTACCACATGGCGAGCGATCCAACGCTTTGTCGCCGTAAAACACAGCATTTCGAGCGGTAGCGTTTTCTTGAGTGGGCTCTCCGGTCCATAGCACGTGAGAAACACCGCACACTGTCGGATCTTCTGGATGTACGCACTCAACCGCTCGAGATACCGCTTCGCGAACTTTTGGAGAAAGCATCAAAATTTCATCTGGAGAGTAGTGTTCAAGTCCGGCGTAGTTTTCTTGAGGATCGACGATTACGTAATAGTTTCCGCCATAAGCAACATCGACAGTGAGCTCACCTAAGCCCTCTATGTTCACGGTTACGTCTTGGTGGGCAAGGTAAGCTGGTACGTTAAATATCTTCACCGACGTGACCTTGTCACCTTTTGTTTGGTAGTGCACTTCGATTTGTCCTGCTGGGACATCAAGTATCAAACGACCTTCTTTTTGGGGAGTGATAAGGCGATTTTCGATAGCGGTGGTGACGGTTCCAATGGTGCCGTGGCCACACATTGGTAAGCAGCCACTGGTTTCAATAAACAGAATTGAAGCGTCTGCGTTATCGCTGCAAGGAGGCAAGACAACGGACCCCGACATCATCGAGTGTCCGCGAGGCTCAAACATGAGTGCCTGACGAATCCAATCATAATGCTCAAGAAAGTATTGGCGCTTTTCGCTCATGGTATTGCCTTCGAGTGGAGGCACACCGCCTGCTACCAGCCTAACTGGGTTGCCACAGGTGTGGGCATCAATACAGAAAAAAGTTCCTTGTCTCATTTTTCGCTCCTTGCTGAAAAAATGGTTGAATTAAACAATAGTGATGTTAACGTAATGTAAAATATATTGTATACAATCTACGTTTTCAAGTGTGACTCGGAGCATATTTATGTTGGTCAAGGATGAAACTAAAAAGGAAAGGATCGCTGTGATAGGTGCGGGGATTATTGGCTTATCAATTGGCTTGAAATTGCAGCAGCAAGGTTATCAAGTCACGATTTTTGATCCCAATGGCGTGGGGAATGGATGCTCTAAGGGAAATGCAGGCCATATCGCGACTGAGCAAATCTTCCCTCTTGCAACGCCAGCGCTGCTTCCACAATTACCTAAAATGCTGCTAGATCCCAAAAGTCCGGTTTCGATCCGTTGGCAAGATATTCCAAACACAATCGGGTGGATGATTCGTTTTCTATTACAAACCAAGCCATCAGCCGCGGAGCGGGCAAAAAACGCGATTAAGAGTCTTAACGAGCGGTCAGTGGCAAGTTGGCGTGGCGTGCTTGATTCAATCGGAAAAGCGCATCTAATAAAAATGAATGGTTCATTGCTCACTTTTGAAAACGAGAAACTGTTTCAGAATTATCAAAGCACGCTTAACTCACTGGCTAAAAACGGTGTGGCGTATCAAGTTTGGACACAAGAGGAGATTCGAGAGCGGATACCTGATCTCAGCCATAAGGTTCGTGTCGGCGTCTTTTTTCCCGATACAGGTCATACGCTAGACCCCTATCAGCTCTGTGTTGAGCTAAGTGAAGCTTTTGAAGTTATTGGCGGTAAGGTTTTACAAAAAGATGTATCTGCGTTGGCGAAAAATGGCGAGGTGCTGGTTGAGTCTCAAACGTATTCATTTGACCGAATCATTGTTGCTGCTGGTGTACATTCTAAGCCTTTGATACGGCAGCTAACCGGAGTCAAAGTGCCTATTCAAGCCGAGCGTGGTTATCACCTAATGGTGGATGACAAGCGTGATGTACTGCCATTTCCTATTAGCTCTGCAGATAGAAAATTCATCATGACTCCGATGTCTGGCGGGCTACGCTTGGCAGGCACTGTTGAGTATGCCGATGTAGAATCACTACCCAATATGAAACGTTCAGAAATGCTTTTTCAGTTAGGTGATGAGATGTTTGAATCGGAGTTAAATCCACTCAAGCAAGGAGAAAAGTGGATGGGTAATCGGCCTTCAACAGTCGACTCGTTACCGGTTATTGATAGCATTTGGGATGGAAATGTATTACTGGCATTTGGCCACCAACACCTTGGATTAACTCAAGCGGCGATTACGGCAGATCTCCTTTTAGAGCTTATCGAAGGAAAGCCGACATCGATTGATCTATCACCTTTTTCATTACAACGATTCGCCTGAAAAATTTAATATTAAATATTGTATAAAATATATTAAATGCTAATGTTAACTTAATTTTAACAAAAATGGTGTCCAACAGCCGTACTCGGATGCCTCCAGAAAAACAACCAAAAGGAGTAAAACATGTCACGAATGACCAAAGCACCATTGGCGCTGTTGATTTCAGGAATGCTGTTGGGGGCCTCTGCTTATGCTGAAGACAAATTGACGGTCGTATCTTGGGGTGGTGCATTCACCAAGAGCCAAGTGGAGGCATATCATAAGCCTTTCATTAAAAAAACAGGTGTTGAGATCGTATCCGAGGATTTCAGCGGCGGATTAGCTGAAATTAAAGCACAGGTGGAAGCGAACAACGTGCGCTGGGATTTGGTTTCTCTCGACAAGCCAGACATTGTTCGTGGTTGCGCCGAAGGGTTACTAGAACCAGTGAGCCCAAGTATTTTGCCTCCGGGCGCAGATGGAACACCAGCACAAGAGGATTTCATTGATGGTGCGATTCACGAATGCGCAATCAATACCATCGTTGTGTCCACAGTATTAGCGGTGAACGAAGACGCGTTTAAAGGTAAGGCTTTGCCTAGCAAGTTGACCGATCTTTTTGACCTAAAAACTTTTCCAGGTCGACGTGCATTGCAAAAACAACCTCAGGGCAATCTTGAGTGGGCACTATTGGCTGATGGTGTAAAGCCAGAAGAGGTCTACAGCCTGCTCGAAACCGAAGCGGGGCGTGAGCGTGCTTTTGCTAAGTTGGATACGATCAAATCAGAAGTGCTGTGGTGGACAACAGGTGCCCAGCCACCTCAAATGCTTGCAGATAAAGAAGTGGTGATCGCCTCGGCGTTTAACGGCCGAATCCACAATGCCCGTAAAGATGAAGGTCAACCATTTCGGATTATATGGGACCGTCAAATGGGTTACATGAATGGATGGGCGATACCTAAAGGGAGTGAGAACACAAAGCTTGCATTGGACTTCATTGCTTTTTCTTCAGGAACAAAACCATTAGCTGATCAAGCTAAGTACGTTGCCTATGGGCCTACGCGTAAGTCGTCTTCGGCGGAGGTGAACCCAGACATTTTAGCGAACCTTCCTACCGCACCTCAAAACTTCCAAACCGCCTTCCTGATTAACGATGAATGGTGGTCAGACTACGCTGATGAACTCAATGAAGAGTTCAACACCTGGCTGCTTAACTAGGCGTTAATTTTTGTATGGGGCCGAGTTTTCATCCATAAGCGAGGTTCCGTACTTTTCCTCAACTGTATTTATGTTTTCGGAGAAATGATGAAAGTCATCGAAGCACAGCAAGTCGCGCAATGTTTAACAATGAAGTCTCTTATTGAAACGATGCGTGAAATGTACTCGCGGCCAGCAACAATACCTCAACGCCGAGTCATGCCCTTAGAAGAGGGAGAATACGAGGCGTTTGCGCTACTTCCAGCTTGGAACCAGGAGTTGATTGCGGTGAAAGCCTTTACGTATTTCCCGCATAATCCCGAGCAAGGCAAAGATACGCTTGCATCTAAGCTGCTTGTTTTCAGACGAAACGATGGTGAGCCGCTCGCACTCGTGGACGGTAAAGTTTTAACGTTTTGGCGCACCGCCGCAGCTTCTGCGTTGGCAGCTGACTATTTGGCGCGTCCCGATGCTGATCGTCTGTTGATCTGCGGAACGGGCAATCTTGCGCCTTATTTTGCGTGGGCATACGCTGCGGTTCGCCCACTTAAGCAGGTTTATATTTGGGGGCGTAACTCAGATAAAGCCGAGGCGACGGTAGATGCCATTGTGTCATCTTCAGAGTATCAGTCGCTTCCTGATGAGCGTCGGTTCCGTGTTTCAGTCGTAGAAAAAGTGGACCACGTTATCAAACATGTTGACATCATCAGCTGTATTACTGCATCAGCAGAGCCTTTGTTTAATGGCGCAGACGTGCAGCAGGGCACCCATATTGATTTGGTCGGTAATCATGACTTGGACAAGCGTGAATGCGACTCCGAAGCAGTGCAACGAGCACAGGTGTATGTTGATAGCCGTATTAATGTATTAGCCGAAGCGGGCGATCTTCTCATTCCAATTCAAGAGGGCGTGTTCACTTCAGACGATATCAAAGGGGAATTACCGCAGCTTTGCGTCCAACAAATCTCAGGACGTCAAAACGATGAGGTCATTACTTTATACAAATCAGTTGGCAGTGCTTTGGCTGATTTGGCCGCTGTAAAGGCGGTGTTGTTAGAAAATGGCATAGATAGCCATGTCTGAGCATTTTCGCTCGTTCATTTAAATTGCATACAATATACATATAAGGAAAGTAGTTCATGAAAATTGATTGGAAAGGTGTTTATCCGGCGGTCAGTACGCAATTTCGTCAAGATCAGTCAATCGACTTAGACGCAACGCAAACCGTTATAGATAACCAAATTAAAGATGGTGTGAATGGTATTATCTGCCTGGGTACCGTCGGTGAGAACTGCGCGTTGTACCCGGAGGAGAAACGCCAGGTCTTGCAAGCGGCAAAAGAAGTCGTAAATGGTCGTGTGCCTTTGATTGCTGGTACAGCAGAGTCTATTACCACAGCAGCTGTTGATTACATGCAGGATGCGTACAAAATTGGTATCGATGGTTGTATGGTGATGCCTGCCATGGTTTACCGCACGTCTGAGAGCGAAACGTTCGAATATTACCGCACACTAGCAGAAGCAACGCCAGAAATGCCAATCATGATTTACAACAACCCGGTTGCTTATGGTGTCGATGTAAACCTCGACATCATGGCGAAACTGGCTGAGTTTGAAAGTATTGTAGCTATCAAAGAGTCGACCACTGATACTCGTCGTATCACCGAGCTTTACAATAAATTTGATGACCGCTTTACCGTGTTCAGTGGTGTTGATGACATCGCTCTTGAATCATTGATGCTAGGTGCGACCGGCTGGATTTCTGGTTTAACCAACGCATTCCCAGAAGAGTCCGTTGCGATTTATAAACTGGCAAGCCAAGGTCGTTATGCTGAAGCGTTAGAGATCTACCGTTGGTTCTTACCCCTACTGCGTTTAGACACCATTCCTACGCTGGTTCAGTGCATAAAATTGGCCGAGCAAGTCTGCGGACGTGGCTCTGAACAAGTTCGTGCGCCACGCCAACTCTTACAAGGTGAAGAGCGTCAACAAGTCATTCAAATGGTTGAACATGCGTTAGAAACCCGCTTAGACCTATCCAAATACAATCTGTAATTGTGCTGTTTAGTAGAGCGTTAACTGACGCTCTACTCATTCGTAATATTCAAAAAATGAGAAGAGGGAAGTCATGAGCACGGAAAACAAGGACTATGTCAGCTTTCAACACGTTAAGAAAACCTACGATGGCACGAATTTGGTGGTGAAAGACTTCAACTTAGATATTGCTCCTGGAGAATTTGTTACTATGTTGGGGCCGTCAGGATCGGGCAAGACCACTTGCTTGATGATGCTAGCAGGCTTTGAAACTGCGACCGGTGGAGACATTTATATCGATGGCGTTCCTGTCAATCATCTCGCGCCGCACAAGCGCGATATTGGTATGGTGTTTCAAAACTATGCGTTGTTTCCACATATGACCATTGCTGAGAATCTTGCGTTTCCTTTAAAGGTGCGAAAACTCGACAGTGACACGATTCAAAGCAAAGTTCAGAGTGTATTAGAAATGGTCGAGCTTGAGCATGTTGCGACTCGATACCCGAAGCAGTTATCAGGTGGTCAACAACAGCGTGTTGCGTTAGCGCGAGCATTAGTGTTTGAGCCTAAACTCGTATTGATGGATGAACCACTAGGCGCGTTAGATAAGCAGCTGCGTGAGCAAATGCAGATGGAAATTAAACATTTGCATGAAAAGCTTGGCATTACCATTTTGTATGTGACGCACGATCAAGACGAAGCTCTCACTATGTCCGACCGTATTGCGGTTTTTAATCACGGTGAAGTGCAACAACTCGCGACATCAACCGAGCTTTATGAATCTCCGAGTAATACGTTTGTTGCGCAGTTTATCGGAGAAAACAACCAACTCTCAGGTTTAGTCAAAGAGTGGAACGGAAAGTATTGCCAAGTGCTCGTTGGGAAAGAGTTATTTACTGCGAAACCTGTCAGAGTCTCTGAGCAAGGGCAGAGAACAACACTTTCCATTCGACCAGAAAAGATTGTTATTCAACCAGAGAAAGCGTCTTGCGAGAACCAAGTCTCGGGCGTCCTACGAGAATTGATTTATCACGGTGATCATTATCGTCTGGTCGTCGAAGTAGAGAGCGTTGGTCACTTCATCGTTAAAGTACCTAACGATAATCGTAAACACTTGCAGTTAACGCCTGGCTCAATTTGTCGTATTGGTTGGCAAAGTGACGATTGCCATGCTCTTGATGGGACACAAACTCAAAGTAGCGAGGTAGCAGCATGAGTCGAGAGCTAACCGCATTAGATTCTGTATTGGAAATCGAACGCCAAGTTCATGAGCAAGAAACCAATCTGAAAGCGCAGTTGCAAAAGGCCGAGCGCCGAAAAAAGCTTCGCTCCATTATGCTCACAACGCCATTGGTGTGTTTTATTCTGCTTACGTTTGCTTTTCCTATCCTCGACATGCTTTATCGAAGCGTGGATAACCGAGAAATATCCCTGTCACTACCACAAACTATTCAAGCCTTAGAAAGTTGGGATTATCAAGGTCAGCCTCATCAAGAAGTCATTGAGGCATTCTCTGTTGAGGTACTTGCGCTTTATCAAAGCAAAGAGCTACCGAAAATAGCCAACCGGATGAATATTGAAGAGTCTGGTATGCGCAGTTTACTCATGAAAACCGGCAGAAAGTTGTCTCGTTTGACGTCGCTGCCGAGCTCGGTGACACAACTAGCTAAGCTGGATAAGCGTTGGGCTAATCCTAAATATTGGGCGGCGTTTAAGAATCTTAGTGGCGCATTAACATTCAGTCATTATCTTGCAGCGCTAGACTTGCAAGTGAATGAGTTTGGAGACATTGAGCCCCAACCAGAAAAACGCCAAATATACGTCGACCTTTTCTTTAAAACTTTTTGGATGTCTATTTCAATCACCTTAACTTGTTTGGTGATGGCGTACCCCGTTGCTTACCTGCTTGCCAATTTACCTGATAAGCGCGCGAACTTACTTTTAATTATTGTGCTGCTGCCATTTTGGACATCATTGTTAGTCAGAACCACGTCTTGGATTGTTCTGCTGCAAAACCAAGGGGTCATTAATGATCTCCTTATTTGGTCGGGTTTTACTTCTGAGCGAATTCAGATGATTCACAATACCTTCGGAACGGTGGTGTCTATGGTGCACATTCTGTTGCCTTTTATGATCCTGCCTCTGTATAGCGTAATGAAAGGAATTAGCCCAACTTATTTCCGAGCCGCTCGTTCTCTAGGCGCGACGCCTTTCATTGCGTTCATCAAAGTTTATATGCCGCTTACGTTACCGGGTATAGGTGCGGGGGCCTTGCTTACTTTCATTCTTTCTATTGGCTTCTACATTACGCCCGCTTTGGTTGGTGGAAGAAGCGGACAGATGATCTCCAATATGATTGCCTATCATATGCAGACATCACTGAACTGGGGGATGGCTGGCGCATTGGGTGGACTGCTTTTGTTCGTTGTACTGGTTCTGTTTTATATGTTCAACCGTGTGGTTGGCATTAACAACCTTAAGGTAGGGGGATAACCATGGCATTACCAAACTATGCATCAAAAGTAGAGCGAGTTGCTTACGCAGGTTACTTAGCTTTTTGTGGGGTGGTGCTGTTCTTTTTAATCGCTCCAATTCTGACCATCATCCCGTTATCGTTTAATGCAACGCCTTACTTTACTTTTACCGAGGGGATGTTAAACCTTGACTCGGCAGCGTATTCTACTCGCTGGTATCAAGAAATGTTTACTAGTGATCAGTGGCTGTTGGCGCTGAAAAACAGCACGTTTATTGCTTTTATGGCGACACTCGTTGCAACAGGGCTAGGAACTCTGGCGGCGTTGGGTTTAGCAAGTAGTAACTTGCCTTTTCGCAATACGATTATGGCGCTGTTGATCTCACCCATGATCGTACCAGTCATTATCTCTGCTGCTGCGATGTACTTTTTCTACACACGCTTTGGCTTATCACAAACTTATTTAGGCATCATTTTGGCACACGCTGCGTTAGGTACGCCTTTTGTCGTCATTACCGTTACTGCGACGTTAAGCGGCTTTGACCATAGCTTGGTAAAAGCGGCGGCTAGCTTAGGCGCAAACCCTGTTTATACTTTCAGACACATTACCTTTCCGCTGATTCGTCCGGGGATGATATCTGGCGGCTTGTTTGCTTTTGGCACCTCGTTCGACGAGGTTGTGGTGGCGTTATTCCTGACTGGGGCAGAACAAAAAACCGTTCCGAGGCAGATGTGGTCAGGAATTCGAGAGCAAATTAGTCCGACCATATTGGCGGTCGCTACGTTGTTGATTTTTATGTCGGTGTGTTTGCTCGTGACATTAGAAGTTTTGCGTAGACGTAATGTACGCATTCGAGGCATTCAAGAGTAACCAAACTTTTTCTTTGTTGGTCACTTTGCACTTTTGTTTAGGGGCACCTCAATTTTTGACCAAATGCGCCTCATTGTAGGCGCTTGTCTTTTTTGTGTATCTTCAGCGATGACTGACATATCACTCTGGTAGCTTAATGCCAGCTTGCTCGAAACGTGCCAAAGGCGACTTGTTTGATTGCTGATACCAACTAGCTGGCATGTTTGATTTAAGTCGCGCTTTTTCTTCCTTGCTAATCACAACATAATGCAAAAACGTATCAAGTGTGGTTCCCATCACGTCAAATGTCATTTCCCCATCTTTGCTGATGGCTTTCAATAACCCAACCACGGCTTCCTCGAGGACTAACGGTTCAACCACCGCCTTTTTTCGCTCTTTTATTGATGTTGAAGCGGGCAGTCTTGCACGTGCCGTCTCCCAGCAAACTTTGTTGGTTTTACTGACAAGGTTGTGCTTGTAGCAGTAGTAACTGAATAAAAAGCGTGGCAGATTTTGCCAGCGTTCGGTTTGGACTTCTAACCAAAGGTGTTGTAGCTCAATATCAGCGTCGGTCATAAATATTATGGAAGATTATTAAAGTAGTGGCATTCTAACGTTTCATCAGCGATGCCGTCTATGATTCGGTTACTTCCCATCTTTATGTTGACACTTTGATTTTCAATGAAACAGTGACTTCTTATTACTGTAAATAGTGAGTGATTTGTCCAGTTTCTGACATTAGTGTTTGACTTGGGTAGTAGAGTGTGGGCGTTTTTTGTTTTGAAGCGTCAATATACATCATCACATACTTACGTCTTACTCTTTCTGAAATAAATACTTTTATCAAAGTAACTGTGTGATTTTCATTCAAATAGTATGTGTTTCATGGTGATGAAAATTCTGTTTATTGCGCTACAATCGAGTGTCGTTCGTAGAATGTAGCCTAATGACGAAAACCTTGCGTCTTCTATCTGGCTTTTTGTGTGCTACTTTTTAATAAGTATCTTTTGGGTGGGTTTTTATGTTTGGAGTTAAAAGAAATGCTGCTATCTCTGGCTTGTACCAAGCGAGTGAACTTAAAGCAAAGCTGTTCTCCAAGGATTTGGAAATCTTAAGACTTAGAGCTGAAACTGAGTTTAATAAAGTGCTTGATGAGCTACTAAGAATTAAAGATAACAATTCAAGGCTTCGTGAAAGTGGGCTTATTGATAAGCTTGAGCAAGAGAAGTCTAAATGGAACAGTGATCAGCTCAAAGACATCGAGCAACGTATAAGTAATGTCGAGTTCTGTATTAAGGATTGTGCTTTATATGTCAGCAACATTGAGTCCCAATTCGCTGAGGATAGCGGTTTAGGATATGGTGAACTGAGCAGTCGTTCCCTTGAAGACGAGTTGGAAACACTATCTTTTAGTAAGATCCTTAACGCATCTGCACATGAGTACTTTTATAACTCTAAAGAGTATGAAATGTACCTTGAAAACACACCAAATACCGAATTTTTGCACGCGTTAAAAGAGCAAATTACCGCACTTTTCGACCACAAAGCAGCCTAGAACCTACAAAGTATTCGCCCATTGCCCGATTCCTTCTGCAGGGGCTTTGATTCGCGAATTTTTACCGACCCGCTTTGGAGTATACCTGGCCATTTAACGTGCTGGGTATACCCGTTTAACTACACGTTTCTTCTCTAGCTCATCTCTATTTTTTAACAAATACGAATTTTAGAAGCTCACTCCGTGTTCCTTCTAGTACCAAAAACTGACACCGCTACGTTTGGTTGTTAATAAAATGTTTCATCTTGTCTTGCGAGTAGATTATATGGAGATGCTCTTGCAGTAATAAGGGCAGTGGCGATGCAAAAGACGTAATGCATCTAAGGAAAACTCAATATAGAAGAAATTAGATGGAACTGAAGACTTTGAGTGTCGCGATTGCGACAACATTAACCAGCACTGGCGTATTTGCGTTAAGCGAGCCAGTTTCTCAAGTTACAGAGCAACATGCACATTCGGCTCATACACACGGTGTTGAATCCAATCGAGTTGAATACCAACCAACCGCAACTCTCCCTATTCAGCCTTCCAAGGCAACTCGAGTACAGTCACTTGAAAGCCTTGATGAGTCGAGCACTGCTTGTGATTTGGAAGCATTGGTTACCGAAAGCAGTAACCAATTGATCGGCGAAATTTTAAGTCAGGGCGCGACATGTGTGAACCAGCTATTCTCTGCTGAAAGTCGGATTCAAGAGTCGGTATTTAGCTCCGCTCATATGTACAACATTGCGAAGCGTACTACGACATTGGCGAAGGGGTATACAGGTGGCGGGAGCGATGAACTAGAAACGTTGTTCTTATACTTACGCGCGGGTTATTACGCCGAGTTTTACAATGACAACATCTCATTTATTGAATGGGTCACACCAGCGGTGAAAGAATCCGTGGATGAGTTTGTTAATAACGCAAACTTCTATGAGAACAGCGACCGTCACGGCAAAGTGCTTAGTGAAGTCATCATCACTATGGATAGTGCGGGCTTGCAGCACGCGTACTTACCGCAAGTGACCCAATGGCTTACACGTTGGAATGATCAATACGCCCAGCACTGGTATATGCGCAATGCAGTTAACGGTGTTTTCACTATTTTGTTTGGTGGGCAGTGGAACGAGCCATTTGTGCAAATAATTGGCAACCAAACGGACCTTGCCAAAGCTTTAGGCGATTTCGCTCTAAGGGCGTCATCAATCGGTGCTGAAGATGAGTTCATGGCCGCGAATGCGGGGCGAGAGCTCGGGCGTCTGACCAAGTATACGGGTAACGCGAGTTCTGTTGTGAAGAGTCAGCTGAGTCGAATCTTTGAACAGTATGAAATGTATGGTCGGGGTGACTCGGTTTGGCTTGCGGCGGCGGACACCGCCTCATATTACGCAGATTGTAGTGAGTTCGGAATTTGTAATTTCGAAACTGAGCTAAAAGGCTTGGTGCTATCGCAAACTTATACTTGTAGCCCGACAATCCGAATTTTGTCTCAGAATATGACGCAAGAGCAACACGCGGCCGCATGTTCTAAAATGGGCTACGAAGAGGGTTACTTTCATCAGTCTTTAGAAACTGGTGAACAACCAGTAAAAGATGACCACAACACTCAGCTCCAAGTCAATATCTTCGATTCAAGCACTGATTATGGTAAGTACGCAGGGCCAATTTTCGATATTAGTACTGACAATGGCGGTATGTACTTGGAGGGCGATCCTTCCCAGCCGGGGAATATTCCCAACTTTATTGCTTATGAAGCCTCTTATGCGAACGCGGATCACTTTGTCTGGAACCTAGAGCACGAATACGTGCATTACTTAGATGGTCGATTTGATCTCTATGGAGGGTTTAGTCATCCAACTGAAAAAATAGTGTGGTGGAGTGAAGGCATTGCAGAGTATGTCGCTCAAGAAAATGACAACCAAGCAGCACTTGAGACGATTCTAGACGGTTCGACATATACCTTAAGTGAGATTTTCGAGACTACTTATGATGGGTTTGATGTCGATCGAATTTATCGTTGGGGGTACTTAGCTGTACGTTTTATGTTTGAAAATCATAAAGATGACGTAAACCAAATGCTGGTGGAAACACGCCAAGGGAATTGGAGCAATTACAAAGCAACGATCACCCAATGGGCGAATTTATATCAAAGTGAGTTTGAGCAGTGGCAGCAAGCCCTTGTCTCAAATGGTGCACCTAATGCAGTCATAACCGCAAACAACAAGGGGAAAGTCGGTGAAAGCATTACATTTAGCAGTGAAAACAGTACAGACCCAAACGGGAAGATCGTCAGCGTCTTATGGGACTTCGGTGATGGCTCGACAAGTACACAAACCAAGCCGACGCACCAATATGGGAGTGAAGGGGAGTATTCGGTCAGCCTAAGTGTGACAGACAGTGAAGGCTTGACGGCAACCGCCACTCATACTGTTGTTATCTCAGCGTTGGGCGGTAATGACACATTGCCACAAGACTGCGCGGTGCAAAGTAAAGTAAGCGGTGGGCGCTTAACAGCAGGAGAACCAGTTTGCTTGGCAAATCAACAAACCATTTGGCTGAGCGTGCCAGCGGTGAATGAGAGCTTAAATCTGGCGATAACGACGGGGAACGGTACGGGTAACTTAAAGCTTGAATACAGTAACTCCGGTTGGCCGGATGATACTAATCTTCACGGGTGGTCAGATAATATTGGTAATGGAGAGTGTATTACGTTGTCAAATCAGAGTAACTACTGGGGCTACGTTAAAGTCTCTGGGGACTTTGAGAATGCCGCCATCGTCGTTGATTTTGATGCTCAGAAGTGTCGTCAGTAGGGCATTTTAACTGCATCATTTTAATTTAATTGATCGCCTCGCTAACATTGCGGGGCGTTTTTGTTTTTCACGCCGTTATCTCTATAAAAAAAACCAGCCCGAAGGCTGGCAAACAAGGAGTTTGAGATGAAAATGAAAACGTTATAAAGCTTGCTGATATCCTATTTCTCAATAAGTTGGGTTGTGCGTTGAAGCCAGTTTTTATCTTGCGTATCAAGAAAAGGGCTAAGTGCTTGATAGACTCGTGAATGGTAATGATTGAGCCAGTCTAGCTCTGCTTGATCTAGCATTGATAAATCAAGGGCGTTGGTCGCAATTGGAGCAAGAGTGATGGTCTCAAAACCGTAAAACGTGCCGAACTCATTTTGTTCTACTTCTACAACTTTAAGAATGTTCTCTATTCTTACTCCGTACTCACCTTCGCGATACACGCCTGGTTCATTAGTAATGACCATACCCGGTTTTAGCTCAACCTCGCGGTGGCTTTGCGAGAAATTTTGTGGGCCTTCATGAACATTCAAGCAAATGCCTACGCCGTGTCCAGTGCCGCACTTGTAATCAATACCATGTTGCCATAAGACGCCGCGCGCCATGATATCAAGATTGGCACCCGTAGAGCCTTTCATGAATCGAGTCTGAGTCAGTCGGATGACCGCTTTGAGCACCAAGGTATAATCTTTGCGCTGCTTAATGGTCGGTGACCCGAAGTGGAAAGTACGGGTGATGTCTGTTGTCCCGCCAAGGTATTGGCCACCAGAATCGACAAGAAAGAAGTTGCTTTCATTGACCGCCGCATTACTCTCTTCATCGGCGGCATAATGCATTTTTGCCCCGTGAGCTGCGAAGCCTGCGATAGTGCGGAAACTGTCACTCACATAATGTCGGGTTTGACGGCGATAGTGGTTCAGTTGTGCCTCAGCAGACAATTCTGTAACGAATCCGCTTGGAACTTGCTCTTCTAGCCAGTTCATAAACCTTACGATTGCCACACCATCATCTGTTAATGCCTGCTCTAGGCTGGTTAGTTCGGTCTCATTTTTTATGGCCTTCATTGCCGTTACAGGGCAAGCCATTGGTTTTAGATTCACATTCCGTTCAATCGAACTTACCAATAAGCTGTCTGTGTGGGTAGGGCTAAAAGCGAGCGATAATCCCTCACATTGCTGATTCAAATACTGACTTACGTAGCTGTAATGGCGAATGTGTACACTCTGCTCGGTCAGTGCTCTTTCAACTTCTTGAGGCAGTTTGGCTTTATCAATAAACAGTGTCGCAAGTGATTGCTCTACGATTAGATAGGCTTCAGAAACTGGGCAGTAATTAGTATCACCACCTCGAATATTCATTGTCCACATGACATCATCTAGCGTTGACACTAATAAGCTATCTACTTGGTTCTCGGATAACCAAGAACGGATTCTTGCTAACTTATTTTCTGTGTCAACGCCAGCAAAAGCGGTGGGATGCTCGAATACGGGTGTACTTGGGCGAAGTGGTCTTTCAAGCCAAATCGGTGCGAGTAAATCCAGGTCGAGAATGATCTTAATACTTTTCGCTTCAAAGGCATGTTTGAGGCCTTGATAAAAAGCGTAACTGATGGCGCGCCCGTCAACCGCGACAATACTGTTTTCTGGGAGCGTGGTAGCTAGCCATTTGGCAATTGTCGGCGTTTCTGGTTGTTTGGCTTTAAACAGTTCCAACCCTGTGCCGTGTAACTGTTCTTCAGCTTGAATATAGTAACGACCATCAGTCCACAGGCCACCACCTTGTTGGGTAATGACGACATCGCCTGCAGAACCGGTAAAACCTGAAATCCAGCTTCGCGCTAACCAATGATCCGCTGAGTATTCACTGTTATGTGGGTCATTGTTGGTCACGATATATGCAGACACGTTGTGAAAGGACATTGCCTCACGCAATAACGTAAGGCGTTGGTTTACTGAGTTAGTATTGTTCATTAAATGGTTCCTAAAGTCATATTTGAGCAATAGATATGATGCTGCTCCGAGCCTGTTTTTATTGGGTTCTGTTGCCCGCATACTTCTGTGGCTTCTGGGCATCGAGTACGAAAAACACAACCGCTAGGTGGGTTAAGTGGAGAAGGAAGATCGCCGGGCAATAGTTGTATTTCACGGTCACGTGCTAATTGCGGATTAGCTATCGGGACAGCAGATAACAGTGCTTTGGTGTAGGGGTGCTGTGCATCATCAAATACTTTATCGTAACGTCCTACTTCCATAGGTTTACCAAGATACATCACCATAACGCGGTCGCTGATATGGCGCACCACGCTTAAGTCATGCGCAATCATCACCAGTGTTAACCCCATTTCTTGTTTAAGATCATCTAGAAGATTGATGACCTGAGCTTGTATGGAGACATCTAGCGCACTAACGGGTTCATCACACACGACCAAATCTGGATTGAGAATTAATGCTCTGGCAATGCCCACACGCTGGCATTGACCTCCGGAAAATTCATGTGGATAGCGGTTTCGCTGGCTCGCCAAGAGACCCACTTTATCCATCATAGCGATGACACGCTTTTCTACCTCTGCCTGTTTAAGCTTTGGCTCGTGGGTGAGCAGTGGTTCGGCGATGCATTCTGAGATGGTTAATCTCGGATTCAAACAAGCGGATGGGTCTTGAAACACCATCTGAAATTCTCTGCGTCGAGAGGAAAGCTCTTTTTTACTAAACCCGAGCATGTCTTGACCTTTCCAAGTCAACTCGCCATGTGTAGGTTCAATTAAGCGAAGTAAGGCGCGTGCAAGTGTTGATTTTCCGCAGCCTGATTCCCCCACAATGCCAAGTGTCTCACCTCGGTAAACATCTAAGTCGATACCATTGACCGCTTTCACGATTTTACGTCGACTTGGAATAAGATGACGTGAAACAGGAAAGTGGACGTTTAAATCACGAGCAGACATGAGGACTTCTTTTTTATTCATAACGCCTCCTTAAGCTTTTATTTGAATAGGAGTGATAACACTGGGTGCGTTAACGTGACAGGCAATGGACTGGCTCGTGTTTAATGGAGAAAACCGTGGGGTTTCGTATTGGCAACGCGTCTCTCGATGCTCGCACCGCACTCTAAACGGACACCCTTGATGGTTAATCAACGCACTTGGTGGGTTACCTGGGATGGTTGGTAAACGTGGCATATCTTCAGTGATAGAAGGAATTGCCTTTAGCAAGCCTTGAGTGTAGGGGTGCGCAGGTTGAGCGAACAATGTCTCCGTATCGGATTGCTCCATTTTTTGACCACCATACATGACCAATACGCGATCACACATCTCGGCGACGACGCCCATATCGTGAGTGATCAGTAAAATGGCCGTATTGAACTCTTGTTGTAAGTCTCGTAATAGCGTCAAAATTTGAGCCTGAACGGTTACATCTAATGCGGTGGTTGGTTCGTCTGCAATTAACAACTCGGGCTTACACAACAACGCCATCGCTATCATGATTCGCTGACGCATTCCGCCAGATAATTCGTGAGGGTATTGATTCATCCGAGTTTCGGGAGAGGGAATACGCACCGCATCCAACATGTGAATCGATTCAATTTTTGCTTGTTTTCGGCTCATTCCTTTATGAATCATGAGAACTTCACAAAGCTGCTTGCCAATTTTCATGAATGGATTAAGTGACGTCATCGGATCTTGAAAGATCATTCCGATTCTCTCTGCACGGATGCGGTTGAGCTGCTTTTTCGACATCGCGAGTAAATCATCACCGTGGAACATTGCGCTTCCAGACACGGCGCCGTTATCCGCGGTTAACCCCATTAATGCGAAAACAGACTGGCTTTTTCCCGAACCTGATTCCCCAACAATCCCAAGAGTTTCGCCCGCTTTAATCGAGTAGGAGAGATTACTGACCGCTTGCACTTGCCCATCTGGCGTATCGAAGCGAACGTTCATGTTTTCAATAGATAGCATGGGTTTGTCCTTATCGGTCTTTCGGGTCAAGAGCATCACGCAAGCCATCGCCGATGAAGTTAAAACAAAAGAGGGTGGCAACCAAAAACAGAGAGGGAAAAAGCAGCATCCACAATGCAACGTCAATCGTTTTTGCGCCTTCGGAAATTAGGATTCCCCAGCTCGTGTCGGGTGGTTGAACACCAAGCCCTAAGAAGCTCAAAAACGATTCGAACATAATGAATCCTGGTACCATTAAGGAGGAATAAACCATCACGATCCCAAGCACATTAGGCAGAACATGGCGTCGGACAATTGTCAATTTAGAAACCCCAATAGAGTGTGCGGCTTCGATGAACTCTCGCTTTTTTAGACCGAAGGTGACACCACGTACAACACGGGCAATGCCCAGCCAAGATACCATTCCGATCACGATAAAAATCAGGTAGATGTTGTTGCCAAAAAGGGTAACAAACAGGATAACCATAAACATAAATGGCACCGAATCGAGCACCTCAATAATGCGCATCATTACGCTATCGACAACGCCGCCAAGATAGCCGGAAATACTTCCCCAAATCGTACCAATAACAACGGCGACTAAGGCGCCAACAAAACCTACCAAAATAGAGAGCCTGCCACCTTGCATCGTGCGAGCGAAAACATCTTGCCCGAGATCATCGGTACCAAAGTAATGGCCACTGCTCAGTGAAGGTTTCCCTAGCTCGTATGGATCGATGAGCACTTCCCAGTCAATTTCATCATGGCCAAAAGCGGCAAGAGAGGGGCCGAAAGTGATGCATAAGGTAATGAAAGCCAAAACATACACTGATGTCATCGCGGCTCTGTTTTTACGAAATCGAGTCCATGCATCCTGCCAAAGACTGCGACCTTCGACGGCTTCAATATTGTCGACGACTTGATCTTGAAGAGCTTGTGTATCCAGTTTTTTTATCGTTAACATGCCGGACTCCTAAACGCGTATACGAGGGTCGATAATCGTATATAGCAAGTCGACCACAAGGTTAAAGAAGATAGTGAGTGAGGCGACAATCAGAGTAATGCCCATTACTAGGCCGTAGTCGCGGTTGAGAGCCCCAGACACAAAGTGTTGTCCCATGCCACCTGTACCAAAGAAAATGTCGATAATTACCGAGCCTGTCACGACAGACACAAACGCAGGGCCGAGCATCGCAACGACGGGAATCAGGGATGGTCGCAAAGCGTGATGGAATAAAATGTAGGTTGTGGACAAACCTTTGGCTTTTGCCGTTCGAATGTATGGTTGGTTGAGCGTTTCAATCATTGCGCCACGCATGACGCGTGCAATACTCGCAATGGAGCCAATCGCCAGGCTGAGCACGGGAAGAACAAGAAAAGCCAGCTTTCCTCCTTCCCAACCACCAGCAGGGAACCAGCCGAGCTGAATAGCGAAGATCATGACTAAAACTGGAGCAAGCACGAAAGCCGGAACTACAACTCCAGTCATCGAAAGTGTCATCAGGCCGTAATCTAGGCGGCTATTTCGGTTCAATGCCGCAATGGTGCCAAGCAACATGCCAAGTGGAACGGAAATACAAAAGGAGAGTACGCCTAATACTGCTGAAACTGGCCATGATTGTGCGACGAGCTGTGTAACACTGAAGTCTTGATAAACGAAGCTCGGACCGAGATCTCCTTGTATGAAATTACCAATGTAAATCCAAAACTGAGTAAGGAAGGGCTGGTCCAAATGGAATTTTGCTTCGATATTCGCACGTACCACCTCTGGCATAGGCCGTTCCATATCAAATGGCCCCCCTGGTGCAATGTGCATCAGCCAAAATGATACGAGTGCGATGAATAGAAGCGTGGGGATAGCGATAGCTAATCGCTTAACAATGTACCAAATCATGATCCATCATCCTTTGGTCATCCGAAATCACTTCGAACGGTTATGAATAAAAAATGGTCTGAGCTCAGGTTGCCTTCTCCACCGAGAGATATGAGGAACGGCAAATAAACATTGAACTTGCCGACTCAGACCGAAACATGCTTTTAGTGGGCTTTTACATAGACATTCTTGCGGTAGTACGACGACTCAGGGTTTGTCAGTTCGTAGCCGCCCACGTAAGGCTTGATGAGGTATTGATCGTTACCCGGACGATAAATAGGAATAATGGCCATGTCTTCAATCAGCATGCTTTCTGCTTGTAGATACAGTTCTGATGGGTTGCTCATGGTCTTTGAGCGAGCCATTAACTCGTCGTATTGCGGGTTGTTATAACGAGAATCGTTGTACTCGCCACTAGAAACGAAGATATCCAACCATGTAGAGGCTTCATTGTAGTCGGCCGTCCAGCCGCCGCGAGTAATGTCGGTCGGCTCTTTAAGTGCGTAGAACACTTTCGGTTCTAGCTGTTTTATCGTGACTTGCGCACCCAATCGGCTTTTCCACATGCCTGCCATGGTGGTTGCCATTTTTACGTCCATCGAGAAAGTTGGTACGGTAAAGGTTAACTTAAGCGGATTGCTTTTATCGTATCCAGCTTCTGACAGTAATTGCTGCGCTTTTTCGATACGTTTATGGCGGTTCCAAGTTGCGAACTCAGGAGTGTGAGATTTAAAACCATCTGTTTGAGGTGGCACAAGGGTATACATTGGAACCCCACCGTTTCTCAAAATAGCACTCGTTAACAGTTGACGGTCAATGGCATATGAGAGGGCTTTACGAACTCGCACGTCTTTTGTTGGTCCTTGTTGAGTGTTGAGGTAATAGAATGTGGAGCCAAGAGACGCACTGTTGCTTGCCACTTCTTGTGGGCGTTGTTGAATTAACTTTTTCTTCTGAGCGGCAGGAATGGAAACCGCTTGGTCTATCTCACCAGCTAGGTAGCGGTTTAGCACTACGTTTGCATCACCAATTGGTAGCCAGGTGACTTTTTCCAGCACTACATTGCTTGCGTCCCAATAATGTGGATTTTTAACCATCACCAGTTTTTCGTTAACTTTCCATTCAGAGACAGTAAACGCACCATTTGTAACGATATGCTCAGGCTGGGTCCAACGGTTGCCATGTTTTTCAATGGTCGCTTTATGAACGGGGGCAAGCACTGGATGACTTAATAGTTTCGTAAAGAAGGGAATAGGCTCTTCGAGTGTTACCTGGAACGTTTTTTCATCCAGCGCCTTCACGCCCAAGGACTCGGGTGCGGCGTCGCCTTTCATAATGGCTTGCGAGTTTTCGATATTTGGAATGGCCGCAAACCAAGCGTAGGGTGAAGCAGTGCTTGGATTCAGTAAGCGTTGCCAGCTGTAGACAAAATCTTGTGCAGTGACCGTTTCGCCATTTGACCATTTTGCATCACGTAAGTGGAAGGTATAAACCGTATTGTTGTCATTGACTGACCAAGACTCAGCAACACCAGGAATGGTTTTACCTTGCTTATCTTGAATGACCAGACCTTCAAACAGGTCTCGACCAAGATTAAAAGCGGGCTCTGCGGCTTGCTTGGCTGGGTCAATAGAAGTAACTTCAGCCCCATTGTTTAGCGTAATTTCTTGTGTCTCATCGAGGGTCACACCTACGGGATACGGCGCGGCATAGCTTGATGTTGCCAGTATTGGACTCATCATCGACGCTAATAAAAGCAACTTAGGTAATTTCATCCTTGTCTCACTCTTTTCATCCTGAAAGATGCCAAAAATGTATATTGTATAAATTGTCTACACAATCGAGTTTTAACATTACTGTAACAGGGTGTCAGGTGTTGAGCTGTCGGGTCTCAAAAAGTGAGCTAGGGGAATTTCTTTGAAGATCTGATATCAAGTTGGCATGACGGGAAGTAATTTTGCTTCGATACAAATTAAAATCCCCTTCAAGCACAGGCTAGAAGGGGAAGATAGTCAGTCTGCTCTTCAAAAGGCACGACGTTAACTGACTAGGAAATGTTTCACGAACTCAGTGATTTTGACCATATCACTTACCGCGATAAACTCTTCTGTCGTGTGTACTTTTGCCATGCCAGTTGAAAGGTTGACCGTTGTGAGACCTTTCTTGTTAAAGTTATTGGCATCGCTACCGCCGCCAGTGCCTTTTGTGAAGGCGTCAATTCCCAACTCTGAAAACGCTGTTTTTATAGCGTTTAAGTGTGGGTGGTTTTCTTCAATAACAAAAGCGTCGTAGGCTCGGCTAGATTCAATTTCGACTTCTGCACCGTGTTTTTTACAGACAGACTCTAATGTTGAGATCATATGATTGACCTGAGCATCTAGTTTATCGCCATTCAGGGAGCGTGCTTCTGCCACGATTTTTAATTCAGGCATAACAATGTTTGTGGCCTGACCGCCGTTAACTATACCGATGTTGGCTGTCGTTTCTTCGTCGATGCGAAGTAGCTTCATTTGGTTGATGGCATCTGCCGCCACCATGATCGCACTGATGCCTTCTTCTGGCGCAAGCCCTGCGTGTGCTGGTCGGCCTTTGATTTTTGCCATGATCTTTTGCTGGCCTGGGGCTGCGGTCACAATGGTGCCAATAGGGCCACCTGTGTCTAACACGATTGCTTCCGTTGAAGTGACGTGTGACATATCGAAGTATTGTGAACCGAATAAACCGCCTTCTTCATACACGGTGAAAGCAAGTTCTAACGTTTTGTGCTCACGGTTTTCCGCTTGAATACAACGAACGGCTTCCATGATGGCAGCAATACCAGATTTATCATCGCCACCAAGAATCGTATTGCCTTTTGAACGGATAACGCCGTCTTCGATGATTGGCTCAATGCCAATACCTGGAGTGACCGTATCCATATGACAGCTCATTAGAATAGAGCCGTCTTTTTTGCCGTCTAAACGGGCGTACACGTTAAAACCGTTAGAAATGTGCTCAGGTACTGGAAGTTTGCGTACGGTAAAGCCTAGCTCGCCTAGCTGTTCTGCCAGTGTTTCTGCAATTTGTTTTTCGTTTTTTGATTCGCTGTCGATACGTACTAGTTGGCAAAAGTGTTCAACTAAGCGTTCTTGATTGATGTGTGTCATTAGATGTCTCTTTTTCTGATCGAGCGTGAAGCCTTGTGGCTCGGCTCGATAGGGAACAGAGCACCACTTATGGCACAGTTACTTTTGAATAAAACTGAGGTGAATCAATAAAGGGGTATCCATGACACGATTCTGACCGATGAGCCTTTCGAACTGTATGAAGCGTCACGAAACATTACTTTTGATGTTTTGTAGGACCAAATGAATGAAGCAGATAGAAATAGGGGGCAATAGGCTTTCTATCCCTCTTTTACTTTTTGAGCTACGTTGCCAAGATAAAATGCCAAAGTAACAACTTGTTTACATTTTTCATGTTGGCGTAAAGCCGAAAATATCAATCTAATGTATTGAAAATAAGCAATTTGTTTGATTTTTGCGAAAGTGGATTCGATGCGCCTTCTGTGTGTAACATATATTTTACAATTATGCGTAAAAGTCGCCAAGATAAAGATTTCTCCCCACGTATTCCAATTTCTCAAGACCTGCGCCAAGTTAGACAAATAAGTCCAAACAAAAGCTACTGAGACAAGGAGAAAGTCATGGTTGATGCATATAACCCACTAGGAACAGACGGATTTGAGTTTGTTGAATATACCGCTGCAGACAACAAAGGCATTCAACAGCTTAAAGATCTGTTTATATCGTTAGGTTTTGCGGAGATTGCAAAGCATCGCTCAAAAGAAGCGTGGTTATATCGACAAGGTGACATTAGCTTTATTGTGAATGCGCAGCCGCATAGCCAAGCTGAGGGATTCGCCAAAGTTCACGGTCCGTCGGTTTGTGGCATGGCATTTCGTGTGAAAGACGCCACCGTTGCTCTGGCGCATGCGTTAGAGAATGGCGGTAAAGAATATAAAACGGAAATTGGGCCGATGGAGCTAAGCATTCCTGCTATTTATGGCATCGGTGAAAGCTTGCTTTATTTTGTCGACCGTTATGGAAAGCAGAGTATTTATGATGTCGATTTTCGTTTTTATGATGATGCTGATGAGCGTTTATCAAAAGCGAATGTTGGTCTTTACGAAATCGACCACTTAACGCACAACGTTAAGCAAGGCAACATGGATGTCTGGTCTGGTTTCTATGAGCGCATTGGTAACTTCCGCGAAATTCGTTATTTCGATATCGAAGGTAAGCTGACTGGTCTTGTCAGCCGTGCGATGACCGCACCTTGCGGCAAAATCCGAATTCCTATCAATGAGTCGTCAGATGATAAATCACAGATTGAAGAGTTTATCCGTGAATACAATGGCGAAGGTATTCAACACATCGCATTGACCACAGACGACATCTACGAAACGGTCAAAACCTTGCGTGAGCGAGGCATGGACTTTATGCCAACGCCAGATACTTATTACGAGAAAGTCGATCAGCGTGTTGAAGGCCACGGTGAAGATGTAAGCAAGCTTCGTGATTTGCAGATTCTTATTGATGGTGCGCCAACGAAAGATGGCATCTTGCTACAAATCTTTACTCAAACCGTTATCGGCCCTGTGTTCTTCGAAATCATCCAACGTAAAGGCAATGAAGGCTTTGGCGAGGGTAACTTCAAAGCGTTGTTTGAATCGATAGAAGAAGACCAAATTCGCCGAGGAGTATTGAGCGATGCATAAATGGATCACATTCCCTCATCGGGAGGGAGTCTGCTCTAAACAAGCACATGCTGACTTCCCGGAAGAGGCAATTTATGAACGTGAGGCAGGTCGAAGTGGCTTCTTCGGCCCCGCAACACATTTTCATCATCAACATGCCCCAACGGGGTGGTCTGAGTGGGAGGGCGAGCTACGTCCACGAGCGTTCGATTTTAATCTAGTGGAGAAAGTCAGCCATATTACCCCGTGGGCAGTCCCGCATCTATTACACAACGCGAATTGTAAAGTTCGTGTTTGGCGTATGGATGAAAAAATGGATTTCTTGGTGAGAAACGCTGATGGCGACGAACTGCTATTCATCCACCAAGGTACGGCAGATCTCTACTGTGATTATGGTCATTTGAAAGTGAGCGAAGGGGATTATGTCATGATCCCTCGCTCAACGAGCTGGCGTTTAGAGCCAAGCGAGCCGATGTTCATTCTGATGATCGAAAACACCGATGCGGCTTATACATTGCCCGAAAAAGGCATGGTTGGAAACCACGCGGTGTTTGATCCGGCGGTTTTAGAAACGCCGTCGATCAACGATCAGTTCCGTGCTCAATATTCTGAGAATCAAACACAGGTTCAGGTGAAACGCCACGATAAAGTCAGTGTTATCACTTACCCATTCAACCCGCTGGATGCGATTGGCTGGCATGGTGATTTGGCGGTAGTAAAAGTGAACTGGCGTGATATTCGTCCACTTATGTCACATCGTTACCATTTACCGCCTTCTGCACATACTACATTTGTAGGAGCAGGATTTGTGGTGTGTACCTTCGTTCCTCGTCCAATTGAAAGTGATCCTGGAGCGCTCAAAGTACCGTTCTACCACAACAATGACGATTATGACGAAGTCTTGTTCTACCATGCAGGTGATTTCTTCAGCCGTGACAACATTGAAGCAGGTATGGTGACATTCCATCCAGCAGGATTTACACATGGCCCTCACCCGAAAGCATTCAAAGCAGGGCGAGAGCACAAGAAGACTTTCACCGACGAAGTTGCGGTCATGATCGATACGCGTCACGCACTTCAGTTTGCGGATGAGCTGGAAAAAGTAGAAAACAAAGAATACGTCTATAGCTGGCAAGAGAAGTAAGAGGCAAGGATGAAATTAGCAACCAAGAAAAATGGCACTCGTGACGGTTTGTTGATGGTCGTGAGCAAAGACTTAACGCGCTGCGTACCTGCGACAGAAATTTTCCACCCCATGAACTTAGCTCCGACGATGCAGGTGGCGCTTGATAACTGGGATACGCTAGCACCACAACTGGAAGAGCTATACGTTGCACTGAACAATGGCACGGTTGCAGGGTATGAAGAGTTTGAAGCGCACTACTGTGAGTCGCCGCTTCCTCGCGCTTATCAGTGGGCTGATGGCAGTGCTTACGTAAACCACGTTGAGTTGGTTCGAAAAGCTCGCGGCGCTGAAATGCCAGAGAGTTTTTGGACGGATCCGTTGATGTACCAAGGAGGCTCTGATGCCTTTATTGGTCCTTGTGACAACATCGAGTTTGCGAGTGATGAATGGGGTATTGATTTCGAAGGTGAAGTTGCTGTGGTAACTGGTGACGTACCAATGGGCGCGAGTGTTGCAGAGGCTCAGGAGTCGATTCGTTTGATCATGCTGGTGAATGATGTCTCACTACGTGGCCTAATTCCGGCAGAGTTAGCTAAAGGGTTTGGTTTTTTCCAATCTAAACCTTCTTCTGCGTTTTCTCCTGTGGCAGTAACACCTGACGAACTCGGCGAAGCGTGGTACGAAAGCAAAGTGCATTTACCATTGCTCTCGACCTACAACCACAAGCCGTTTGGTCGCCCAAATGCGGGTATCGATATGACGTTTGATTTTGCAGACTTAATTGTTCATGCGACTAAAACGCGCCCGCTATCTGCTGGGGCAATTATAGGTTCTGGCACGGTATCTAATAAGCAAGGCACCGAACATGGCACTTCGATTGAGGAGGGTGGTGTTGGTTATTCATGTATCGCGGAAGTTCGCATGATTGAAACCATTCGTGATGGTAAGCCGTCGACTAACTTTATGTCGTTTGGAGATTCAATCAGATTGGAAATGTTCGATGCGGATGGCAACAACATATTCGGTTCGATTGACCAACAAGTTAGCCAATATCTCAAGCACTAATAGTGCTGGTTGGGAGACGATATGAGCGATAGCATGATTTTATACGGATACTGGCGATCATCGGCGGCGTATCGTGTGCGTATTTGCTTGAATCTTAAAGAGTTATCGTATGATTCAAAATCGGTACACTTGGTGCGCAATGGTGGCGAACAACATAGTGACGAGTACCATGAGTTAAACGCTTCTGAACTGGTTCCTTTGCTGGTGGATGGGGAGGTTCAGTTAACCCAGTCACTGGCGATCATTCAATACTTAGAAGAACACTACCCGGATGTCACTGTGATCCCCGAGCAAACGCCGCTTCGATACCAAGCGCTAGCTTTGGCTCAGGATATTGCAATGGAGATTCATCCCCTGAATAACTTGAGAGTTCTACAGTATTTAGAGGGGGAGTTAGCTTGCGAGCCAGAGCGCAAAGTCGCTTGGATTCATCACTGGATCCACAAAGGTTTTACAGCATTAGAAGAGAAACTTCAGAAGCATCGTAAACTAAATGGTGATTGCAAGTTTAGCCTGACAAGCTCGCCATCTATTGTCGATATTTGTCTGGTACCACAATTTTATAACGCACAACGCTTTGGTGTAGATACCTCTCTTTATCCAACCATTAACGCTGTTGTGCAGTCATGCAATCAACTGCCCGCTTTTATTGATGCGATGCCAGAGAATCAGCCAGACGCTAATAGTTGATTCTTAGCATACATAATGTATTAACAAAATTTAAACGAGCCAATCCAAGTGTGTGATTGGCTTGTTTTTATTGGTGAGCAAAATTTTCTGTTTCTCGCTATCGTCGTGGCGCCTCAAAATTGCGAGGTTTTGTTGCTCTGCATAACATTTCCATTTACGCTTTGAGCAACGAGTTGTTTTGGATGCACTTTATTTATGACCAACATTTTTATCATTGTTGTTCTTCTGGTTTTATTCTTCTTTGTTATTCAAAAGTACGTGATTAAGCACGATGACACGCGTGATTATCCTTATCGCTCGAAAGGCCCTCTGCTCAGAGGTCAAGAGGGTGCGTTCTATAATGCGTTAAGAGCTGCGGTCGGGGAGCATGCCGTAGTATTCGCGAAAGTAAACATGTCCAGTTTGGTTACGCCAAAAGAAATCAAAAATAAGAAGCAGTTTTTTGTCGCGAACAATCGTATATCTCGAAGCTATTTTGATTACGTTATTTGTGACCCAAGGACACTAGAGCCGCGCGTTATCGTTGAATTGGATAATGGGCAGGAGCTAAACAAGGGTAAGATAGAAAGACAAAAGTTATTGATTCATGTTTGTAAGACGGCCAACCTGCCTTTAATTGGCGCCTCGGTAAAGCACAGTTATCAAGTTGGGCGATTACGTCGTTTGCTTGCGGCACACATTGATTTGATTGAGCCTGATAAAGAAGTGCGCTTTTGCAAAAAATGCGGCAGTCCGATGATCATTAAAACCGCAAGCCAAGGTGAGTTCAAAGGGAGACGTTTCTTTACTTGTAGCCGTCAGCCGAATTGTACATACACCGAAAATTATAACGTTGTGTTTGAGGCGGACGACTAAACACGACAATTAACCTGCAGAAATAAGGGGCTTTGATTAGAGATGATCAAAGCCTTTTTTGTATCTGTCCTCAAGGCAAGACCTATACTTTGAAAAAGAGTGCAGAATAGGGCAGCCATATGCGATACGGATGGATTTTGTCAGCATTGTTCATCGCATCTAATGTTAGTGCGATACCTAATTTGAAACCACTGGAGTGTGAATTGACAGAGACACCCCAAGATCATTTCTTGTTTTACCGAGAGCAAATGGTTTACCACAGTGAGCAGTTTGTCATATTTCAAAACTTCAAAGGCAGGGTGAGCACTCAAGTGGACGTCAAAACAGGAGAGTTGATTCGTACAACCTATATCGGCGAACCATTTAAACCTAAATATCAGATTTTGTTCGGCACTTGCCCTAAGGTATCGCAAACCTTACAGATTTGGATGCTCAGTGAAGTGCCTTACGACAATTAAGTGAGATAATAAAAGTTATATAGATCACACTTTTAAACCCTGCAGGCTCAGTCCTTGTCGATAAAATCATCTGAAAACGCGTGTTGAGTTTACATTTTCGCCAAACGGTTCAAAGTTGGTAAATTTGTGCTTGCACCGTCGTTCGCTTATAGCTAATATCCTCGTCGTTCCAGAGAAATGCGTCCGTAGCTCAGCTGGTTAGAGTATCGCCTTGACATGGCGGGGGTCGGTGGTTCGAGTCCACTCGGACGCACCATTCTGAATTGAATGGTTAGGAACATAAAAATTTGGGTCCGTAGCTCAGTTGGTTAGAGTACTACCTTGACATGGTAGGGGTCGGCGATTCGAGTTCGCCCGGACCCACCAAATTTTAAAAAAGCCCACCTTTTGGTGGGCTTTTTTGTGTCTGTAATTCATTGATACTCAAGTAAAACTACTTCTTTTCTTGCCCCTTGTTTTTGCTCTGCTTTAGCCCCTTGTCAGAGATAAAAGCGCACTACTTGATCCGCAACACAACCTCAAAACCCTAAATGCAATGCATAAGGTGCATACGCTTCAAACCCACTAGAGCCGTCTATAAATCATGTTGCGTGCCACTAGCCGTGGCATTAGAGACACTGACTATTAATCTAAATTATCTGGCGTGTGAAGATTGGTGCCGCATATTGTACATTTGTAGTCACCAGTCGCTTCGCCTTCCATTAATGAGCTAATTATTGCTGCAAATAGACCTGAGAAGAAACCTTTAGCTTTTTTCTCGGTCTTTTCCTGCGCTTTAGAGAAGCTTTCGTACCGATGTAGCGTTACTTCTTTACAATTACAGCAAAACGCTCTTGTCTCTTCAGAACCGTACATTTTTACCAATTGATTTACTCCCTGTAAGTTAATTTCCCCAAGTGGCGTTATGTTCAAGGGTAAGTCACACAAGACTGATGTGTGACTTACCCTAAACACTAAAACTAACGTAATGTAAAACACCACATGTTATGAATGATTATTTAACGCCTTGTTATCCGAGCTTGCTAACTCTGCTGATTGAATAGTTGTGGCAATAAGCTCTTCAAATAGAGCTAATTGCCCAGCAGGTATCAATTGATTTTGTATAGCTTTTCGTTTGTTTGAGTCAAATAGCCGCTCTGTTAACCAACCAATTAGATACATCAGTGAAAGACAGCCACCAGCCGTCGCTACATTACCGTCTATCACGAGAGGCAGATCCTGAACATCTCCTCCCATACTTTGTAGAACGTCCTTTGCATCTGGGTTTGTTGTTAATCGCTTGCCTTTTAGTAAACCGAGTTCATGGAGGATGAATGATCCCGCACAAATCGAACCTATTAGCTGCCTATTTGGATCAAGATTCAACGCCGACATAAATTCAGCATCTTTTAAAGCGGCTGGAATACCCCGTTTGCCGCTTGTAATAAGAACGACATCTTGATTCGTCACCTCAGAAAGGTGTCCGTCTGTTTTAACTTTCATACCGAGGTGGGAATGATGTTCAGATTTAGTTCCAAGTATACTTACTGTCCAACTGTCGGTTGTGCGCCCCAGCAAGTCATACATAAGAAAGAAATCGACATCCGTGAAATCATCAAATAAAACAACGCCGATTTTATACATAACATTTATCCTTTTGGACTTACTCGTAAGTCGCAAAATCTGTAGTAGGAGGGGAGGGGCATTCGATACACAAGCTTCTGCTAAGCACCTTAAATACCAAAGGCGGTGCAAACTAACAATGCCATGTGTACCAAATCCCTATTATAAAACTTTGTTATGTTTGTTTTATGAGCCCGCCCAGAAAAACTCAACCCTAATACCACTTGGGTCGTAACACATTAAATGTTTTGCGGGTCCTGTTTTAACAAGCTCGGGACCAAACTCAATTTCGATTCCCGACGCCATAAATTGATCACGCAACTCATAGAGTTGCTTCTCAGTCTCTACGAGTAAAGCTAAGTGATGCAAACCAATATTCGTTTTTCTGTCAAATGGAGTGGCGGCATCAGCCTTAGCCGCCCATAGTGTAAGCATGATATGCCCATCACTCACAAATATTGCCGGGTAGTCTGGATTTCTTTTTACTTCACTCCAACCTAATTGTTCAGTGAAAAACTTCGCGCTTGCTTCTAGGTTAGATACGGTTAAACCTACGTGGTGTATGCCTTTTGTTAACACAGTCACTTTGTTTCCTTACTCGTTTTAATGGCTATCAAACAAAGATAACTCGATAAAAAGTAAGCATCAATACACATATATTGATTAACTTCGTCAATCTATTCGAATACGGTAATCCAACTGGAAACATAACATTGTAAACAAGAAACCCAATCTTGAACTAAAAATTAAACTTAGAGTTCATTCTTAAGTCCTGTATTAATCAAATACATTAATAGCCATAATATTTAAGCCAGCCTATAGGGCATATCATTCCATTAAAGGTTTGAATGTTCTTATTCAAGCTAACGTCTTCCAATTTGTAACAGTGAACAACATTACTAGTCGAAGTAGATGCTGGTGTTGAATACGTCACAGGTTTAGAAGCGTTTGCTTTATGTATTTCATGTGCTCGCTGTTGGTCTATCGCCACTTGATTCTTATGATTGTTAACTTCTCGCAATCCAGATTCTAGGGATAGGTGCCAATCCTTACATGTTGTTCCTAAACCATCATTCTGAGACTGATATTCTGATAACGCTACACGAGCTTCATTTACCGACTGATCGATATCGGACTGATCGACTAGCCAAGTAGAAAAAGAATAGTTAATGGCTTCTCGATAGTTTACCGATTGCTCTAAGCTATAAGCATCGGAATGAAAACAGGCCTCTACCACTGCCCATTGAGTCGATAGGTTTGATAATACGTTTTCAGGTATAGGCTGTAGCTGGCTTTGCGTAGACTGGCAACCGGCTAGAAGAAAAGGGACAGGGAGTAGTTTTAGAAAAAATTTTTGGTTCATTTTAATCTTAAAATTAATGCAATCTTTTTCATTATCATAATACAGGACGATTGAAGAAAGTAGCATTTCTATCAGTAAGGGAATGTGGCTAACGCACTGATAAGGTGTGAGTAAAGCGATATCAAAGCCCTCAACACACCTTAACTACGAATACTACCGCATAACAAAGATGCTATGCGGTAACGGTAGTATTCAGGCTTGAACAGTTTGTCGCACGTTGTTCTCGCCTGCCAGCACGGAAATTCTCTCAAAATCTCGACTCGGGAAGTCAGGATCTACGTACACAAACATACGACTTATCATTTTTCCTTCAAACTCAAATACACTACAAAAACGCCCTGTGGAAACTTTGTTGTCCGGCCAAGAGGTACCATCACTCATTACGCCGCCTTCCTGTCCTTCAACAATGACCTTGTTTCCAGCAGTCGTTATTTGAAAGCCGTCTATGTCGTGCCAGATATTAATCAACGAGCTACCAATCCTATTGCCAAACTCCACTAAGGCACTCTTTCCTTTCGCTTGCCCAAATTTAGGAAAGAAAAAATCAACATCCTCTGAGAATAGATCCAGATAGCTAGGATCACCGGCATCTATTTTCTCGAAATACTTAACTACTAGCCCAACTAAATCGTCTTTTTCCATAATTATTTCACACCCATATTAGCTTTACGCACAACGCAGAGTTAAATAGTAAGCGGAGCGACCACTCAACCTGAACGTTTGCATCTTAAACACCGAGTACATTTAAACTGAAATTGCCAAGAGTTGCGAATCTTATTGAAGTGCTTTGTTAGATGTAATCCGTTTAGCCTACGTATACACCATTGAAGTATTCGACGCGTTCTAACGTCATTCTTAACTTACATTCTTCAATCTGGACACCTTGCCAGGGTGAGGGCGTGGAAGACAGGCCCGTAAACTCACATTCGGCGTCTCTGTATTTTAGCCAAGCTCTTTGGGCCTTTCGAAATGGCTCTACCAGTTCGGTCTGAGACCATGTTTCCCTTAGTGCTTTTTCTTCCTCACCTATTCTAGCGATTGCTTCCTTGTAACTTTCGTTAAGCTCTTTATCTGCAGATTCCATTTTCTTTTCTACACACTGATAACCAGCCATAACGCCACCGCCTTTTACTTTGCAGGGATCTTCAACATCATCAGAGGCCAAGCAAGGTAAAGAAACCAACGCAAATATCATAAGTAATTTGTTCAAAATTGCCTCCAAGCTCCGAGTGCTTGTTAAACCGTTATCAGCTATTTTTCCTTTTTAATCATGCAGCTTTTTGCCTGTGCCTTCAAAGATAAAATAGAAGGTTAGTGATTCTAGTGCCTAAACAGAAGGTAAAAGAAGATTGATACACGGGTTAAATGACGCCTTAATCTGAGTTATTTTTAGTGGGCGTTTTGTATCAATTTTTTCTGTGGAATCATTAGTTTGATGGCGTCTGAGGATGTTAAGATGACTCCCATTGAATTTATTATCGCCCTGAAACACCTAGGTTGAATTAAGTGGTGACTATTCCCCTCCAATCATGGAGTTGATTCAAAGGTAGGGCGATAAATGTTGCGATTCGTAATAAAAATTTATGCCAAGTGCAGTTCGCTATCGCGGCTTATATTGAGTTGGGCAATAACCTCTAATGATGTCTGAGTTTCGTAGCTTGTTGTGTTTTGTATTGCGCCCCGAAACCCTTTTACGCCACAATTTAAAGCTACTTGATTTGAGCCGGCTACGCATAAACTGAATCACGTCGGATTCATTCAAACCAAATTGAAATTCGATAGCCTCATATGGGGTGCGGTCTTCCCATGCCATTTCTATTATTCTTGACTCAGTTTCCGAGGTCAGTTTCATTTCAAATAACCTATTTTAGAAAAGAGAATTCTACGACGGAAATTGAGTCTTGGTTCAAATGTTCTTATATGCGTGCTTAGTGTTTAGCGACTTAACACCTACAAAAACTTCTCAATGAGGACTTCGTCTACGTATCTCCCACGAACTTTTGCATGCTTCTTCGCGGTCCCTACGATTTCAAAGCCTTGTTTGAGATAGGCTGATAACGCTCGCTCATTATCGCTGCGAACGTACGCAAATAGTTTTTCGTAACCCTTTTGTTTGGCTACTTCGAATGTCGATTTGAAAAGCTGTTTAGACACACCTTGGCCACGAGCACCGTCACTAACAAACGTACCAATTATGCCAACATGGTCAAAAGCTTTTGTATATTGTGCAAAGGGCTCGATATTTTGGAAACCAATGACTTGTGAGCTATTTTCGGATAAAGCGACTGTAAACACGCCCCGTTCTGGGAAATGAGTAATGAACTCTTTTTCTTCTTCAGGTGTGAAAGGCGTATCTAATACAGTGTATAAACCTTCAATAATGATGGGATTGAGGACGTTTGTAATGCCTTCAGCATCACCTAAAGTTACCTGACGTACAATTAAATTCATGCCACTTAGCTCCTATTAAATTTAGGGCTGTTTTGTACATGAGTTGGAGACTTGCAGCAACAAGTAACGTCATTAAGTCGTAAAGAATATACCTATTGCACTTAAACGGCGGTTAATAGTGCTGATTGTTATTTGGTATTTCTGATATATCACTTTTTAAGTGACGGCTTAACTTCTACAGAATATTTCCACATCACGACCCCGTTTTCTACAAGATCATAACTCGCGCTTTGACCCTCGGAGTTGAGTACAAATACCGGCATTTCCATCCTTGACGTAGCGCCATCTCGGTTGCATGACATGGTAGCTTCAAGCTGTATGCTATTTTTGCTCGGTTCTGAAAGGGTTCCTAAGTACGCGCAGCCGTCGACAAAACTGGTTTTGCTTTTTCCTTTAGAGGATATTTCAAAAGTCGGAAAAATGAATGTTGATTGAGGCTCTGTTACTACCACATTGACTTGATAGTTCGTCGCTGAAAAAGCATTGAAATGAGCTCCAAGCATAAGTAAGAACAAGATTTTTGATTTCATAAACTCTTCTTTATTTCGATATTACTAGTTTGGTAACGGCGCTATTAACGTGACCACTTAATCTAAAACTTTACTGCGTAAGCATTAAAAAGGATACAAAGGTAGAGTAGTTGAATATGGTTAATCGGCCGTAAATAGTTTTATTAAGCGATCTTACATACCTAAAAGAGGTAAGTTCTTTCGCTTTTGATAGGTTAATGCTAATTCTAAACAGGTCTTGATTGAAGCTTCTGGCAAAGGAGCGGATAAAGATAGAATTATTGCTCGATTACCCTGAAACTCAAGTGAGTCACTATACAGTTCGCGGAATGTGTCGACGAGCTTAGTTTGGCAATTAAAGAACAGATAATAACGACTAGGCGTTTTCTGTTTCCAATCCATCCTTACCGGGCTACCTGTTTTCACACTGTAGCTTGGCTCTCCCCATTTTAGAGATTCTTCAACTTCCCCCAGTTTTAATTCAGAAGCGATAGTTAAGACGATATTTCGTAGCTCTTCTATCCGAATACGCACATGTTTTGGATACTCATCAAATCTTGCCTTCACTGCATGGTTCATTGGTATCTCCTATAAATAGCGCTGTTTTGGGGTGAAGCCCAAGCATACTTTGGCTATGTAGCAATTACGTCATAATGTTATTAATCAATAAATCTAGCACATAGCCAAAATACTAAGCGTAAGGGTTTCCCTCGGTTACGTTTAGGATGCTCTGGGTGAAAACATGATGATTGACATGCCAAGCATAGCGACAGAAACCCCCACTATGTCCCAGAGCGTTGGTTGAACGCCGTCGATACACCACAACCATAGAATTGCGACAAAAATATAGACACCACCGTAAGCGGCATAAACTCTGCCAGTTGCGGTAGGATGTAAAGATAGAAGCCAAGCAAACATAGCAAGGCATAGCGCTGCTGGTACCAAAAGCCAAACTGACTTATCTTCCTTTAACCAGAGATAAGGTAAGTAGCAGCCTAATATTTCTGCAATGGCGGTTATAAAGAAAAGCCCAATGGTTTTGACTTCAGTCACTTAAACATTCCTATCTTTCTCTACAAATATATGATGCTTGTTAAATGGGCAATTGTTCGGCTCATTACATTTCGCCCAGCTTAATCTTGGATTGAGCCTCACTCACGGTTTGTTTACCGAATAACAGATCCATCATCGAAATGATTCGTTTGTTGTCTTTACCCCATTTATCTGGATTCGCGCTGTTTGGTGCTTTAAATTCAACTTGTCCTACTTTTTCGTTATTTTTGTAGGCTTTGATCTGAGCATCAGCGATAAATGTTCTAAAATCCCAGCTCCAGCGTGATACGTAAGTAAGTGTCAGCTCAGAGCTAACAGGAGGCGTGCCGTCGCTTACGACTGTGCATTTATGGGCGGTATCCAAACACCAGTCTTGCATCGAATCTAAGAAAACATCTCGCGTGGCGTTGTCTTTTACGATGGTGATTTCCTTGCTCTGATTTTCTTTCGAGATTGTTTCTACCGTATACTTTGGTGCCGCACATGCAGCTAATAGAATAGGCAAGCTTAGAATGATGAGTTTTTTGTGCATCTTATGTCTCTTTTTTTTTAAATTTATATATTCAAACAACTTCAAGATACTGAGTTCAACGAGAATAACTAACAAGCATGGCAACTGTTATTAACAAAACCTTTAGAGTAGAAGGGTTTGTTTCGGGAGTATGCCAATGTCTCGATGCAAAATAATTAGTAAGAGATTGCTATTGCGTTACGTTAACTCTTGAACTTATGTCCGTATCAATGTCCAGAATTCTTCGCATTGAAGTTTTTGAAGTGCAATTCTAACGGAATTTTAAATTGCTGCATAATGCTCAATTAAGAGGAATAGGGGAGCTTATCGTTAAACATAACGTGTAGTGCTGTAAATTCGTCCCTAAGACTAAGCTAAAAGGGCCTAATGTTTTAAAATAGCTTCTTGTCTATTCTGTTGAGTGAGTTTTCAATGTTGTCTCATACTAGCCACTTAAAAGAGCGCTGTAAGAACTCGTCTGCATTATCAAGGACGATTTCACCGTGAGCCATAACCAATATATTAGGTTTCCAAGACAGCAATTTATTTAAGTGTTTTCGAGCCTCTTGTTTGCTAAACATAAAACTTAGGCGCCAATCCAAAGGCATTTTTCCATTCGGAGCAAGAATACCGGCCCCTTTAGCCACAAACCGCTGCCAGTAGTTAAAGTCCTGGCCAGAAAAATTCTCGACGAGGTCAGTAACAATTAAGGTCTTTGAAAGTCGATGATAAAACACACACTCTTCCATTAATGGAGAGCCAGAAAATAGTTCTTGTTCAATCTCAGAGTTCCAAGCATTACCGCCTTGGTTAAGTGAAGCGTGAAAGTGTATATCACGGCACTTCTTAATGACTTCATTTGTGCCATAAACTTCTGCGCTAGGATAGGCAGATACCCATTCAGATAAGAACAAGTGGTGTAAATGATTAGGAGCGATTAAGTATTTCACTTGGCCTAGATTGTTGATTTGCTCTCTAATCGAATTTGATAACTTAATTGGACTATGAATCCAAAGGCCACCATCAGAAAGCCTAACAATAGTCATACGAGTGGTGTATGGGAGTCCTAAAAATTGGACGGGATCTCCGTCAAATATCCATATCTCATGGGCTAGCTTTTTCATGTCTCTCCAACCGTTAACACTGTATTAAGGCGGCATTTAAGTTACTCAAAAGCTGCCTTGTTGCACAATAAACGCTTCGCTAAGCGTAAACCAAAAATATTAGGTTTACCAAACCCTTATTGAGTGCAGCTGTATATCTTTGAGTATTTTTATACTGAACGGGCGTAAAGTAGTTTTAAGAGGATCATTTGACTTGATAGAACAAAACCCCGCTATTTTTGAGCAGGGTTTTGCAATTAGATAAAGGGGCTAACCGATGATGAAGAAGAAAATCGCGGTTGCAACAATACCAATCAACGCATAAGGAAACTGTGTGGTTGCGTGTTGCATTGCTGTACAGCCCGAACCTTGTGCAGATAACACGGTTGAGTCACTAAAGAAACAAGAGTGGCTCCCTGCCGCTGATGCTGAAAGCAGCGCTGCAACGGTTAAGTGTAGAGGCACACCAAGCTGTTCGCCCAAAGGTAGAACAATTGGCATCGCTACTGCAAACGTTCCCCAAGACGATGCCGTTGCAAATACCAACGCACCCGTAATCATAAAGATAATCGCCGGGAAGTAAGACGCTGACAGGTAAGGGCTGACGGTCTCAATGACATATTGTGTGACGCCCAATGAGTCGTTGACCGATTTCAACATGAAACCACCAATAACGGTCGCAAGCGGCAGTAGCATAACTTTAATGCCATCATAAACAGCTTCGAACATGTCGTTCATCGAGATCAGTTTTTGTGCGCCGTAAAAGCTAATAGTAAAGATTAACGCGACGAAAACACCAGCAAGTAGATCGATACCAAAGTACCAACTTGCGGCAACAAGTACGATCATTGGTAACAAGAAGTTGACAAGGCCCATGGTTGGGTTGGTATGTGCAGATACATCGGGACCAAAGTCGACATCTGTTGCACCGTCTGGACGAACTTGACCATTCTTCGCACGCTTTTCTGCCTTTTTCATCGCACCTAGATCTGGGATCTTTTCCATTGCAACCAGCAAAACAATCACCAGCGTTACCCAGCCGTAAGCCATGTATGGAATAGCTTCAATGTATGCTTTGATACCATCTCCCGCTTCTGCTACTCCGTTTGCTTCTAGCAACGAACTGAAGAAAATTGCCCAAGTGGAAATTGGTACGAGGATACAGATAGGTGCGGCGGTTGAATCCACAAGATATGAGAGTTTTTCACGCGAGATTTGGTAGCCGTCCGTAACTTTTTTCATTGAGGAAGAAATTGCAATCGCATTCAAATAATCGTCGATAAAGATCAGAATACCTAAAGCAAAGGTCATCAGCATCGATTGCTTACGGCTTTTTACTTTCGTGACTAGCATGTCGGAGAAGCTTAAGATACTGCCGCCTTTCTCCAAAATAGCAATTAGGCCGCCCATCAAACCACAAACTAGGATGATCCAGGCAATAGTTTCATCCATCATTACACTCATGGAAATATCAACAATCTGTTCCACCGCTTCAGTTGGGTTAAGCAGAAGAACACCGGCAATAGCGCCGCTAAAGAGGGCTTCCACAGTTCGGTGTGTTGTCAGCGCAAAGACCAATACCAACGCCGTTGGTAAAAGACTCATCCATCCGTAGGCTTCGCCTTCCTCATGGTTCAAACCGATTGCGGTAAAAAAGACAAACGTCGCAACCGAGATTAAAGAAACAATAATGTGTTGAGAGTTGATTTTAAGAGGCGCATCCAGCGCCTTGGTCTGCGTAGTCATAAAGTTCATTTCCTTTGTTTATGCCGAGTGCAACATCCAGTCGATTTCCAATGGAGTAATCGCTCGCTCAAATTCTGCGAGTTCACTCTGTTTGCAAGCTAGATACAAATCGATAAAGTCTCTTGAGATGTATTGAGCCAGCTCACTGTGCTCCAGTCGCTCTAGAGCTTCTGACATACGCAGAGGTAACTCAATTGCATCATCACTGAGAGTCGGTGGACATTGATCTTTGGTGTAGCTTTCACTCGCTAATACTGCGGAAAGTACTACTGCAGCGAGAATGTATGGGTTAACGTCAGCGCCTGCTATACGATGCTCTATACGGCGATTTTTGCTATCGCTGATAGGCACACGCAACGCAACACCGCGGTGGTTTTCTCCCCAATCGGCTTTGGTTGGGACGTAAGCGCCAGGAACAAAGCGACGGTAAGAGTTAACGTTAGGACAGATTAGGGCCATGGCATCGGATGTTTGTGACAGCATCGCTGCCATGGTTTGATAGAAGAAGGCGCTCGCTTGACCGTCTGATTGGCTAAAGTGGTTGTTACCATCTGTATCAACCAAGCTGAGATGAATGTGCATGCCATTACCCGCTTGCTCACTAAAAGGTTTCGCCATAAATGTGGCGTCAAATCCGTGCTGATGAGCGACCTGGCGAATCAAGCGTTTTGCGATGATGATTTCATCACATGCTCGAAGTACATCTTTAGAATGGTTGAAGTTGATTTCGAACTGCCCTGGTGCCGATTCAGATAGGGCTCCGGAAGTGTTTAAACCTTGTTCTAATGCAATTCGATTAAGGTCGGCCAAGAAATCAGCGTAGTCATCTAGTCCATCAAGGTCGTAAACCTCGGTATCTTTTTCTCGAGTTTTTTTCGTGGGGTTAATTGCCGTTAATGGTTCGCCATTTTCGCCGCGGGTTTTGTCTATTAAATAGAACTCCAGCTCGAGCGCGACACAAGGATATTGGTCTTTAGCATGCAGTGTTTGCAATATAGAAGCGAGAATGTTTCGGATGAACAGTGGGTTAGGGTGCTGCCCGGTTTCATCCATCATACTAAGCAGTAGCTGACCAACTTGTTCTTTTGCCGTCGGCATTAAGGTGCCGCTGATTGGATAGCAGAGATTATCTGGTTCTCCGAGATCTTCTCCCAACCCGGCCGTTTCAACGACGTTACCTTTGGTATCTAGGGTGATGGTCGAAAGGGGGAGGGCAACACCTTTATTCAGTTTTTCTAGAGCATCTATCGGGATGCGTTTTCCTCTTGGGGTGGCATTTATATCGGTAAAGATGAGATCGATAAATTCAATATCGGGCCATTTTTGTTTAAAATTTTGTACTTCCTGTAGATACGATTCCATTTTCTTCTCCAAATAGCCTGACGAGTAGAAATTAGAAATAACCAAATTAACAAATAAATTACAGCACTCTGAACGAGTTGTTTGTTTTTTAGGTTATTTTTAATTTAAACATGCACTTACACTGTGTTTTTGATGTTTAACGGCTGGTTTTTATGTCTTTCTGTTAACTATTTTGTAACAGTTGGTTTTGTTTTGTTCAATATAATGAGCATAAATATTCAGTTTTGAAGCCTAAAAAGTGCGTCAGATCACGTTGTGACGATAATAATGGTCATCTGTGTTGATAATTTTGTACATGGTTTGTAGGGTTTGTGTTAAATAAATTGAACACGGACATATCATGGCAGATACACACAAACCCATCATTGGTGTGGTTAGCTGCGCTAAAGAGTTGGGTGGCTATCAGATACAAGCGGTCAACGACTTTTACCTTCGCGCCATAAAGGATTTTGGAGGACTACCGATTATGTTGGCTCCCGACATGTCGGGCGATGACGTAACCACCATCCTAGACATATGTGATGGTTTTCTTTTTCCTGGCAGCCACTCTAACGTTGCGCCACATCGATACAATGCAACGCACGAAGAGAGCTACAAAGATGAAGCTCGTGATGAGCTCTCATTCACGTTAATTCGTCATGCGGTTGACCAAAACATTCCGTGCCTTGGTATTTGCCGCGGTTTTCAAGAGATGAATGTCGCACTTGGTGGCTCGTTAAACCCAGCCGTTCATGACTCCGGCTTCAATGACCATCGTGAAGCGCCTGTTGAAGATTTCGAACAAAAATACGCGCCAGCACACGCTGTGCTAGTTCAAAAGCAGAGCTTATTTGAACAATGGCTGGTGCAAAATCATTGGGAAAATACCACCTTCTTTGAAGTGAACACACTACACAACCAAGGCGTCGATCAGCTTGCTCCTCTCTTACAAGTAGAAGCTAAAGCCCCGGATGGCTTGGTAGAAGCATTTAGTCTTCCTAATCAAAAATTTTTCGTTGGCGTGCAGTGGCACCCAGAATGGGAAGCAAAAACCAATCATTTCTCTCAAATTTTGTTCAATGAATTTATGATGGCTACCTCTCGTTAAACGTTTGGAGCTGTATGAATGGACAATCAAGAGATTGGTAAAAATATTGTTCAGTTACGAAAAAAACATGGATTGTCACAAAGGGAACTAGCCGAGCGCGCTGGTATTACCCATAGTGCAATCTCATCCATTGAAAATGGCAAAGTGAGCCCGTCGGTCAGCTCACTACAAAAAATCGTTAATGTATTTTCTTTATCGTTATCAGAGTTTTTCACTTTTGAACAACCTTCGAACGATGAAGTGAAAGTAGTCATCAAGCCGTCAGATCTTGTGGAAATCGGGAGCGAGACGGTGTCCATGAAACTGGTAACGAATGGCGACAAAGATCAAGTCATCGGATTCTTGATCGAGGAATACGCACCTTATGGAACCACTGGTGCGGCAGAAATCAAACACGAAGGCGAAGAGATTGGCACCGTATTAGAGGGCGAAATCACTCTGGAATATAAAGGGCAATCTCATGTCATAACAGCGGGCGAGTCGTACATTATTGATACGACGAAGCCCCATCGATTTACAAATCACACAGACAAGGCTTGTCGAATGATAAGTGCGCATACGCCAACCACATTTTAGTGGGGGCTTGCCTTGTGTGATCACAAGGAGAGCGTATGAAAACCCAAGAGCAATGGATTGAACTAAAAAACAATCTAAACATCGAAAACAGGGCGTACATTAACGGTGAATACAGTGCCGCTTTAACAGGGCAAACCATCCCGGTAGTTAACCCAGCAACAGATGAGATATTCACCGAAATCGCCCGTTGCCAAAATGAAGATGTTGATCTCGCGGTTTCATACGCTCGCCAAGCATTTCAATCCGGTCAGTGGAGCGAGAGTAGCCCAGCTCATCGCAAAGCAGTGCTTAAACAGTTTGCTGACTTGATTGATCAAAACCAAGAAGAATTGGCTCTGCTAGAAACGCTTGATACCGGTAAGCCTATCTCTCACAGCTTCTCTACCGATATTCCTGGTGCGGCGAGTGCATTACGCTGGTACGCAGAAGCAATCGACAAAGTATACGGCGAAGTTGCCCCAACCGAAAAAGATGTACACGCTTTTATTTCTCATCAACCAATTGGTGTGGTTGCTGCGGTTGTACCGTGGAACTTCCCCCTTTGGCTTGCGTGCTGGAAGCTTGGTCCTGCTTTAGCCGCTGGTAACAGCGTGATTCTAAAACCGTCAGAAAAATCTTCTCTCACCGCGATATTTCTAGGTCAACTTGCTTCTCAAGCGGGCTTACCAACAGGCGTTTTCCAAGTCATTACGGGTTTTGGTCATGAAGCTGGCGACGCGCTGGCGAAACACCAAGACGTAGACTGCATCGCCTTCACAGGCTCGACGCGCATTGCAGGTCAACTGATGGTCAGATCGGGTGAGAGCAACCTAAAGCGCGTGTTTGCAGAAGCGGGCGGCAAGAACGCGAACATCGTGTTTGAAGATTGTGATGATTTAGACCGCGCAGCAGCAGAAACCGCTGCAGGGTGTTTCTACAACCAAGGTGAGGTGTGCGTCGCGGCAACCCGCCTGCTTATTCACGAAAGCATCAAAGATCAGTTCATAGAAAAAGTTATTCAAGCGTCGAAAGCGTTCACGCCAAAAGACCCAATGGACCCAAGTTCATCCATGGGTGCGCTTATCGACCAAGATCATAAATCAAAAGTGTTGGAATACATCTCGTTAGGTGAATCAGAAGGTGCAAACGTACGTTGTGGCGGCGATGTCGATGGGCAAGGTGCATTTGTTTCCCCAACCATTTTAGACAACGTCGACAACAAGATGCGTGTTGCCCAAGAGGAAATTTTTGGTCCGGTGCTGTGTGTCATTCCATTCAAAGACGAAGCGCAAGCAATCGAGATCGCTAACGATTCGAAGTATGGCTTAGGTGCTGCACTTTGGAGTAGCAACATCAACCGCGTTCATCGCGTAGCAAAACGACTGCAAGCCGGCTCGGTTTGGGTCAACAACTACAACGAAGGTGACATGACGGTCCCATTTGGCGGATTCAAAATGAGCGGAAATGGTCGAGACAAGTCTCTCCACGCGATTGAAAAATTCACCGAAACGAAAACCACTTGGATTCGCCTCCATCCTTAAGCCTGCTGACGATTAAGATAAATAAAGGAATAGTTCTATGAACAAGCATACGGATTCGTTCTACGCGCACTCTGTGCCAAACATGCCGGAATACCCACAACTGCAAGACAACATCGAGTGCGATGTGTGTGTAGTCGGTGCGGGATTCTCTGGTCTTTCTTCTGCGCTGCACCTTGCAGAAAAAGGTTTTAAAGTTGTTGCGTTAGAGAGCGCAAAAGTGGGCTTTGGAGCAACTGGTCGTAACGGTGGCCAAATCGTTAACAGCTACAGCCGAGATGTTGACGTGATTGAAAGCCGTTACGACCAAAACCAAGCTAAAGCTCTGTGCGATATGATTTTTGAAGGCGGCGATATCATCCGTGGTCTGATCGACAAATACGACATCAACTGTGATTACAAGCAAGGCGGCTTGTTCACGGCACTGAATAGTAAACAACTCAAAGGGCTAGAAGAACATAAGAAGAACTGGGAGCGTTACGGCAACGACCAACTGACTCTGCTTGACGCAGGAGAGGTAGAACAAGCGGTAGGCACGAAAGTGTACACTGGCGGTTTGCTGGATATGCGCGGTGGTCATATTCACCCGCTGAAACTGGCATTAGGTGAAGCCGCTGCGTTCATTTCTCTAGGTGGTCAAATCTTTGAGCAGTCGGCGGTCGTGTCGATTGACAAAGGGATTAACCCAGTAGTCAAAACGGCGCAAGGTAGCGTGAAGAGCAAGTACGTGGTTTTGGCAGGTAACGCGTATCTTGGTGGGTTGGCTCCAAACATCAGCAACAAAGCGATTCCGTGTGGCACACAAGTGGTGGCGACTCAACCTTTGAGTGATGAGCAGCTAAAACAAGTGCTGACTAGCGACTACTGCGTTGAAGACTGTAATTACTTACTTGACTACTTCCGCTTAACTGCCGACAAGCGTTTGTTGTTCGGAGGCGGCGTGGTTTACGGTGCACGTGACCCAGAAAACATTGAAGCACTGATCCGTCCGAAGATGGAAAAGGTCTTCCCACAATTGAAAGGCATCAAGATTGATTACACCTGGACAGGTAACTTCTTGCTGACTTACTCACGCATGCCGCAATTTGGCTCGTTTGCAGACAACATTTACTACCTCCAAGGCTACAGCGGTCACGGTGTAACGTGTACTCATCTAGCAGGCAAGTTGTTGGCAGAAGCATTGACCGGACACGCTGAACGTTTCGATGCGTTTGCTGCACTGAAACATTACTCCTTCCCAGGTGGCCGCCACTTCCAAATTCCGTTTACGGCAATGGGTGCGGCTTACTACAACCTACGTGACAAACTGGCGATTTAAGAGATAAGGAATATCCAATGAGCAAAGTGGTGAAATTTGCAGCCCTTCAACTGACGAAAAGCTGGGATCTGGAAGATAACTTAGCCAAAGCAAAAAAGGCGATTCGTGAAGCAGCACAAAACGGTGCGAACGTGATTCTTCCGCAAGAGCTGTTCGCTGCGCCTTACTTCTGCAAAAAACAAGAAGCAAAGTATTTCGAGCTTGCAGAAGAAACGGAGAATTGTCGTCTTATTAAAGAGATGAGTGCACTGGCTAAAGAGCTCGGCGTCGTTATTCCAGTCAGTTACTTTGAAAAAGCGGGCAATACGTTTTTTAACTCGCTAGTAATGATAGATGCCGATGGCACGGTACTAGATAACTACCGCAAGTCACACATTCCTGACGGCCCGGGCTACAGCGAGAAGTACTACTTTAGCCCTGGCGATACCGGTTTCAAAGTGTGGCAAACCAAGTTCGGTAAGTTCGGTGCTGGCATTTGCTGGGACCAATGGTTTCCAGAGCTTGCACGCAGCTTGGCTCTGCACGGCGCGGAAGCGATTTTTTACCCAACTGCAATCGGTTCTGAGCCTCAAGATCCGACACTGGATTCACGTGACCACTGGCAACGTACAATGCAAGGTCACTCGGCAGCAAACCTCGTTCCAGTGATTGCGTCAAACCGAGTGGGCACTGAAGTCGATGATGGTATCGAGACGACGTTCTACGGCTCTTCTTTTATCACTGACCACACTGGTGCAAAAATTGCCGAAGCACCGCGTCAAGGTGAAACCATCATTTACGCAGAAATCGACCTAGCTACGACAGCGAAAGCGCGTCACGCGTGGGGCTTGTTCCGCGACCGTCGTCCAGACCTTTACACCAGCGTTGGCAAACTAGCCGTTTAAAGAGGCGTTAAAATGAAGTTATCGACAACACCAGCGCAAGATGGCTTCTATTTTCCGGCTGAGTTTCAGCCGGTTAGTGAAGTTTGGCTAGCGTGGCCAGAAAGGAAAGACAATTGGCGTGATGACGCATTACCCGCGCAAGAAACCTTCGCCAGAATCGCGAACTTAATCGCGGAAGTGACCAAAGTGTGTGTGGCGGTGTGCTCGCACAACTTTGACCGAGCGCGTCAAATGCTTCACTCAGATGTACGTTTGGTGGAAATCCCATTTAACGATGCGTGGATGCGAGACATCGGGCCGACCGTGCTTGTTAACCAAGCGGGCGAGCGCCGTGGGATTAGTTGGCAATTCAACGCGTGGGGCGGCGAATACAACGGCCTTTACGACAACTGGCAGCAGGACGATCTTGTCGCTGGTTCGGTGTGCGACATCATCGGTATTGATCATTACCGCGCACCGTTTGTACTTGAAGGTGGGGCGATTCACACCGATGGTGAAGGCACCCTTTACACCACAGAAGAGTGCTTACTTAGTCCGGGGCGAAATCCACAGTTGAGCAAAGCGCAAATTGAAGAGCAGTTAAAGGCGTATCTCGGTATCGAAAAAGTCATTTGGTTGCCAAATGGTTTATTCAATGACGAAACAGACGGCCATGTTGACAACCTGATGCACGTTATCGCTCCGGGTAAGGTGGTACTGAGTTGGACCGATGACCCAAGTGATCCGCAATACGCGTTATCTCGTCAAGCGGAACAAGTACTGAAATCTCAGCACGATGCGAAAGGGCGCAATATTGAAATTGTCCGTTTGCCATTACCGGGTCCGTTGCATTACAGCGAGCGCGAAGCCAATGGCATTGACGCCAGTTCGGGAATGAGTCGACAAGCTGGCGAACGCCTAAGTGCCTCTTATGCGAACTTTCTTATCGTCAACGAGCATGTGTTCTTGCCGATGCTGGACGAAGAGACCGACGCTATGGCGATCGATATTTTGCAAAACGCGATGCCGGAATACCAAATCATCGCGATACCGTCGAGAGAGGTTCTACTCGGCGGAGGGAACATTCACTGTATTACGCAGCAGATCCCTGCTTAAACATGAACTCGCCGCTGGCTTAGCGGCGATGATGAGTTGTCAAAAGGAATGACCATGCAACAGATACAAAACCAAAGCCTTGTTTCGTTTATGGTAGCGAATCCACAACAGGGCATTGCAGTGACTAATCCGGCGACCGGAGAACTCCTCGGGTACGCACCAGTTTCAACCGAAAACGACATTTTAAATGGCATTGAACGTGCCAGTGTGGCGCAGAAAGAGTGGGCGGCACTGCCAGCAAAAATGCGTGCTGGCATGCTCAATCGTTGGTTCCAACTCCTGTTAGAAAACAAAGCCGACCTTGGCCGTTTGATGACGTTAGAGCAAGGTAAGCCGCTAGCGGAAGCTCAAGGTGAAGTGCTTTACGGCGCGAGCTTTATCGAATGGTTTGCTGAAGAAGCGAAGCGTACCTACGGTGAGACGATTCCTGCGCCAAGTGCGGACAAGCGTTTGGTGACCATCAAACAGCCAATTGGTGTCGCCTGTGCGATTACACCTTGGAACTTCCCAATTGCGATGATCACGCGCAAAGCAGGGCCAGCTTTAGCAGCAGGCTGTAGCTTTGTGGTAAAACCATCTGAATCTACGCCGCTGTCTGCGTTTGCGGTTGCAGAGCTTGCCTATCAAGCGGGTATCCCACGCGATGTGCTGCAAGTGGTATTGGGGGAAAACTCCCGTCAGGTCGGTGCTATCTTCACTTCACACCCGTTGATTCGTAAGTTGTCTTTCACTGGCTCTACTCAAGTCGGTAGCGTGCTGATGCAGCAAAGCGCGGCTGACATCAAACGTACCTCAATGGAGCTCGGTGGCAACGCGCCATTTATCGTATTCGATGATGCGGATATTGATGCAGCTGTGGCAGGCGCGATGGCGTCGAAATTCCGTAACGCAGGTCAAACGTGTGTTTGTGCGAACCGTTTCTATGTACACAGCAAAGTGTATGACGAATTCGTTGCTAAGTTTGACGCTGCGGTTCAGCAGCTCAAAGTTGGTAACGGATTGGAAGAGGGGGTCAACATTGGTCCAGTGATCAGCGAGTCAGCGAAGCAAGGCATTCAGACGCTTATTGATGGTGCTATCGAGCAAGGCGCGAAGCCGGTTTCAGAGCTTAAAAAGCTCGATGGTCTATTTATGCAGCCAGTGGTTCTCAAAGACGTTACTCACGACATGAAGATTGTTTCCGAGGAAATCTTTGGCCCTGTCGCGCCAGTGATTCGTTTTGACAGCGACGAACAGCTAGTCGAAATGGCGAACGACACCATCTACGGTCTCGCGTCGTACTTCTACAGCCAAAACATTCACCGTGTTTGGAAAATCGCAGAAGCGCTCGAATACGGCATGGTCGGCATTAACGAAGGTATGATCTCTACTGAAGTGGCTCCTTTCGGTGGTGTTAAGCAGTCCGGTATCGGACGTGAAGGTGCAAAACAAGGTATCGATGAATACATGGACGTGAAATATCTCTGCTTTGGCGGCAACTAATTAAGGACAAAACAATGACAAACCAACAACTACACGAAAGAAGAAGCCAAGTTATCGCTCAAGGTATGGGCGCACTGTACCCACTTTACGTCGAGAAAGCAGAAAACGCTTACGTATGGGATATTGAAGGCAATAAATACATCGACTTTGCAGCGGGCATCGCGGTAACTAACACCGGGCATTCTCACAAGCGCATTAGCGAAGCGGTAAAAGCTCAGCTGGACAATTTCTCACACACGTGTGCGATGGTTACGCCATACGCGTCATTCGTAGAGCTGGCTGAAAAGCTGACAGAACTTGCACCGGGTGAGACTAAGAAGAAAGCGATCTTTCTAACCACTGGCGCCGAGGCGGTCGAAAACGCAGTGAAAGTAGCGCGCGCTCATACTGGTCGTAGCGGCGTGATAGCGTTCAAAGGCGGCTTTCACGGTCGCACAAATATGACGATGGGGTTAACCGGTAAAGTAGCGCCGTACAAAGCAGGTTTTGGTCCTTTCCCGAATGAAATCTACCACGCGCCGTACCCAAATGCGTTCCACGGCATCAGCATTGAGCAAAGCTTACAAGCGATCGACGACCTATTTGCGTGCGATATTGAACCTTCACGCGTTGCGGCGATCATCTTCGAGCCAGTACAAGGCGAGGGCGGCTTCTACAAAGCACCTGAAGCGTTTGCACAAGGCTTGCGTCAGCTGTGTGATAAGCACGGTATTATGCTGATTGCCGATGAAATCCAAACGGGTTTTGCTCGTACCGGTAAAATGTTTGCAACAGAATACCTAGGCATTGAACCTGACCTAATGACAATGGCGAAAGGCATTGCTGGTGGTTTCCCAATCTCAGCGGTAGTTGGGAAAGCGGATGTGATGGATTCTGCACTACCTGGTGGTTTAGGTGGCACTTATGCGGGCTCGCCACTTGGCTGTGTTGCTGGTCTTGAAGTACTGAAAATTATCGAAGAAGAAGACTTGTGTGCTAAAGCAATGGGTATCGGTGAAGTGGTCAATGCTCGTATGACAAAACTGCAACAGTCAGTGCCTGCTATCGGTGAAATCCGTACTACAGGTGCGATGATGGCGATTGAATTTACTGATCCTGAAACGGGTGAGCCGCTACAAGAGATGACCAAAGCGGTGATTTCTAAAGCGCAAGAAAATGGTCTGATTTTGCTTTCTTGTGGGGTAAAAGCGAACGTGATTCGCTTGTTGCCGCCGCTAACCATTGAGCCTGAAGTGCTTAGTGAAGGTTTAGATAAGTTGGAAAAAGTGATTCTTGAAGTGGCGTAATTCACGCGCTTTTAAATAGCAATAACAAATCAAGGAAGCGGTTGGTATCAATCGTTTCCTTTTTGTTTTTTAGCGTATCTGCTGCCTATCTAAAAAGTATTGCTCAAGCTCCAAGTCGTCACTTTTATTACGGATGACTTAACAATTGGGCTCGTTCTTACTTTCCACTTAGTCGCTACTTTGTTCTCCTCGAATGTGGTTTGGTGCTCACATTCTAAATCCCGACATCTGAAAGCCACTTGAGTCTATAATTTTATTGAGCGTCATTCCTCACTTTTTGGACTATAAAAATGAGATAGTATTCATATCCCACTTAGGTTGCTTGACAGATTAGCAGGACGAACTTTGATAACAAAGAATACAAGGTATGCCATTTTACTCGGCTTAGTTCCCATCGCCATATTTGTAGTGGCCTTTCATTCGATAACCAACTTTTACGTCAACTCGGTAAAAGCGTCGAAAATAGATGCTTACGTAGATTATTTAAATCAAAGGTCTGCCTATTTGGACGGAGCAATAGTGAAGCAGATTGCTCAGTTAGATTTTACTTGTAGTGATAGTGATGTAAGAACTTTACGCGACCCACGTTTTTATAACCGTTACATTCGTTTTATTGCGATGACCACAGAAGGCGGAAAAACGTGTTCCACGGTTGGTAGTGAAGTGTCTCGCCCATCTAGTAGTGAACGATTTCAGATGGATGAAAACTTTTTCGCATCACTTATTTTGCCGCAACAGAATGACCAAATAGAGTGGATGGTCATTTATGATAATGAACACGTTGAAGTCTTCTGGGTACTTGATAACAGTTGGGTTAACGAGGTAATAAAAACGCCTTGCAAAGACTGCCTATTTGTAGAGTTTAAGTATGATGAACCAATATTTGGTGATTTAACGATAAGCCGTGGCAAAGCGAATATTGCAGGAGAAGAAAACGCACTGTCAAAAGAGTTTTTCTTTTCAGGAGAGTCTCAAGCCAACATGCTCATCAAGATATACAGCGGTGAAAAACTTAAAAATTATGCTCAGGAAAGAGTACTTTTGTGGGGCGGTCTTGTAAGTGTGCTTGCTGGTCTTGTGACTGCCTTTGCATACATATCTGGTAAAAGCTTGAGAAAATCCATTACAGGTCTAATTGAAAATGGGATTAGTAATACAGAATTTATTCCTTACTACCAGGCGATTGTCGATAGTCGCGATGGTAAGACAGTAGGATATGAAGCTCTGATTCGATGGTCGCGACGTGATGGAATGGTGCCACCAAATATGTTTATTGGTGCTGCAGAAGAAAGTGGCCTGATTATCCCGATGACCAATCAGCTTATTCGTAAAATCATACAAGACTTAAGTGACTTGCCCGAGCATACGTGGGTCAGCATCAATATTGTTTCCTCCCATTTAGAGTCAGGCGTATTAACGAAGTTGCTGTCGGAGTTAAATTGGCCAATCTCGAATAGAATTCATTTTGAGTTGACCGAGAGAATACCAGTAAAAGACACTGAGGCCGCGAAAAAAGAGATTTTGTATTTAACGAATAAAGGCTACAAGTTCAAAATTGACGATTTTGGTACCGGATATGGTGGCTTTTCTTACCTACAAGATTTGGGCATCCGGTGTGTAAAAGTGGATAAGATGTTCATTGATCCAATAGGATCTGACGATCAAAAGTTGAAAGTGCTGGACTCAATTGTGTCTGCAGCGAACAAAGCGGAATGTGAGATGATTGCAGAAGGTGTAGAGAGCCAGGCTCAAGTCGAATATCTGGCTCAGCATGCGATTTACCTTATTCAAGGTTATGTTTACGCTAAACCAGAGCCCCTGACTAACCTTGCAAGCGCTTAACAGCCATAATGTCAAAACGTACCGTTTTAAAGGTGTCAGTTGCCTAGGTTAGCGCTGATTTCTGCTGATGGGGTTACACTTGAGGATTCCTAACACTCTCATTACTTCTAGAGTGTTAGGAATTAACGTTACTTAGGAGGAGAGTGCGGCTCTTTTCGTTTTGATTGACGTAATGAGCTGAGGTAGTAATGACATTACGATCATTCCTAGCATTAAGCTGTATTGCAGAGGAGTGAACGTTTCCCCCAATAGCAGTAGGCCCGAAACAATGCCTGCGACTGGGTTTGCAATACCACCAAAGGTAAAATCTACGACCGACATCCGCTGTAATAACCATACATACATGCCATACCCTAATGCGGTGTTCAGAATAACTACCCACAGTAACCCTAGAATATTCGTCATGGATACGTCCTGAACGACCGTAACATATGGCTCTGGATTGTTTATCGCCAGCACACTTGTTGCGATAGACATAATCACGCCACCCAAAATGAGCTGCCATGTTAGCACTGTCCACCAGTGCATTTTTGTACCTAGTGACTTTGTTACGCTACTTCCTATCACGATGCACATAATGGCGGAGATCATCGCAAGTAAGCCCACGGGTTCGAGAGAAATAGAGCTAGGATCAAATAAGAACCAAGCTAAAGCAATCAAAGTTGCGCCGCTTATCGCTTGAGTGCCACTAGGCTGACGTTTGTAGACCGCCCAACCAAACAGCATCGCAAAAACGGGGACCGAAACCATACCAACACCAGAGATGGCAGAAGGAAGCGTCAACGCCATGACAAAAATGAGACCAAAGAAGCAAGCGATGTTGATGGTTCCTAAAACAAGCAGCACTTTCCACTCACTTCTTTTTGGAAACGAGGGCTTTATTGCCAGCAACAAAAGACCCGCAGGCAGTGCCCTTAGAGCACCAAGTAAAACGGGAGGCCAGTCCGGTAGAGTAAACTGAGTAACAGCATAAGTCGTCCCCCAAAAAAAGGCAGGAATCATCGCAAGTAAAATGTTCATGTTAAATATCTTTATGTAGAGATAATTAAATGTAACGATATCGGCAAGGTGGCTTTTTGTAAAGTATCTTTATGTTAAAATAAAAAATATATGATGTTTGGAGAGAAATAATGGATGCAATTGATAGAGTGGTAGAGCAGTGGGCTAGGGAGAAGCCAGACCTCGACACTGAACCGATGGCAATAATGGGTCGACTAATGCGAATTGCAAAACACATGGAATCTAGGGTCGCCGAGCTACATAAGAAGTACGATCTGAAAATGGGTGAATTTGATGTGTTAGCGACACTGCGTCGAGCTGGTTCACCATATTGTCTTACTCCCTCAGCGTTAATAGAGTCAATGATGCTCACTTCGGGTGCGATGACCAATCGCTTAGATAAACTAGAGAAGAAAGGGTTTATTACCAGAACCCATAGCAAAGAAGACCGACGTAGCGTCACCGTTGAACTAACAGAGCAAGGCTTAACCTTAATTGACAAGCTAATTTTGGAGCATGTAGACGTTCAGCAATCGTTATTGCATGGTTTAGAAGGCAATGAAAAAGAGCAGGTTAACCAGGCGTTAAAATTGCTATTGCCACAATTTGAGTGAGAACGCAGAAGGAGGTAGGGGATATGAAAAGCAAAGAACTAGAACAATACTTAAGTACCTTCATGTGTGCAGAAAGTGATTTCCCATTTGGGCCTGAAGCGCTTGTATACAAAATCAAAGGCAAGATGTTTGCCATCATTGCAGAGAGAAACGGTCGGGAGTATGTCAGCGTAAAAGTAAAACCAGAAGATGGAGAAGTCTTAACGTCGCAGTTTACGGATATTATCCCGGGTTATCACTTAAATAAGCGTCATTGGATAACGGTTTATTTTAACGGTGATGTCGAGGATGGGTTGATTCAAGATTTGTGTGAACGCTCTTATGCTCTTGTCGTTGCCAAGCTGCCGAAAGCACAACGAGCGTTGCTTGGTGAGTAATCGGCAACGCACTGGCCTCTGTTGTCTTGTCGCTCGTTGCTCGTAGCCTTTACGGAAAAATTCGCACCTTTTTCATCCTCGGGCTATATAAGAATAAGAAGGTGGAAAAGGGGAATGATATGCGAGCATTATCTGAATGGCTAAAAGAATATGGTGAGAGTCACCAAAACCCTATCAACCAAAAGATTCACACAATCGCAGTTCCAGGTATTTACCTTTCTGTGGTTGGACTTATTTGGTCGATTCCCCAGATTTCATTATTAGGCTTCGAACTTAATTGGGTTTGGGTAGCGGTGATCCCCACTTGGGTTTTCTATTTTCGTTTGTCTCTGAGCGTATTCATGATGATGATCGGCTACACATTAGCGTGCATTGGCCTTATTTGGTCTCTAGAGGTATTGATGTTGCCCGTTCTGCATATTTCTATGCTTTTGTTTGGCGTATTGTGGATATTGCAATTTATCGGTCACAAGATTGAAGGTAAAAAACCGTCGTTTTTTGAGGATTTACAGTTTCTACTCATCGGCCCGATTTGGGTGTTCAGAAAACACTAGCGATAAGCAAAATCAGGCATCATCCGAATGACACAAGACATATAACGTTCAGAGATTATGTAGCTCTTACTACAGAATACCTCTCCTTCTTATTGCCACGACAAGCATTCACTTTAGATACGCACTATGATTAAAGAGGTGCCAACGCACTTTACGCTATCGAGATGCTTAAACTTACGGCAAGTTTACTTTAGGGGGGGATGAATGTACGATCGACAATATAAATATGCCTATTGGAGAGAAGAGCGTAAAAAAGGCAAATGGCACTATATATTAAAGTCCTTCTTTATGATTTGTTGTGCATTACTGCTTGGTAAAGTCATCGGTTTGTTCATTTTTGGAGAGCTGCATTCTTTAAGCGACATTTGGGAACAACTCCCAGCGGATGTTTTTATTATGATGCTCGTGGGCTTTCCAATTAGTGTCCTTGGTTGGTACCACGAAGAGTCAAAGTTTTTCCGGGCACTGCGACGCAAAGAAAAGCGGTTAAAAGGCAATCAAAATAAACCGAAATAGAGTAACCTTTGTCTCTGTTTGGATTGCCACTTACCTATCTGATCGATTCTATCCCTTCCAGTTGTTTAGCGTTTAGTTACGTGTTGCAAAAAGCCTTCTTAATACAACAAACAGCCCCCAGTGTTGTGGAAGTTGGTACTGTAAGAAACATTAAAAAACGAAGTTGAGCATTAGCGTATAAAGGCTCGCACTGTCATCCTTTGGGGCTGATGAAAACGCGCCAGAGCTATTATTGTAGGCGTTGAACCTTTGCCATTCTGCGTTTAGGGAAACGTTGTAATCTAGGTCGTATCTCAATCCGAGTAAGAAACTGTCTCCACTTTTTTTATCCCGACTATTAAACTGCTGACCGTAAACAATATAAGGAGTCAGCTTGTTTACATTATAACTTGTTGTCGCGTACCAAGATGAGGAAAGATTGCTGGTCTGTCCTTCTACCATAATCACAATGTTATCGAGCTCGTATCTTAACCCTAGAGAGAACAGATCGATCGTGTTGTTTTTTTCTGTTTCAACTAGACGGTCAATGATTGTGGTTCCGCCACCGGGAGTGGACTGCTCAATGTTAGAGAGCGTCGTTGTTTGATCATAATCGCCGTGGAGGTAGGAAAAATTCCAACGATAGCTCTCTCCGCTTAGCGTTAAGTTCATCCCTGCAGTATTGTTTGACTCAATTTCCAATTCAGTACGTTCATTGATGGTTACGTCACTATTGTCTTTAAACCCGACAAACGGCATGGCAGTAAGTACGACTTGCTCATTGAGGTCATGAATCCAGCGTGCAGATAGGCCGTTATAAGCCGTGATACCTAGAATGCTGTCATATACCTCATTCGGTGGGCGGGCTTGGGTAAAAGCGTGGCCGACATAGTTGTACTCAGACATCAAAAACAGTGGCAGTCTTAAGCGTCCTCCTCGTATTTCTATGTTTTGATAGGTATAAGCCAAATACGCCCACTCGAGCTGAGGCGAGCTCCAATGGTCTTGCGGGCGCTTTACGACTTGTGCGGATGCCCGAAATGCCTTGTGAAAATAATCGAGCTGCATGCCGAAAGTGGTATCGCAATCGAAACAAGATTCATCGCCAATAAAGCGGTTAACTAGTAACGTAGTTGGGTTATCGGATTTTGCCCACGAAGTAGAGCCAAAACCACTTAAAGAAAGTTGTTCTGTTAGTTCAATCGTGGCTGAGCTCGGAAAGGTCGCGATACTCAGCGATAACATGGTTAAATATTTTTTCATATCAATTCTCCGAGCTAACCACACATAAAACATGAGCATTACTAGGGACGCTCGATGTTGGGGCATAACCAATTCTATTGGGCTTCTCTTGCATCCATGCTATGAGGTCATCAATGCTGGAGCGTGCAATCACTTTTGGCGGTCTAGCTTTACCTGAAAAAGACAAGCTTGCCCAATGCGCGTTCATTTGCGCTAAATTTTTGTTGAGAAGATAACGATAGAACTCAGCTCTTTCTGTTGATGTCGCAGGCCAGTCAGAGAGTTCAATTCGCTGGCCTTGTAAAAGTTGCGTCTTCCCTCTGTACAACTTTCGCGCTTTATTGACAGTGAGCGGAGAGAATTCGTCATTAAATGAGAAAACGGCGTAGCTCTCTGCAGCGAGAGCTTGGCAATTTAATGAAAGAAGGGCAATCAGAATAAACAGATAGCGTTTTATGTAACGCAAAGGAAAAGCAACGCGAGAATGATTTCTACTCATAGAATCCACCTACATTGCTTGTTCAATTTGATACAACAGTTTTTCTTTGCGCACAGGCTTTGGTACGTAGGCATCCATTCCTGAATCAAAGCAGCGTTGAATATCATCATCAACGACGCTTGCTGTTAATGCGATAATGGGCGTCTTAGCTAATCCTTTACTCGCTTCATAAGCTCTAATTTGCCTAGAAGCTTCAAACCCATCCATTATGGGCATCATGCAATCCATCAAAATAACATCAAACTTTCCATCTTTTTGGAACATTTCGACTGCAATTTGTCCGTTTTCTGCGACTTCGAATTGATAGCCTGCTTTAGATAGCAATAGAGAAGCCACTTTCTGGTTCACTCTATTGTCTTCGACAAGCAAGATACGTTCGGAGCGAATAGGCGTTACCGTTGCTTCTGGTTGCTCTGAACTCGCAGGTAGTTTATGAGTTGTATCGAGAGTAGTGTTCTCTTGGTGTGGTTCAGCAGGCGTCGTGTTGGAAACACGTAACCCAATTGCCTTATCTAACTTCTCTTTAAGCAATCCTGCTTTAAACGGTTTGGGCACATAGTCATCCATTCCAACGTCAAAGCATTTTTGTATATCGTCATCGACCACACTTGCCGTTAGAGCAATAATCGGAATTCTGAAAGCGCGTTTTTCTTTTACTTCTATTTGACGAATTATTTGGGTGGCTTCAAATCCATCCATTACGGGCATCATGCAGTCCATTAAAATTAGGCTGTATTGATTCTGTTGAAATTTCTCAACCGCTTCTTGTCCGTTTACTGCGACATCAAAGTCGAAGCCAGCTTTTGTGACGTGTAGCCCCGCGATTTTTTGATTGACCGTATTGTCATCAACGACCAAAATTTTCGGCAAAGATTTAACATGTTGCGCTGAAATGCTCTCTTGTTGTGCGTGCGAGAAATTTGCCGCACAACTTTCAAGTGCTTTAATTAAGCGCTGCCCTAGTAGTGGCTGAGTGACCAAGGCGCTGATACTGCTTCTAAAGTCGAATTGTGGGCTATGAAGGTGCTTGATGAGGCAGACACGAATGTTTCGTTTACAAAGGCTTTCTATCTCATCGATATGCATCGCCGCTGCATTTGGTGATCCTTCTACATGAATAACGATAACGCGCTCGTTATCAATCCACGTTGGCAACGCACTTAAGGTATCTACTGACTGCGTTATATTGATGTTGAAAAAACTTAACTCGTTACGCAGTTTTTGTTCTAGTTGAGTACTGCTGCATACAATCCATATGTCGTTGTGATTCAGAGCGTGATAAGCGTTAAACTCTTGCGTCACAACAGGAGCAGTTAGTTCAAAGAAGAAGCGACTGCCTTTACCTTTCTCGGATTCAAGTTGAATTTCTCCACCCATTAGCTCAACTAATTGCGTGCTAATGGCAAGCCCAAGCCCAGTTCCCCCAAATTGTCGGGTAGTAGAGTTATCCTCTTGGGCAAATGGAGCAAATATTTTCTTTTGCTGCTGGGCATCAATACCAATCCCAGAATCTTTAACGGAAAACTCGATGACCGCTTCACCATTTTTTATTTCGCGGGTGATGACCGATAGCTCTACACTGCCTTGTTCGGTAAATTTTACCGCGTTAGACATGAAGTTCATGACAACTTGGCGTATACGATGGTCATCCAACATTACGTGGTAAGGCGTGTTACGGCTAATGTTGACTTGCACATCGATGCCTTTTTCCTTTGCTTTCGGTGAAATGATAGAAGCAATGTCATAGATAGACTCTCGAACACAAGTTGAATGTGGGCTAATGAGCAACATCCCAGATTCAATTTTTGAGAAGTCTAGAACGTCATTAATTAAACTCAAAAGCAGTTGGGAGGAGGTTTCAATCGTATCGACGTAATCGCGTTGTGTGGCAGTCAGGGAAGTATCGGATAAGACTTCAGAGATACCAATAACGCCATTTAGCGGCGTGCGGATCTCGTGGGACATGTTGGCCAAAAAGCTACTTTTGGCTTTACTCGCCTTAATTGCATCATCTTTTGCTTGTTCTGCATCTTCTTTAGCTTGTGTGAGCTTTAGTCTGGACAACATCCGCTCATCACTAAGCTTTTTTACCTCTCGAGCAAACTTACTCAGCTCGTCTTTACCCTTTATTAGTTGAGCAAGAGGTGAATTTTCAGTGTTACTTTGTTCATTGCTTTCGTTACTGAGAAATTTGAGGACTAGATTCAAGTTTCCAGTAACTTTTCGCACCAATCTTAGCGTTAAACTTACGACCAACAGCGTTAAAAGGCTCATCATTGCGATAAAGGTAAAGCGGTGCTGTGTCGTCGTGTTGATTGTCTTTGATATATCATCACTCAGCTGCTGTTCCATTTTGTCGTCAACACTTTGTAATAACGATAAGCGTTTGTTGAGTGCAGATAACCCCGCATCAATCTCATCCGGGGTTAATGATTTGAGTTGAGCTGGTTGCAATAAATAAGCACGAAACTCTTGGCTTTTGATAAAGACTTCACCCGTAAACGTCTCAATGAGCAGATCTACTTGTTGTTGATTGGCATTTAGCGTCACAAAACGCTCTAGAAATAGTTGTTGGTTCTGGATTAAAGATTGGATAGAAGCCTGTGTTGTGAGGTCATACTCGTTATTTTCCTCTGAAGATCGAATCAAATATTCGCTTAATCTATGCTCTTCAGTGGACCAAAACATCAACCATTCAAGTTGCATCAAAGAAGAAAGGTGAGTGTTTGTTTCATAACTCACATTTCTAAAATAGACTTTGTCTAAGCTCATGAGGATTTCTTTGAACGTATCAGCGCGCCACTCTGCCGCATCTAACTTTTCTTCTTGATTTTGCGAAGAGAGCATCGAGAGGGTTGCTTCCTCAAAGCTTGTCAACTGGTTTAGTATCTCAGCGTTTTCACCGAATACTGGTGCTGCAGTGTCGCGTAACAATTGAGATATCTGCTGAGTTTTTAGTTGCTTATCTATTACATCAGGGTTATTCGGTAGGTGATAAAGCGAAGATACGCGGTCTATGTAGACAGAGAATAACTGTGCTTTTTGTAGTTCCTGAGCCTGGATAGAAAGGCTTTGTACATGTTTACCCGCGAGGACAAGCAACAATAAAATTGGCAGCAAAACCAACCCAAATAGCTTTTGTTTTACCGACAGGTTGTTCCAAGAAAAGATTCCTACCACGCGCATTTCCATATCCAAGAAGTTGATATGAAAAGTGTAGTTTATTTATCTCAGATGTTAGATTTTAAGAGAAAATTCATATTAATGAGGTGGGGAAGTGTGACCGATATTGCATTACGAGTACTAACGCGCTAAGCGGCAATAGTTAACAAAACGGCGTTCTAAGCAAAGTGATTGACGCTTTGAGCGCCACTCCCTCGTTGGTATTCAAATGCAATCAATTCCTCGGCAGGTACAGGTCTACCTAAGAAAAAACCTTGTACGACGTCACAGTGGAGAGACTCCATTCGTGTGAGTTGAGTTTGAGTTTCTACGCCTTCGGCGACTACTTTCATTCTTAGGTTGTGAGCCATGGATACAATCGCGCGAACTAATGAATCGTCTTGATCGCTTTTTCGAATTTGAGCGATAAATGAACGATCAATCTTGAGCCCGTCAAAAGCCATATGTTGCAGGTAGGCAAGGGCAGAATATCCTGTGCCAAAGTCATCTAGCCAAACTTCCACTCCGATACTTTGTAGTTTTTTAAGCACATATTGAGCTTTCTCTGTATCATCAATAAAAAGTGACTCTGTCACTTCAACATGAATGGTTTGAGGGGCGACATCATGTCGTCGTAAATACTTAGAAAATAATTGACTTAAATCTTGGCGATAGATTTGTCTTGGGGACAAGTTTAATGCGATGTGAAAATCAGTACCGAAATGTTCTGCCCACATTGCCCGCTGAGCAACTGCTGTCTCAATGATATGTTCTCCAAGCTCCAATATTAAATCACTTTGCTCTGCGATCGGGATAAACGATTCTGGACTGATATAACCTTTCTCGGGATGATTCCACCTAACCAATGCTTCGACCCCAATTAGGCGATAGGTTTTTAGATCAAATTGTGGTTGATACCACAGCTCGAATTGAGACAAGTCACGTACTGAACGACGCAGTTCTCGTTCTATGTATAAACGTTGTTTAATCGTTTCATCAAACGTGGAATCGTATATCGTCATAATGTCTTTACCGCGTCTTTTAGATTCCTGCGCCGCAAGAGAGGATAGCTGTAAAAGAGACTCAGCGTTTGAACCAAATTCTGGATACACAGCAATTCCGAGGCTTGCCGTAATTTGAATATCGTTCTCTTCCAAACTAAAGGGAGAGAGTAGTTGGCGATGAATATCGTTCGCTTTTTCTCTAGCTTCATGACTGCCCGAGCACGGAAAGGCCAGTACAAATTCATCCGCACCTACTCGACTTACGATGGTCGAAAGGCGGTAAAGCGGCTTAAAATAACTCGGCAAACGGCCTTGAAGCTCTGAGGCAAGATGGCCTAGCAATTTATCCCCAATGTTATGTCCGTAGTTATCGTTAATGTGCTTAAAGTCATCCAAGTCAATAAACACAACCGCGAGTGAGGGGGATTTGTGGTCAGTTATTTGCGTTTGAATATCAATGAGTAACTTTTCTCGGTTTGGCAGGGAAGTCAGAATATCGTGGTACGCCATGAACTCAACTCGGCTGGTGTATCGGTTCACTTTGTTTGACATTTTGTTGTACGCCGAAATAAGTTCTCCCACTTCATCTTTGCTTTGTATGTCGGTGACTGGCAGCGCTTGGGTATTTGACTCTGAAAATTGATCTTTTAGTTGCTTGAGTGGCTTAGTTAACGACCGCCCCAAAGCATAAGCGATGATGCTACCGAATAGAACGGATATCCCACTGATCGTTAGCAGCAAGTTAAACATCTTCTGTTTATCGTTTGAGGTAATCGCTTGGACTTGTTCAATGTTCTGTTCTTTCTCTTCCAGTAGATGTATCAAGTTAAGCTCAAGATATACCGCCCCAAGAGTAATGTTTGATTGCTGAATCGGCGCTGCGATCTCCAACTGATGCTTGGAAAAGGAAACGAGAGTTCTGGATTCTTCTATTGCTTTCAAAATAAAAGGAGAGCGGTAATGAGGTTGGGCAAACATCCTTAGCTGAGTAGTGCCGTCGTGAAAGATTAGCCCTTCATTGTCAACAACATGTATTTTCGAGACATCTGGCTGGCTCAATGTTGCCTTAATTTGCTCATACGCTTGACTGATATTGTCTGTATAGAGTGGATCAAAAAGCTGTTTTGATAATAGCTCTGCATAAACCAACCCTTTTTGCTTAACGTAAGATTCTGTTTTTTCTTGAGAGTTGTTCGTGATCTGTTGAGTTAAGCTATTTGAATACGCATCGTAACCGTGCATGTATAACGCAAGATTTATCACCACAACAAACAAGACAACGAACATTGTCGAGCAAATGTATTTGGTTTCGAGTGAGAGCTTTTGAAACATCAATCCACCTTCGGTAACAAGTGAACTGACTTGCGCACTGTACTTAAGGAGGCTCGCATTTCTGGAGTAAGCGCGCTGAATTTTTTGGTGTTCTGAAACTTTTTAAGTGCGAGAGAGCCTTCGTGAGTTGTATCCATATCAAGCAGTATGGACGTGATTTTACGCTGTTGCTCTAGGCTCATGCTTGGAGAAGCGAGAATTAAATCCCTGGGTATTTCAACAGAACGAGAAAAAATCGCTAGTTTGTCTTTCATGTTCTCTGGCAAATCTTTGGGATTGTTCCAGTTGAAGTTACTGAATGCTCCTGCTGCAACTCTCTGTTTATATACCCATACAGATAGGTTGATTTCATTTGACTGAGCGAGTTGCTCATCAAGGAATAAATAACCAATACTGTCTTTGGCCGGTTTGTCATCAGGAGAGGGAAGGTATTGCAGTTTTTCTCCGTGGTTCAGCAATGTAATCGCAGGTAGGTAATAGCTGCTGGTAGACGTGCGCTTTTCGAAAACAAGCGTTTTTCCGCGCAGGTCAGAAAATGACTCAATGCCACTCTCTTTATTAGTAAAGAACACCGTATGATATTTTTGCAGGCCTTTTTTCCATCGTATAGCGAGGACTTGGCTATTAGACTCCTTTTCTAAGGTCATCGCATTAAAGGGGGTCGCCGTTGCAATTTGAACGGTGCCATTTTCAAGCGCAACCGCGAGCTGACGATAGTTTTTAAATACCTTTACCGCCCCTTTTGCGTAACCATATTCAGCCATATTTTCAGTTACATACTGAGTAAGGGGCGTCGCTTTTTTGATTTTGCTTTGGGCTTTATTGGACACAATGCCAAATGTGAATGTTTTCTCAATATTTTCTTGTGCACTGACGACAAAAGGTGAACTCAGCAAAGTGAGTAATAACAGAGTGCAGGCAGGTTTCATCCGGCTTCAACTTCCTTCTGGTGCATGTCAGTAATATTTAGTATTTATCAATGTGCCGAAATCAATCTTAAAAACAGTATGATGTACAAATTTCGTTGTGTGCGCACTTTTTATAATGTGACTTGGTCACTTATTCCGTTCAAATAGTACCGAATTTGACGTTTATGTACAGGATGAATGTATCACCGTGAGTCTGAATTCACTGGATTCTTGGTCAAGCGCTGTATTGGCTGTGAGCTAATGCGCCTTATGTATCGCTATTTTGTACTAAGAAAATTTTTCCAATTGTTTTTGATACTTTTTCTCGAGAGCTTCATTGCCTGCTGCACGTTCAAGTTGAATCATGAGTTGCAAAGAGGGCTTCTTCACGCCATACATTTGATTGAATCTCATTAATCGAATTCTAGCTTCAGTATAATCACCGCTATCAATTTCTATTTTAGCGAGTTGCAAAATCGATTTTGGTCTATGGGGATCATGATCGATAGCTCTAGTAAAGTAGTATCTCGCTTTGTCTTTATCTTGTGATTTTAGAGCACAAAAAGCTGCATTCTCATAGCTCGCTGGAATAAGGTAGTAATAAGGCTGCTCAATGGCTCGATTAAACATCTGATCGGCTTTTTCGAAGTCACCTCGCTTGCAAAGAAAAGTACCGTAGTTATTGAGCACATTTCCGTTTTTAGTGTGTTGGCGTAGAGAGCGTTTATACATCTGTTCGGCTTTAATATCTTCACCAACCGTTTCGTAGTAGTGAGCCATAGATAATTGCGCGCGATAGTATTGAGGTGCGTGGTTTAAGGCTTGTTGTAAGTTATCATGCGCGCGAATCATGTTACCGCCGTCTAAATAACCTAAGCCAAGTGCGATACGTGATTCTGCCATTGCCACAGGATCGGCTTTAACGACAGGGCTTCCATCTTCTTTCACCGTCACGCAACCCACGAGTGCAAACTGAGACAATAATATTAGTGCACCGAGCTTTGCTGTTTTCATTCTTTATCCCTACATCCCTGAATCTTTCTGCATGATATGAATTACTTAGCAAAAGCCTATTGAGGAAAAAACACTATGCGATCAGGTTTGCAAACTGTTATGAAAAAGCCGCCATATGGCGGCTTGGTTCACATATTACATTTCGGTAATGATGAGTGCTTTGTTTGCTTATTTTGAAGCTAATCGTCTTTAGTGAAAGCATCTTCACTGAAGTGATCGAGGTCGTACGGTGTTTGCTGATAAACACAGTAGTTCAGCCAGTTTAAAAAGAGGAGGTGTCCATGGCTTCTCCAGCTTGCAATTGGTGGGTTATCTGGGTTGTTGTTTGGGTAATAGTTGACAGGAATAGCGGGCTCCATACCTTCGCTTAAATCTCGGATATATTCATTATGTAAGGTGTGAGAATCATACTCAGGGTGTCCTGTGACAAAGACATTGCGTTTGTCTTTTGTGGTGGCCAAGTACACACCTGCGACATCCGATGTCGCTAAAATGTCTAAGTCAGTATGCTCTTCTAGAAAGTGAGGCGAAAAATCTGCGTAACGCGAGTGAGGAGCCAAAAACGTGTCATCAAATCCACGTAAGATAGGGTGAAATTGATGATGGATTTGGTGATGATACACGCCTGAAAGTTTTTCTTTACGCGTTTTTTTAGGTAGATCGTAGAGTAGCTTTAGTCCCGCTTGCGCAGCCCAGCAAACATAAAGAGTGGATGTCACATGATCTTTTGCCCACTCCATGATGGTTTTGAGATGATCCCAATAAATGACATCTTCAAATTGTACCAAACCTAATGGAGCCCCAGTAATGATCATGCCATCGAAGTTTTTATCTCGCACCATTTCAAATTGGCGATAAAACGTGTCTAAATGTTCAGTTGGCGTATTTTTACTCGGGCGGTTATCAATGCGCAGTAATTCGACGTTAACCTGTAGTGGGCTGTTTGAGAGTAGACGCAGAAACTGAGTTTCAGTCTCTATTTTTTTTGGCATCAGATTAAGGATCAGCACTCTTAAAGGACGTATTTCCTGACTCGCTGCACGCGTTTCACTCATCACGAAGATGTTTTCTGTCCTTAATACATCGGTAGCTGGTAATTGATCTGGAATTCTAATTGGCACGACTTTCTCTCCCTAAGTATAGTCAATCTAGACGTCTATACTTCTAAAGCTAACTTAATTAAGTTTAGATGTCGATACGAAATCCGACTTTTCAATCTACTCTTTACATTATGGTAAACCGTACTCGGGGTTGTCACACAATTGTGACTAAAGCAGAGTTTCTGATGAGATAGGTTTGAAACGCAGTGTGTACTATTTGCTGGTAATTATGCGATCACGTTAATATGTGAAGGTGACTTCGTAGTAAGGAAGTCTCAAATTAATGAGCCATACTAAAAACAATCAGCTCACCATTTTGCATTAATGTGCATATTTGGAAACATCGTCAGTGGAGGACATTATGTTCGGTATTTTCAAGAGAAAGACAAAGATTCAGAGCATAGCTCAAGAAGTTCCTTGCGTGCTACTGCATTCGTTTGGTGATAAAGACATTTATACGCCGGAAGAGATTGATCAAGCTCTTCAAAAGCTGGGTTATGATAAGAGCAAGGATATCAGTCATTATCAGTATGCGTATGGAATGTTTGCCGATGAAGCCTCTTACGAGCTCCTAGAACTAACGGATGAGCTAGGTAATTATGCTCATTTCCAACGTGAAGTAGGTAAGATGCTACTCAATACACCTGAGCCGATTGATATGCATATCTACTTTGAAATTTCTCGTCAGCACCAAAACGTCAGCCTTTCACCTGGTCATCAAAAAGTAAGCGAAAGTGATGGTGTGTAAACATCGTTAGTGGTATTCCATCGTGAGATGAGTTGGGTATAATGCGCGGCCTAATTATCCGGACATGTTGTCGGTTACATTTCTGTTGAGCGTTAATGCCTTATGTTCAAAATGCTTGTCTCTATGCCACCAATGTTGGCGCTGTCGATAGCGATTGTATGTGAAGTGATTGCCACTTCTTATATTCCCAAAACAGAGCAATTTACGAAAGTAATGCCGAGCACAGTCGTTTTGATTGGTTACGGCATCGCTTTCTTCTTGCTTTCCGTCACAGTGCAAACAATGCCTGTCGGGGTTGTTTATGCCATATGGAGTGGTGCTGGGATCGTTTTGGTTGCGACGGTTGGTTACTTTGTTTACGGACAGCGTCTAGACTTACCAGCCCTAGTTGGTATTGGGTTTATCATCGCTGGTGTGTTGATCGTAAATTTATTATCCAAAACAGTAGGGCACGAATAACGCCACTCTACTTGTTAAGTGAATAAGAAGCCGCAGCGAGAAATTGCTGCGGCTTTTTAGTACAAATTCAATCGCTAATGGCGAGTATTGATATGACGTCTTATTGTTGTATTCATCACGGTCGCATTATGTGATTGAAAAACAGGCATTATTTAGCGCATTGAAAATACAAAGTTATGTTTCTTCAAACTTTAGGAAAGGGCAGTAGATAAATCACTCCGATAGATGTTAACGTGGCGACTCATCTTTACTGCTTTTTCATTCCCTACATATTTCTGCAAAGTTCTTATTGTGTAGTGTGTCGAAGAACCATAGAATCCGCGCGCTTTAATTTATGTTATTAGCGTTATCAATGATAAAAGTGCAGTCCATTATCATTGTTTTTATCACTTATAGATGGGCACATCTGACAATACTTACATGAACAAATACAAAAAGCCTGCATTCAAGGCCGAATTTCTTTTGCCTCGTTACTGGGGAACGTTAATTATCATTAGCGTGATGTACTTACTTAGCCTCCTTCCTTTTAAAGTTCAACTAGCTTTGGGACGCAACATTGGTCGTTTAGCTATGCGAATCATGAGAAAACGTCAAGTTACTATCAGACGCAATCTTGAGCTTTGCTTCCCTCATATGGAAGAATGCCAACGCGAAGCAATTCTAAAAGACAACATCGACAATACTGGCATCGCACTTTTTGAGACCGCAATGGCATGGTTTTGGTCAGATAAACGGGTAAACAAACACGTCACGATAAAAGGCATGGAGCATCTAGAGGCTTTAGAGAAGTCAGGCAAAGGTGCATTAATGTTGGCCGTACACTCAATGAATCTAGAGTTAGGTGCTCGAGCTTTTGGCATTAAAAAGTCTGGAACCGGTGTTTATCGCCCAAACAATAATCCGTGCTTTGATTATTTTCAGTATAAGGGACGCTCTCGCTCTAATCGTACACTGATTGATCGTAAAAACGTCAAAGCCATGCTTGAATCACTTAAAACGGGTGAGCGGGTTTGGTATGCACCGGACCACGATTATGGTAACCGACGCTCGACATTTGCACCGTTATTTGCCGTTAAAAATGCTTGTACTACGACAGGTACAAGTTTGTTGGTTGATTCTACAGATTGCGCCATTGTGCCTTTTACGATGGTAAGAGGAAAAGACGGACACTATACCCTAACCATTAGTGCGCCCGTCGACGGTTTCCCGAAAGAGGATCATCAACGCGCCGCCGCATTCGTGAATCAAATAGTTGAAACATCAATCATGGCAAGTCCGAGCCAGTATATGTGGCTTCATCGTCGGTTTAAAACTAGACCAGAGGGTGAGGACTGTTTGTACAAGCCTAGGCTCATCCCTAGCTTGGCATAACACATAGATAGCCTACAAAAAGCCCAAGGAACATACGAACCTTGGGCTTTTACTTTCTATTCTTTTCGCTTTATAAGTAGCGATCTTTTAGGTGAGCTTGAAAGTGTTTAGCATTCAGTGTTTCACCCGTGGCTTGTTTTACCAACTCATCAGTGGTGAATAAGCTACCTTTACTCCAGATGTTTTCCGAGAGCCAATTGAATATCAGAGCTAAGTCGCCAGAACGAATAACCGCATCTACATCGACGGTTTGTTTCATTGCTGCCATAAATTGTGCAGCGTACATCGCACCGAGCGTGTAGGACGGGAAATAGCCAAAACTTCCGTCTGTCCAATGGATATCTTGCATACAGCCATTTTTGAAGTTTCCTTCGGTTGATAGCCCCAAGTACGCTTTCATCTTTTCGTTCCAGAGTTCTGGTACATCTGTATGTTTGATGACGCCGTTCATGAGATCTCGCTCAATTTCATATCGAAGAATAACGTGAGCAGGATATGTAAGTTCGTCAGCATCTACGCGAATAAAGCCTTTTTCTACGCGAGTGTAAATTTTGGCTAAATTGTCTTTTTCGAATTCACTACCAGAAAAATGGTTAGAAGCCAGTCGAGCGAGGTGATCGATAAACGCGCTGCTTCGTCCTATTTGCATTTCAAAGAAGAGTGATTGTGATTCATGAATACCCATAGAGCGAGCTTCTCCCGCGGGTGTTCCTGATAAATCTTTTGGTAGCCCTTGCTCGTATCGAGCATGGCCAGTTTCGTGGACAATCCCCATCAATGATTGGACAAACTCGTTTTCATTATAACGTGTCGTAATACGTACATCTGTCGGTACACCGCCACAAAATGGGTGGGTACTCTCATCAAGTCGACCGTGTTCAAAATCGAATTGAAGTAGCTTCATGACTTCCAAACCGAGCGCTTTTTGCTTTTCCGCAGGGTAGTGTGCAGTTGGCAATAAGATGTTGTCTGATTGTTGTTTTTCAAGCGCTTCATCGATCAAAGTAGGAAGCCAGGTTTTCACGTCAGCAAAAAGAATGTCTAACGACGCAGACGTTGTGCCAGGTTCATAAACATCGAGCATGGCATCATAAGGAGTCGTGCCATTTGCTTCGGCTCTAATTTGCGCTTCTTCCTGCGATAGCTTTACTACTTCAGCCCAGTTCTTTTCAAAACCAGCCCAGTCATTTTCTCCACGTTGTGTACGCCATGCATGTTCACATTTGGAGCCAGCAAGAGATTGAGCTTGAACTAATGATTCTGGTAGTAAGTTAGCTTGCTGCCACCCACGCTTCATTTCTCTTAGGATAGATTTTTCTTTTGTAGACAGCGTCTCTTCTTCTGCCTGAGCGAAAAGCTCTCCCAAGTGCGGTTGAGTCATTAAAGAATGGATATGTACATCAAGCTCTGCCGTGGCATTCGAGCGTGCTTCAGCGCCACCAGGTGGCATGACCGCTGCTTGATCCCAATCTATGATGGCAGATAGATGCTCAAAATTTGCCACTTTTTTGGAATGTTCAACGAGTTTTGTAAATGCGTTCATGTGACTACTCTTATTCTTTTGTTCTTTCCCTAAACACCCGATAACGGGTCCTTCATATGGTGTTGCACTAAGCAACCTGCGTTAATTTACTAATAATTAACAATTAACTCCAACCCATTGTCCATAAACTCACCCAGTTGTATAGCTCTCTTAAAAAAGAAGCTTGCGAATCTTGTGGATTGGCGGTATTGATGAAGGATTGACAATTAATTATCACGATAATATGGATATTTTGAATTTCGAGGCATTTATTATTGCCATTACGATTTTAACGTTAACGCCAGGTTTAGATACTGCACTTGTTATCCGTAACACTAGCCGCTCGGGCCTAAAAGATGGATGTACAACCAGTCTAGGGATTTGCTTTGGCTTATTCGTACATGCTTTTTTTTCTGCGGTTGGTATCTCGGCGATTCTTGCGCAATCAGCAGAGTTGTTCCAAATCGTAAAAATGATTGGCGCAGCTTATCTTATCTGGCTTGGTTTGAGCAGTTTAAAAGCGCTAATGTCGTCGAAAGATGGATTGACCGTGACCGAGCAGATTCACGAAGTGTTTAATGGTAAGCGCTCTTTTAGAGAGGGCTTTCTTTCTAACGTCTTGAACCCGAAAACGGCGGTCTTCTATTTGGCTTTCTTGCCACAGTTTGTGAATCCAGAAGGTTCACCCTTGCTTCAATCAATGATGATGGCATCTGTACACTTTGCTATTGCGATGGTTTGGCAGTGTGGTTTAGCTGGCGCGCTTAACTCGGCTAAAAATCTACTAAAGAATGCAAGCTTTATGAAGTGGATGGAAGGCGCGACGGGCGCAGTATTAGTCGCACTTGGTGTGAAGTTATTAATTGAAAAACCCGTTTAATGCGTAATATTTATCGATTGTTGATACTACTCGCTGTATTTATTGTGGGGATAGGTGCCGCTGTTGCTTGGCATACGTGGCCACAAGTACAGTTTGCGCAACGCGGCATGATCTGGTCTTGGCACTGGGGCTACTTCGAACCTTTTGCTAATGGAATACAACAAACGCGAACTCAAGACACTAAACAGTTATTGCTCAGGCGTGTGTATTTGCATGACGCTATTGTCGTTTTTGTTTCGACAACTATGGACAATAAATTTGAGGTCGACGTTGTAAAAGAGCAAACCTGTGAACCTAAAACGACGACTTGGGCTTCGGTCTCTGTCAATCATCAACGTGTCAGGCATGTACCTATGGTGTGCGATGCGTTTGGGCAAGGCTACTTTTATCGCTACATCGGGAAACATCTGGAATCGATTGAGGTTGGTGTCGGCGACTCGTTTGTAACAGAAGCATTTTTAGACTGGCCGCTATCAGAGTTGAAAGCGGATCAATTCAAGCAAAAAAATGCGAAGTTTTTTGAAGAACGTGGAGAAAACGTTGAGCATCAATGGTTGAGAGATTAACCATTTAACCGAAGATAAATAAAGCCCGCTAAATAATAGCGGGCTTTATGTTTTTACCATTTCTAATGTGCTTTGCTCTCCGTTACTGGTAGTTTGTGACCGAACAGCTGTCGTTTCACTAAGCTTTCACTGCTTCACCTGATTGCGATGTTGAGCTAAAGAACAGTTTGGTTTCTGCCAGTACGACGTGACGCAGTGCGATCAAACCAATCAGGTTAGGAATTGCCATCAGACCGTTTACGATATCAGCCAGTAGCCAAATCATATCGAGGTGAAGGAATGCACCAGATGCCACCAAGCCAACGAAAATCAGTTTGTATGGAAGCACAGCTTTAGTTCCGAACAGGAACACAACGCAACGCTCACCGTAGTAGTTCCAACCAAGAATGGTGGTAAAAGCGAAGAACATCAAACCGATTGAGACGAGCATAGGGCCAAATGTATCTGCATTTAAACCCACCGCAAAAGCATGAGTCGTCATCGCGGCACCAGCAAGGTCACTTTGCCATGCACCGGTCAGGATTAGAGCAAGGCCTGTCATGGTACAAATAATGATGGTATCGAAAAAGGTACCCGTCATTGAAATTAGGCCTTGTTTAACACAAGAGTCTGTCTTCGCTGCTGCTGCTGCCATAGGCGCGCTACCCAAACCAGATTCATTTGAGAACACACCGCGAGCGATACCTGATTGGATTGCCAACATGATGCTTGCACCTAGAAAACCACCAGTCGCTGCTGTTGATGTAAAGGCTGAAACCAGCACTAATTCAACGGCATTGAACAATTGGTCTGCATTCATGATGATCACGCTTAAACACGCCAACACATAAAATACAGCCATGGTAGGAACCACTTTTCCTGCAACGTTAGCAATGGATTTGATGCCACCCAAAGTTACGAAAGCAACCAAAAGAGTTAGTACGAAGGCAGATAGCTCACGGTTAACACCAAGAGATATCTCACTTGCATCCAGAATCGCGTTTACTTGTGGAAACGTACCGATACCAAAACAAGCAACACCCAAAGCAAACACTGCAAACATGATCGCGAGAGCTTTTGAGCCAACACCGTATTGCAAGTAATACATTGGGCCACCAATCATTTGGCCTTTATCATCGACTCTTCGGTACTTAACCGCCAACAAACATTCGGCGTATTTAGTCGCCATTCCGAAAAGGGCAGCGAGCCACATCCAGAATAGAGCGCCTGGTCCACCGAGTTTGATTGCTGTGGCAACACCAACAATGTTACCAGTACCAATTGTTGCTGAGAGCGCAGTACAAAGAGCTGCAAAGCTAGAAACGTCACCTTGAGTATTAGATGACTTATCTTTACTGAATACCATCGCTAGCGCTGTTGGGAGGTGTTTAAACTGGATCAAGCCAAGGCTAAAAGTGAAGTAAACACCTGTACCTACTAGCAAAATAAGCAGCGGTGGACCCCAGACAAAATTATCGATGGTTTGTAGTAAAGATTGTAGGTTGTTCATGATTTCCCCTTAATAAAACAACTAATAAGGAGAAGAGGGAAAGGACGAGATCAACGATCTCTAAAAGAACTAAGCTATTGGTTGTAGGCGGGAAGGCCAAGCAAAATAGTTAGGTTGTAACTTTCCACTCCTCTGTCCTTTTGCCTGAGAGTTTCACCTTGCGTGAGTGCAAGACTTGCTCCTTCGGCGACCGATTTAACGGTTCTCTCCAGAGGTTCCTCCAACTACAGTCCCCGCTACCTAGGTAGCACCTGAAATAGTTAATTCTTCGGCGAGTTATGCTAATCAAATGTTAAAATTTGATTAATAACCACTCTCCTGCAGTCTTCATCGGAACAATTACTCAATTAAATGAGTAAAGGTTAGTTAATGATGCTGGTCATCATTAACGTGTGAACTCTATCATGTTTTTGGTCCATTTCAACACCCTATGTCAATTTATTTTTAATGAAATAACCTCATCAATTTTCATGAAGGTATGTTTGCCAATCTTTTTGTGCGAGTCACGGCATAAATAAAATTTATTGGGTTAGGGAATGGAACCCAAAAACACTTCAGAACGATAAATGTGTTTCGATTGTTACGACATAAGTTATTCAATTAAGGACACAAAATTGATTAAAATCGGAGCACTTATTTTAAAATCTACGCTAAGTTGACCTTATGGTACGTATAAATGGGTTACAATGAACCTTTGTGAAACAGTCTACGGACCTAGGCAGTTTTTCATGAGTGGACAAGGAGGCGGTATGACCAGATTATTAGCCATTGCGGTGTTGATTGCAGTAGCATTTGTGCTGTTTCGTTATCGAACCAATGAAAAAGTCCAAAAAGCGACCGTTATAACATTAATTGGCGCATTTCTGATTTATACAGCATCAATTATGTTTGCGGAATTGATCCGCTAGCAAAGTAAAAGAGTCCTTGGAGTAGTATACGGTGAGTTCTCAGAACAAAATGGAAGAGCAAGACGACGTAGTTGTCATTGAAGAGCGTGACAAACGTACGCATATCTATATCGCAATCGCTGCGGTGTTAGGCTTGGCATTTGGTGGCCTTGTTGGATCGGTTGTCACTGCGAACAAGTGGGAATCGACTTACCACGTATTAGAAGAAAAGTATCAAGCACTAACGCAAGATAAAACCCAGTTGGCATCTCAAGTAAAAGTGCGTGAAGAGGCGCTCGACCAAGAAATACAAAACCAAGTTAGTGAGTTACTCGCCGCGAAAGATGAAGCTCATCAGAAAGCACTTAAGAAGTTGCAAAAGCAATTGACTGAGGTCGAGAAGGTCAACTTGTCACTAGAGTCTCAATTGAAGCAGCAGGCAGATAAGATCAACACGACGAAGTCAGAAAATGAGAAGTTGAGTCGTCAAGCGGATATGCAAGCGACTATGTTTGAGCGGTCCCGCGAAGTATTCCAGAAAGAGCTGAAAATTTCGCAAGAATTAGAGTCTCTCGAGAAAGAACGGTCGAAATTATTACCTAAGATTGAGAAACTCAAGAAAGAGTGTGACGTATTTTTAGAAGGCAAATCTTGGGACGTGAAGTCGGACGCGTGTGATAAACATGATGAAGCTAATTCACGACTAAGTCAGGTCGATCAAATGATTGAAGTCTATAAAATGGACCTCAAACAAATCAAAGCAATAACGGAAGATATCGGCCTTTAAGTCTTTTGTATCCGATTTTTGAAAAGCAAAAGGAGCTCTTTAAGAGCTCCTTTTTCGTTGTTAGCTATGACTTTTAGCCTGTCGCGTATATTAGATTCGTGAGGCGTCATAGCCTGAGGCGAGCAGGAGCTCTCGTTCGTGTTTAATCAGCTGAGCTCGATCTTCAATTAGTTCATTGAGTGCTTGAGATGGCTTACCTGCTAATGCTTTGAACGAAGCAAAAGATTCCGCGGTGTCGATTTTATCAATCATCTGACTGATGACATTACGAGCCTCACACGGGTTACTCGTCGTTGTAAAGTATTCTACTTGCTTTGCTGCCGATTTCATCTCAGTTAATAGCTCAAGCGGGCTACTTTCTTTGGCTACTGCCATGTAGTTATCCAGCACGCGCTTTGCGTAAAGCAGTTCTTTGAGGGGGATATCTCTTCCGCTCTCGATTAGGGATTCGCTAAGGATCATACTTGAGCTCATGGGCATTCCTTCTTATTACTACGCCGCTTTTAATGTTTCCTTGAGTCTAATTTATTGAAGTCACATTGGGAATGGGTAAAAAGCATTTTTAACGCATTTTTATTCATTTATGAAAACACGAATGCGATGCTTATCTGGATCGATAGCCATAAAATTTAACCCATACACTGATGTCGCTGGTGGTTGAACAAACTCAACACCTAGGTCTTTCCAGCGCTTGTAAATGCGCTCTAACGTATGCCTGTTGGGCACTGATAAAGACAGCTCGGTGCCACCACCTCTAATTCCGCTGTGGGGTGAAAGATTATCTCTTTGCTTGAGTGTCAACGTTAAGCCTTCGGTCATTGGAATAGCGGCAAAGGTTGGAGACAACTGCGTGACTTTGCGTTCGAACAGTTTCGAATAAAAAACTTGGCTTATGTGGATGTCCTCAACGTAGAGAACGAATGAATTGATAGTCAGCATGGTTTGTTCCTTAATCAATTAGAAGTAGTAGGGGCAATCTAACGGAAAGGAACGACAGGAGTTGTCAGTAGAACATTCTCGAAGGTAAGTGAAAGAATAAGAAAAAGGAGCCGTTTAGCTCCTTTTTATCAGCGCAATCATTGGTATTAATGAGTGTGTTTGGAGGAATACCAGTTGTTTTGATACGCTTTAGATGCAAATAATGCGTTTGCTTTTGCACGCTCGACAATAGACTCGTCCACCTCTAGCGGCTCCATGGTTTGGTCTTTAAAGTCGTACGCCAGGGTCGATACCTTTTCACCAGGGGAAAGCACAACGAGATTGTCGCGCGTTAAATAACCAAAGTTTTTGTCGTATTGCATCATTGCGCGTTCATCTTCGCGAGCCAGTGGCTTCGTTAAATCACGACCAATCATCGGTGTTTTAGCATCTACCCCAATCAGAGATAACAGTGTAGGCGGCATGTCTATGTTGTTTGCTATGCGGTCATCTTTACGTGGTTGAATGCCTTTACCAAGGATCAATGCTGGAATGTGAAAGTGCTTAACCGGAACAAGGTTAGCGCCAGAAACACGTGCATCATGATCTGCAATTACAATGAAAATGGTATCATCCCAATAAGATGACTTTTTCGCCTTTTCAAAGAAAGTGCCCAAAGCGTAATCGGAATATTTTACGGCGTTGTTACGCGTCATATATTCTGAATCGTATGGCTCAATTTTGCCTTTCGGATACTCATAAGGGCTATGATTACTTGACGTAAAAACTAAGCTAAAGAAAGGTTTGTCGCTTTTTGAAAGGCGTTCAAACTCTTCGTTTGCTTTGTTATATAGATCTTCATCACTAACACCCCAAGAGCCAACAAAGCTTGGGTTGTTATAATCATCTTCTTCTACTATTTGATCAAAACCGTTACCAAAGAAGAAAGTTTTCATGTTGTCAAAGTTGGCTTCACCGCCGTAAATAAATTGCGTGTGATAGCCTTGAGCTTTCAGTAAGTCCGCGATGGTAAAGAAACCCGTTTGGCTTTTACTCAGCTTCACTACCGCGCGAGACGGAGATGGAGGAAAGCCCGTGGTTACAGCTTCAATTCCACGAACAGAACGAGTACCAGTGGCGTACATTTGTGTGAACTGCCAACCTTCCTTCATGAGTTCATCAAGGTTTGGTGTTAGAGGCAAACCACCCAAAGCACCGACAAATTGGGCGCCTAAGCTTTCTTGTAGCAAAATCACTAAGTTTTTATGTTTACCTTGGTAAGTCGCGGGGTTACTGTTCATGGTTGGGAGTAATGAAGGGTTGAAGTCGGATTTTGTTGATGAAGTGCGAACTAATTCCAACATCTTTTGAGTGTCCATTTTTCCGTAGAACTGCTCCGCACTCTTTTCTGACTTCATGCTATTAACCGCAAACAACAATGAGTAAGATGAGTTCAGTGCTAAGTCGTTAAGCAGTGGATCGTTAGAAAAGGCGACCATAGCAGGATTTAGCGGGCGGTGCCCTAAAGATGAGCGAGCACCTGCAACCCCAAAAAGAACAACGAAAAGTGCCAATAGTGGTCGCCATTTCCAGTTGACCTGCTGCGCCTTATCGGTCAGTTTCTTACTCCACTTCCAACCTAAAGTGATGGTTAAAACTGTACCTAACGCACCAATAAACAGTTCTAATTTGTAGCCAATCCAGAGCATACTCAAGACTTCTTTTGGGTAGATTAAATATTCCACAAACAGGCGGTTTGGACGTAGGTCGTATTCCTGAATGAATGGCGCTGTTGCTAGCTCCATGTATACAAGCACCCAAAGCCCTAAAACCATCCATATGCGTAATATTCGCTTCCAACACTCTCCCATCTTACCGGTTAATGGCATGAAGGTTGAAACCAGTGCTGGAAGAATAAATAACCAGCAAAGCGTTGCAATATCTACGCGCAAACCTTGACCTAGGATGTAAATTAAGTCGTTTAGAGAGTCAATACGGTCAATCTTCCAAAAGGCTAGCAAAACTCTTGAGATAGACAGAAATAGAAGCGAAAACAAAGAAAAGGCAGCAATTGGCTGCAAAGGCCCCCACACAGAGCTCTTTGATAAGTTTTTCATATTTATTCGAATAGTTTAATTGTTATGTTGTGTTGTTTTTAGCAAAGCAAGCGTGAAATAAACGTGAATTATAATGTGGGTTTATGGTCGAGTAGTGTAAGTGTTGGTATGTCTATGTAAGGGGGAGGGGCGTTTGTGTAAAAAAAAAGAGCCAGTTGATAACACCAACTGGCTCTAGAGGTTGATAAAGGCATGATTACATTGCGGCTTTCTTCGCTTCTTCGACCCATGCGTCGAACTTTTTCTGGTTCGCTTTGATCCAGCCATTTACATGAGACTCGATGTCCGCTGAGCTGTTCTTACCTTGGCTCATCATCATATTCTGAGCACTAACATCATTGATATTTAGTTTGATGATTTCAAACAGCTTTGCAGCAGCAGGGTTGTTTTCTGTAAACTCTTTATTAGCAACGATGCGCATAGAGTTCATCTCGAAGCCGTAGTTCTTACCGTTCTCTAGTGTCGTATCAATGTCCTTACGCTCACCAGGAAGTGAAGAGAATGGCACTTCTAACCACACAACATCTTTCCCTGGAACTAAAACGCCACTTACCCAGTACGGTGTCCAAGTGTAGTAAAGAATCGGATCGCCTTTTTTGTAACGTGAGATTGTATCAGCGATAATCGCCGCGTAGTTACCTTGGTTGTGTGTTACTGTGTCACGAAGTTTGAAAGCATCCAACTGATGTTCAACAACCATTTCACAACCCCAACCTGGGTTGCAGCCAGTTAAGTCCGCTTTGCCATCGCCGTTTGCATCGAATAGCTTCGCCAATTTTGGATCTTTTAACTGACCAATGTTCGTGATGTTATATTTTTCCGCGGTTTTCTTATCGATCAAATAACCTTGCGCAGCACCACTTACGTATTGGCCTTTACGGAAGAACTTATCATCACCGCCAGACATCGTGTACTTATCGGCGTGAAGAGGGAACCAACCAACCGCTAAGAAAGTAGCATCACCTTTAGCAATAGAGGTGTAGCCTACGTTGTAGTCCACTTCTTTGGTCGGTTTAACATCGTAACCAAGCTCTTCAAGTGCGCGGTTTACGATCAACGTTTGAAATGTTTCTTCTGCAACGGTTGATTGAACAGGCTGAACAGTGACACCTTCACCCGGTAGTTCACTTGCCACACCATAAGTTGAAAATGCGATAGTACTTAGAGCTCCAACAGAGAGCGCTTTCTTCCATGAATTATTCATTGATGTTTCTCCTAAGTTTTAGATCGTCTTGGTTCGTCTTTGTTTTCAGTTTTAATAGGTATGAAACAGGACCTGTGTGATACCAGCGAAGTTTAGTGTTTCCCGCATTAACCCCTAACACCTGGGTGATACGGTCTAACAAAATCGCAAGAATAACGATGCCTAAGCCACCAACGGCAGCAAGACCCATATCAAGTCGGCCAATACCACGAAGTACCATTTGGCCTAAGCCGCCAACAGCAATCATTGAAGCAATCACTACCATAGAAAGTGACAGCATTAAGGTTTGGTTTACACCTGCCATGATGGTTGGTAACGCCAACGGTAACTGGATGCGATAAAGCATCTGTTTTTTGTTTGCCCCGAAAGAGTGGCCAGCTTCGATAAGCTCTTCAGGTACTTGCTGAATACCCAAAATAGTCAGGCGCACAACGGGAGGCAGGGCGAAAATGATCGTTACTACTACGCCAGGAACGTTACCAATACCAAACAACATAACAATTGGCACAAGGTAAACGAACGCGGGAGTCGTTTGCATTGCATCTAATATTGGCCTAACAAATTTGGCAGCGGTTTGGCTCCTTGCCAACCATATCCCCATTGGTAGCCCTATAAGCAAACAGAAGAAAACGGCGGTTAACACCAGTGCTAGCGTTGTCATCGCTTGTGACCACGCACCAATTAGGCCGATGAAAACAAGGGATACAAGAGTAGAAAAACCAAGTTTTACATTGGAAAACTGCCACGCTAGCAAAAATAAAATGAGTACCATTATAGGCGCAGGTGTAGACACCAAAGCAGTTTCAAACGACGTTAGAATAAAGTCGATTGGAACTCGTATTGCTTGGAAAACAGGTCGACCATGTTCCACCAGCCAGTTCAAACCGGACTCTACCCAGCTATCGAGGGGTAAAACCGCATCTTGGAATGGGTTCATAATATCGAATGGTGCTTGCTCTAAAGTTTCTGAGTTGAGCCAATCATTACTTGGCGCGGCCTCTGTACCTTGCGACCAAGGATCATCTTGCGCAGGAGCAGTATTTGACCAGGGATCATTGTTAGTTTGCTCTGAAGACATCGTGTTAATCCTTATCTAGTGTTTGTAGAAGACGTGATTTAGTCACGACACCAAAGTAAGTTCCTTGCTCATCTACGACAGGCACGGCATAAGGAACACCAGCAACCAGACCCAAAATGTCATTAATTGACTGATCAGGCTGAAGAGTAACTTCATCCGGTAATTGAGCACTGGCTAACGAACGGTTTTCTTTATGAGCCAAACGTAGTGAATCAAGAGATACGATGCCGGAATATCGGCTAGATTTATCGACGACAATACCGTAATCACGGTCGTGATCCATCAGAATCTGCATCGCAGAGCCTGGACCGTCATTTTCCGATTTCTTAAAAACAGCCGCTGGCTTCTTGCGCGCGATATCTTTTGCTGTCAAGACACTTGCGATGTTTACGCCGCGGAAAAAGGCTTCGACATAATCATTTGCTGGACTGTGTAATATTTCATCAGGTGTACCAACCTGAACAACCTCACCGTTTTGCATGATGGCGATACGGTCGCCAATGCGCATTGCTTCATCCAAATCATGAGAAATGAAGACAATTGTGCGTTTGTCATCGTTCTGTAGACGAATAAGCTCATCTTGCATCTCAGAACGGATCAATGGGTCTAAAGCGGAAAACGCCTCGTCCATTAATAGGATGTCTGGATCACAAGCTAACGCTCTCGCTAAACCAACGCGCTGTTTCATACCACCGGATAATTCGTCAGGGAAAGATTCTGCATAAGGGTCTAAACCCACTCTTTCTAAGGCGGAAAGGGCACTTTTCTGACGCTCATTAACGTCGATGCCGGCAAGTTCTAAACCAAAGGCGGCATTTTCAATCACCGTCATGTGTGGCATGAGTGCGAAACTTTGAAACACCATTGAGATATTGTTACGACGAACTTCTCGAAGTTCATTTTCGGAGATGTGGGCGATATCTCTTCCTTTGAGATAAACACTGCCTTTAGTCGGCTCAATGAGCCGGTTAAGAAGTCGAACAAGGGTGGATTTCCCGGAGCCAGAAAGGCCCATGATTACGAAAATTTCCCCTTCATTTATGGTGAGAGATACATCGTTTACGCCGACTGTTAAACCTGTCTGTTCAAAAATACCGTCTTTATCGACGCCTTTGTCGATAAGCGAGAAGGCTCTCTCTGGGTCTTCTCCAAACACTTTATACAGTCCCTTAACTTCCAGTATGGGATCCATGTTATCTGTCCTTTTCGTGTGTTTATAACTGTTTAACGATTTGTACTCTAATTAATTTTAGTTCAACTTTCAACGAAAGGGGGTTGGTTAACTAGTTCTGCCGTGCATAGAGAATTCGTTGAGCAAGGTATGTTCAATTCTTATTTTTTATATTTAAAACAATTGCTTGAGATGCGTTTTTATTCGACATAACGTTGCCCTGACGTAGGGTTGAATTTATTTTGAATTTTTTTGTACATTTCAACTCAACTCGCTTGCATAGATATAAGCTGTGATAGCTTAGAACTCTACATATAAAAAGGTTAGAGCTCTAATTTTTGGTTAAGGCTTGGTCCTGTGAAATCGGTTAGGTACTGTTATCCTTAGATTTATTTATTGCTTGATTTCACTCAGGGTGATATTTATCGCTGTAGTTTAGGCAACGTATGGAATAAAAAATGGAAGCCGAACAGTTAGAAGTGCTCAATTTCATTAGCCAGTACCCACCTTTTGATGACCTACCTGAAGAGCAGCTTAGAAAAATTGCTCTCAATGCCGAGGTTGCATACTTTCGGCAAGGAACAAAAATCCTTAACTTCGGAGATACGATCCGCGACTTGTATATGGTGAGAAGTGGGGCGGTAGAGATTTATCGACGTAAAGGTGAACTCTATAACAGGATTGATGCTGGTGGACTGTTTGGTCAGATGGGGTTGTTGATGAACAACCGCGTACGGATGCCAGCCAAAGCGATAGAAGACACTCTCGTTTACTGTATTCCGGAAAACATCTTCAATGAACTTTGTGATGAGTTTGAAAACTTTGCGGACTACATGGAACTGGAAGATAGCGCGCGTTTGCGAAGCGCAATATCTAGCCGCTCCGAAAGCAATGACTTTACCACCGCTAAGGCACGTAAAATCTTAGCAAGAGATCCAGTAACTCTGGAGGCAACGGCTTCAATTCAGGAAGCTGCGATACTAATGGCAGAGGAAAATGTCACCTCTCTGCTCATTATTCGCCCGACAGAGGAGCTCACAGAAGAAGATGACGAACAGCTGCTTGGAATATTGACTGATCGCGATCTTTGCATTCGCGTACTAGCTCAGGGTATTGATACCAATATTCCAGTGAGTGAGGTCATGAGTTATGACGTGGTTTCATTGGATTATAACGCCTATGTGTTTGAGGCCATGTTAACCATGTTGCGTTACAACGTGCATCATTTACCAATTTTAAAAGATAAAAAGCCGATAGGAATTATTGGCATGACGGACATCGTTCGTTATGAATCTCAGAACAGCCTATTGCTAGTGAGCTCTATTTTTCAGCAAACCAGTGTCGAGGATCTCAAGCAGGTTTCTGAACAAGTAAAAGACTGTTTCGTAAGAATGGTCAATGAAGATGCCAACGCGCACATGATTGGTCGAGCCATGTCGGTTATAGGCAGTAGTTTCAAACAACGCCTCGCTGAATTAGCTGAGCAAGAGTTCGGCCCAGCGCCCATTCCTTATTGTTTAGTCGCAATGGGTTCAATGGCGAGGGATGAGCAGCTAATTGTAACGGATCAAGATAACGCGCTTATTCTCGATAACAGTTATGACGTTGAGATTCACGGAGAGTACTTTGAAAAGTTTGCTAAATTTGTTTGTGATGGTTTAGCGGTATGCGGCTATGCTTATTGTACTGGAGACATTATGGCTACCAACCCAGAATGGCGAAAAACTCGTGCAGAATGGGAAGAATGCTTTGGAAACTGGATAGACAATCCAACCCCTGAGAGATTGTTAAATAGTAATATCTTTTTTGATCTCCTCGGTGTGCATGGGCGAGTGAAATGGGCGGAGCAATTAAGCAGCTTTATTGTGAGACGAGCGAAAAGAAATAACCGCTTTCTTGCTTGTATGGCGTATAACGCAATACGTAGGACGCCTCCACTGGGCTTTTTCAAAGACTTTGTGATGGAGAAAGATGGTCGTCATCGCAACTCGATTAACTTGAAGCGAAGGGGGACGGCTCCGTTGGCCGATTTAATACGGGTGCATTCTCTGGCAATCGGTTCCCGATCGCAAAACTCTTTCGACCGTTTAGATGACATTAATGATGCTGGCATTTTACCGAAAGGTCGAGGTTTGGATTTAAGGGATGCGATGGAGCTAATCTACATGGTTCGAATTCGTCACCAAGCCCTTGATATAGAAAATGGAGAAGAGCCAGACAACAATATTGAGCCGGAGAACATGTCTGAATTTGAACGTCGAAACTTAAAAGCAGCATTTCAAATTCTAAGTAACGCTCAGAACTTCATTAAGTTTCGATACCAGAGAAGTAGCAAATAATGTGGTTCTCAAAAAATGTAGAAAAAGAACAACCGTTGTTGGATACATCCCAGACGCCAGAGTGGTCAATGTTGTTCAAACAACTCGCTAAAGAAGCGAAAGACGAGAGGCTCAAACGCTATTATTCGACACCGATGGTTAATGGGGAAACACCAATTGAACAAGTGCCATTTGTCTCGGTAGACTTTGAGACAACAGGATTGAACTCGGAAGAGGATGTTATTCTCACGATCGGACTTGTGCCGTTTACTATTGATCGTGTTCAATGTAATGGCTCTGCTCATTGGGTCGTTAACCCAAACAGAGAGTTAAACCACGAGTCTGTCATTATTCACGGTATCACTGACTCAGAGGTAAAAAACGCGCCGCAGCTGTCTCAGATCTTGGGTGAAATATTGGATGCGTTGTCAGGCAAAGTGGTACTTGTTCACTATAAGAACATTGAAAGGCAGTTCTTTAATAACGCCTTGCTAAATAGCATCGGAGAGGGGATACAGTTTCCTGTCGTTGATACGTTAGATATTGAGTATGCGATACAACGCCGTGAATGCAGAGGTTTTATCAATAAGTTGAAAGGCAAGAAACCCGGTTCTGTACGATTAGGGCACGCTCGTGAAAGATATGGCCTCCCTGCTTATCAACCTCACCATGCCCTGACGGATGCGTTAGCAACTGCGGAGCTGTTTCAAGCACAACTGCAGTATCACTTTAATCGAAACATGCCAATATCTTCGGTTTGGCAATAGGCGTTATTTATGGTGAAAACAATAAAATGCAATGAGAGATAGGGGGCTTTAAGATTATGATGGCGGATTGAGTAACCGCTTATAAGAACAATGTTTTATGAACATGTGCTTGGTAGTGATGAAGACGTTTCATTACTCGAACTCCGACGAAAGTAATTTAAACTTGGTCACGTATTTTTAAGGAGATTATCCGTGAGCACCGATAATAACGGTGGCATTCAACGCCCCGATGGAAAAGTAAACGCAATAGATACTGACTATCAAATTGGTCAGGATAACGTTGCGCTAAAGGTAGGCCCATTTGGCCTTGATATTCACAACCGTGTTTTTGCAATTTCTGGCTTAGCAATCGTCATGTTTGTTGTGATAACACTATTATTCCGAGAACAGGTAGAGCCGTTTTTTGCAGACCTACGAGCGGGTTTGTTGCACAATTTAGACTGGTTTTTTCTCGCTTCAGGTAATATTTTTGTCATTGTCTGTGTCGGATTGATCTTCACACCATTGGGCCGTGTGCGAATCGGTGGTACTGAAGCAACACCGGATTACTCCTATGCCGGATGGTTGGCAATGCTATTTGCTGCAGGTATGGGCATTGGTCTCGTGTTCTTCGGTGTATCAGAACCGATGTCCCATTTTAGTTCTGCGATTGGTGGCGTGAGCGTTGAGAATGGTGTACGTACTGACTGGGCACCGCTAGGTGGTGCAGAGGGCGATGCAACTGCAGCTTCGGCATTAGGGATGGCTGCGACGATTTACCACTGGGCACTTCATCCGTGGTCAATATACGCGCTCTTGGCTCTTGGGCTGGCTATCTTTTCATTTAACAAAGGTTTGCCACTCACCATGCGCTCAATTTTTTACCCTTTGTTTGGTGAGCGTGTATGGGGTTGGACTGGTCATATTATCGATATTCTTGCAGTGGTAGCGACGGTTTTTGGTTTAGCAACATCGCTAGGCTACGGTGCATCTCAAGCCGCAACGGGTTTGAACTTCCTGTTTGATGTCCCAATGACCAATACGACGCAGGTTATATTGATTATTGGTATTACTGCGCTCGCTTTAATCTCTGTTGTGGCTGGACTCGATAAGGGCGTGAAGATCTTATCTGAAATCAATATGGGTCTTGCAGCACTGCTATTGCTATTTGTTATTGTTGTTGGCCCGACGATTGCGATTTTAACTGGTTTCTTCGAGAACATCGTTTCCTATGTGGCTAATATCCCTGCCTTATCTATGCCATTTGGACGAGAGGATGTGAATTACTCTCAAGGCTGGACGGCGTTTTACTGGGCGTGGTGGATTTCTTGGTCACCATTTGTGGGTATGTTCATCGCACGTGTGTCTCGCGGTCGTTCGGTTCGTGAGTTTATTATTTGCGTTATTCTTATCCCATCTTCAGTTTGTGTGTTATGGATGACGGCTTTTGGCGGTAACGCAATTAGCCAATACGTTAATGATGGCTATGAGGCGGTGTTTAACGCAGAACTGCCTTTAAAACTTTTTGCCATGTTAGATGTTATGCCATTGGCTGAGATAACATCTTTTGTCGGCATTATCTTAGTCGTGGTGTTCTTCATTACCTCTTCTGACTCAGGATCACTGGTTATTGATACTATTGCTGCGGGCGGTAAGGTCGATGCACCAACGCCACAACGCGTGTTCTGGTGTACGTTTGAAGGTTTGGTTGCGATTGCATTGATGTTGGGTGGTGGTCTAGCTGCTGCTCAAGCAATGGCGGTGACGACTGGTTTACCATTTACTATTGTTTTGCTTGTTGCAACGGTATCTTTGATAAAAGGTTTGATGGATGAACCTCGTCCAAAGGCGGTTTCTAAGAAATCAAAATAACTAGTATCAGCAGTTAAATTATTGATAAAAGCGGTATGCGAAAGCATGCCGCTTTTTTTTGGATTTCTATTTTTCTCTGAGAAATGAACAGCATGGAAAATGGTCTTATTCTGGTTGTTTTTTGTACTGTGCATTTAGGTGACTATTTAATAAATTAGACCTCGAACTATTTTAACTTTTGGTTAATAGGTTTATTTTTGTGATCTATATCACAAAAATACCGATAAAAAGGCGGATTATTTGATTTTTAGTCGCGAGGGATGCCCATAATAAAAAGGAAATTTAATTAGACCTCAAAGGATATGTATTTTCACATGATCACATCAGCACCTTGGGTCCTTTATCCAGAGATTGGAGAAGACTCAAGTAAAAAATGGATTTTTCGTGAGCCTAAAATCTCTGATGGTGACGACATTTACAGCTTGATTGCAGACTGTCCTCCATTGGACATGAACTCATCTTATTGCAATTTCCTACAGTCTACGCATTTCAGCAAAACCAGTATTTTGGTTGAGCAAAAAGGCGAAATCGCAGGTTTCATTTCCGGTTATCAGAAACCAGACGAGCAAGACGTTTTATTTGTCTGGCAAGTTGCAGTCTCACCTCGCTTTAGAGGTCATGGTTTAGCATTCCGCATGTTGAAAGAACTTCTCACCCGAGAGGAATTAGGCGGTGTTAAATCGGTAGAAACTACCATCACGGAAGATAATAAAGCCTCTTGGGCACTGTTCAAAAAGTTAGATGCGATTAACGGCAATTCTGGCCAAGTAAGCACATTTTTGGATGAAGAAGCCCACTTTAAAGGCAAACACGATACAGAATATTTGTATCGCATTCCTCTCAAATAATCCTCAAACAATAGGAATTAAAAACGGTCTCATCATGGATATTTTCAAAAAGCAGGAATCCAACGTACGCTCATATTCAAACAATTTCCCGGTCGTTTTTCGTAAAGCGAAAGGCTGCTGGCTAGAAACAGAACAAGGTGAACGATACTTAGACTTCCTTGCTGGAGCGGGATCTCTAAATTACGGCCATAACAATCCAGTACTAAAACAAGCGTTGCTTGAGTACATTGAAATGGACGGTATTACTCACGGTTTGGATATGCACTCAGAAGCGAAAGCATCGTTTCTGGAAGCGTTGGATACTTACATCCTTAAACCAAGAAACTTGGATTACAAGGTTCAGTTTACGGGCCCAACAGGTACTAACGCTGTTGAGGCGGCATTGAAGCTGGCTAAAAAAGTAAAAGGCCGCGACAGCGTCGTTGCGTTTACTAACGGCTTCCATGGTTGTACTGCTGGCGCACTGGCTGCAACGGGTAACCAGCATCACAGACAAGGTAATGGTTCTAGTCTAAGTAACGTCACTCGTATTCCATTTGAAGGTTACGCTGGCGTAGATGGTCTCGCGCTGTTCGAAACCATGCTAAATGATAACTCTGCAGGTATGGATAAACCAGCCGCTGTACTTCTTGAAACTGTGCAGGGTGAAGGTGGTTTAAATGCTGCTTCAAACGAGTGGTTACAACGTTTGAGCAAAATCTGTAAAGCCAATGACATTCTTGTGATTGTCGATGACATTCAAGCAGGTTGTGGACGTACCGGTACTTTCTTTAGTTTCGAGCCGTCTGGTATCCAACCGGATATCGTGACGCTATCGAAGTCGATCGGTGGTTACGGTTTGCCGATGGCTGTCGTATTACTTAAGCCTGAGCTTGACCAGTGGAAGCCAGGCGAGCATAACGGTACGTTCCGTGGCAATAATCACGCCTTTATTACTGCTGCAAAAGCACTAGAAATTTACTGGGCAAACGATGATTTTGAAACACACATCAAGCAGTGTTCAGACAAGGTAAGTGCTGTTATTGACCGTTGTGTTCGTCGCTTTCCACAAATGTTTGTGCAGAAAAAAGGCCGCGGCATGATGGTTGGTATTGAATGTATCAATGGTGACATGGCATCTGAAATTGCGAAAAACTGTTTCGAGAATGGAATGGTGATAGAGACAGCGGGTCCAGACGATGAAGTTGTGAAGTTCTTCTGCCCACTAACCATTAGCGAATCAGAGCTAGATCAAGGACTAAGCATCTTTGAAAATGCAGTAGAGACTATCGCTGCGAAACATTTCAAACAAGCATCTTAATAAGGATTTTAATTATGATCGTCAGAACTCTAGATGAATGCCGCAACAGCGAACGACGTGTTGTTTCAGATAACTGGGAAAGTGTCCGCATGTTGTTGAAAGACGACAACATGGGTTTCTCTTTCCACATCACAACGATTTATGAAGATACAGAAACTCATATTCACTATCAAAACCACCTTGAATCGGTGTTTTGTATGAGTGGTGAAGGTGAGATTGAAGTTGTAGGTGGAGAAACGTACCCAATCAAACCAGGTACATTATACATCCTTGACAAACACGATGAGCACTACTTGAGAGCTTATAAGAATAAAGAAATGGTAATGGCGTGTGTGTTCAACCCACCGATTACCGGCGCTGAAGTGCACGATGAAAACGGTGTTTATCCTCTCGTTGACTAAAAGATGATGGTGGGGTGCTTTGCCACCCCACACTTTACTATCTCTTCTTTTTTCTTTTTAAAGTTACCAATCAAAAAAGGCTTATCATGACATTTACCGTAGAAAAAATCGGCGGTACATCAATGACAGCATTTGATGCTGTTCTCGACAATATTATTCTTCGTCCCAAAACACCATACAATCGTATTTTTGTCGTATCTGCATACGGTGGTATGACCGATGCGCTGCTCGAGTGTAAAAAAACCAATAAACCAGGCGTTTATCAGCTTATCGCGAAACGTGACGACAAATGGGAAGAAGCGTTAGCGTACGTTGAAAGCCGTATGCTGCTGACCAATGAAAATATTTTTGCTGACCCAATGAATCGTATCCGTGCGGATAAATTCATTCGCTCCCGCATTGCTGAAGCGAAAAACTGTATCGCGAATATTTTAGAAACCTGTCAGTACGGTCAATTTTCGTTGCGCCAGTACTTGCCTCAAATTCGAGAGTTTCTCTCGTCTATCGGTGAGGCACATAGTGCTTACAACACAGCACTAAAACTAAAAAATATGGGTATTAACGCTAAGTTCGTTGACCTGTCTGGTTGGGATAATCAAGCGCCAAGAAGCCTTGATGAGTCGATCAGTGACGCGTTTGCTGATATCGATGTATCAAAAGAACTGCCAATCGTGACAGGTTATGCTTACTGTAAAGAGGGCCTAATGCACACTTATGACCGAGGTTATAGTGAGATGACATTTAGCCGAATTGCAGCAATAACAAAAGCGGATTTAGCAGTAATTCACAAAGAGTACCACTTGAGCTCAGCAGATCCACGCGTTGTTGGCCCTGAAAAAGTATTACCAATTGGTAGTACAAACTATGACGTAGCAGACCAACTTGCCAACCTTGGCATGGAAGCGATTCACCCCAATGCCGCTGCGGGTTTACGTGAAAGTGGTATTGAGCTACAGATTAAAAATACATTCGAACCTGAACACGAAGGTACTTTGATCTCTTCAAGCTACCGCCCAGAAGAAGACAAAGTCGAGATCATCGCAGGTAAAGAAAAAGTATTTGCACTGCATTTGTTTGACCAAGCAATGGTGGGAAAAGCCGATAACGTTAGTTACGAATTGATGGAAATCATCTCAGATGCTCGTGTAAGTTTGGTTGGTAAAGAGATGAACGCTAACTCTATTACTTACTATCTAGGTGGCAGTTCTGATAGCTTAAACAAAGTATTGTATAAAGCCGAGAAACGTTATCCGAATGCCTCGATTAAAGGCCGTATGGTCGCGCTTATCTCAGCCATTGGTTCTCAAATTGATACCAACAAGACGTTGGCAAAAGGTGTACTTGCATTGATGAATAATGGCGTTACGCCAGTTGCACTGCACTCATCGTTGAGAAATGTAAATGTTCAATTTGTTGTCGGTGATAAGGAATACCAGCACGCGATTTGCGCATTGCATGATGAGTTTTTCCAAAGTAGCAGTTTAGCTAAATCGGTTAATGTGGCTTAGTTTATCCACGGTTAAAATACAAAGGAGAGCAGGTTAGCTCTCCTTTTTTGTTTTTCAGTTTGTACTCACAATGCCCACTTTGTATAGGCTAAACAGGCGATTGAAGTAAGTTCCTATGTGGCGATACACATAAGCCAGCAGAATGGTCTGCTGGCTTATGTTACTGATTAACTAACGTTAACTTAGTTTACTTAAACTTGCTGATTTCTTGTTCAACTTTGTCTAGTTGTTGCAGCTTCTCTTGCATTTTTAGAGAGTTGTAGTTTAGTGAAGCAGGGTTCATCGCTGTGCCACGTTGCATTGGGTATTCTGGAAGTGTTTTAAAGAACTCCCCCACAACGTCTTGTACAGGTACAAATAGCCACATGTTGTCAGCCATCCAACGCAAGTACATTTGTGATTCGCTTGGGCCTTTTTCGAATGGGTCAGCGCGTAGGTGGATGATTTTAGGCCAGTTCGGAGCAAAACGAACTGCGTTACTTAGGTTCCCTTCAAGCGTTGCAAAGTGAAGTTTCCAGTCATTCCAGCGGACAGCGTTTAATTCACCATTAGACGTAAAGTAAAGCAGCGACTCACGAGGGCCTTTTTCTTCCTTACCTTCAAAGTATGGCATGAAGTTATAACCATCTAAATGTACACGCCACTCTTTGCCATTTGCTTTGTAGCCTTCTGCCAGTTTTTCTTTTACATCAGGTACGCCAGCAGCTGCCAATAATGTAGGCAACCAGTCTTGGTGTGCCATCATTTCATTGATCTTGGTTCCTGGCTTAATTACGCCTGGCCAACGAACCAGTTGAGGAACACGCATACCGCCTTCCCAAGTTGTACCTTTTTCACCATGGAATGGTGTTGCGCCACCATCTGGCCAAGTCATGGTTTCTGCGCCGTTGTCCGTTGAGTAGATAACGATAGTGTTGTCTGCAACACCTAGCTCATCCAGCTTGTCGAGTAAAACACCTACATGATCATCGTGTTCCAGCATACCATCGGCATAAATGCTTACGCCTGATTTACCTTGGTATTTTTCCTGCAAGCGAGTCCAAACGTGCATACGAGTGGCGTTATGCCAAATAAAGAAGGGTTTATCCGCCTTAACTGCTTTTTCCATAAATGCCAAAGAGCTCTCTAGGAACTCTTCATCTGCGTGCTCCATACGTTTTCGTGTCATCGGGCCAGTGTCTTCAATCTTACCGTCGGCATAAGACTTAATGACACCACGAGGGCCATAGTTTTTACGAAACTCTGGGTCTTTAGGGTAGTAATAAGTTTCAGGTTCTTCTTCTGCGTTTAGGTGATATAAGTTACCGAAGAATTCGTCAAAGCCGTGTTTGGTCGGTAAGTGCTTATCTTGGTCACCTAAGTGGTTTTTACCAAATTGACCCGTCATGTAACCTTGTTCTTTTAACAGATCTGCAATGGTTGGCGCCCAATCAGGTATGCCGTGGTCAGAGCCTGGCATACCAATTGTTAACAAACCCGTACGAAATGGCTCTTCACCCGTAATAAAGGCCGCGCGACCAGCAGTACAAGACTGTTGTCCGTAGTGATCTGTGAACAACGCACCTTCATTCGCGATACGGTCGATGTTTGGCGTTTTGTAACTCATCATACCTTGGTTGTATGCGCTGATATTCCAGTAGCCGATATCGTCACCAAAAATTGCCAGAATATTCGGTTTGTCGGCTGCCATAGCAGCACTGGACGCCGCTAACAGTCCTGCGCCCACAGCGATTTTGCTCAATTGATTTGCCATAAAAACTCCAGATTGTTGAGAGTAAAGATAAGCACAAGTGAGCCTTATGCTTAGTTGCTGCATAAGTTAATGATGTATATAGAAAAATCCTCTTATACTCGATATAACCATAAGTTATTGCTAGGTTGTAACCATTTGTTAATTAAGAAGAAATAGGATTGTTCTATTAGTTTGTAGAGATTCGTAAAGTAGATTTAGATCACTTAAGAGCCTTATTTTTATTGCGTAGTAGAAGAGGGGATGGAAATGAAAAGCAATAGGATGCTCGCTTGTTTTACGGTCCTAAAGCAATACTAAAGTCGTTATGTATTGCTTGTAATTATTTGTATAACCAGTGATTTAGTGTCTATATTGATTTAGGTTGTACATTATAAATATAAGGATATCTATGAGTCAGTGGGCAGGCCGGTTTCGCATTTTATTGCTGGTCAACGTTGTTGTCAGTTTTATGGCTTTTTCTCAAGAGTTATTAACAGAGAAACCAAATATTCCTTTAGGCTTAAATCCAGAATATGCTGGCACACAAGCTTGTATAGATTGCCACCAAAACGAGGTGGAGGCCTGGAAAGGGTCACATCACGATATGGCCATGAAGCATGCAAGTACAACCTCTGTGCGTGGTAATTTTGATAACCATGTTGTAACACACAAAGGAATGCCTAATCGTTTTTTTAAAAAAGGCGGCGAATATTGGGTCAACATTCAAGGCTCTGACGGGCAATGGCATGACTATAAGATCAGCTATACATTTGGCTGGGAACCATTACAGCAGTACATGGTCGAGTTTGAAGATGGCCGCGTGCAGCTTATTCCTTTTGCTTGGGACACAAGAGCTAAAGTTGAAGGGGGACAGCGTTGGTTTCATCTTTATCCAGAAACGACAACAACGGATGAATTCTATTGGACCAATACCGGGCAAAATTGGAACTTCATGTGTGCTGATTGCCATTCAACGAACCTAAAGAAGAATTACGACGCTGACAAAAACACTTACAACAGCTCATGGTCAGAGATTAATGTGGGATGCGAAGCATGCCATGGTCCCGCTAGTCAGCACATAGAACTGGCCAAGAAATACAAAAATGCTGGCACTTCTTTTGAGCATGACAGCCATTATGGCTTTGATCGAAACTTGTCTAAAGCAGTGTCGGACTGGGTGTTTGAGGAAGGCCATAGTACGTTACAGCCGAAATCAATTGAAGCAACCAATCAAGTGCAAACATGCGCTCAATGCCATAGTCGCCGAACCCAGTTAAATGAAACAGGTGATCATGTTAAAGGTTCCTTTTTTGATAAATATCGCTTAAGTCTTATAACACCTGAACTCTACTATCATGATGGACAGATTTACGACGAAGATTATGTTTATGGTTCGTTTCTTCAATCTGAAATGGCGGAGAAGGGGGTCACGTGCACTAATTGCCATGATCCACACACGGCAGAATTAACGATCCCAGAAGAGGCAGTATGTTCGCAATGCCATATTGCATCTGAATATACACCTGAAAAGCATACCTTTCATAAGGCTGGATCTGAAGCATCGCAATGTACGACCTGTCACATGCCAGAAACGACTTACATGCAAGTCGATCCTCGTAGAGACCACAGTTGGCATATTCCACGACCGGATTTGAGCAAACATATTGGAACGCCCAATGTTTGCATGTCATGCCATGAAGATAAAAGCAATCAATGGGCCGATGAACAGATAGCAGAATGGTACCCGAATTCGAAGTATCGTAATCAGCAACATTTTGCTGTCGCATTTTATGCGGATTCAATTGGTCATCAAGGAGCAGCAAATGCGTTGGCATACTCTGCTCAGGATTCGTCTTTAAAAGACATTATTCGCGCCTCAGCCCTGGAGAGAATGGGGGGCAACACTGACCAAAATACAACAGTATCTTTGGCTAGGGCCGTTAAGAATGAGAATGAAATGGTTCGATTAGGGGCAATTTCAGGCTCGTCTGGTTATGAATTTCATGATCGGTGGCGGATTCTAGAGCCATTGCTTGGTGACCCGGTGCTTTCAGTGAGAGCGGAAGCTGCCTCGGTGCTGGTAGCGAACTACGCACAAATGACCCCTTTACAAAAAGATATCATTAAATCACCTTTAGAAGAGTACATGGAAATTCAAGAGTTTAATGCCGATCGTGGTTTCGGAAGAACCAATTTGGCGAATGTGTACCGCAGCTTAGGTGAAATCGACAAAGCGGCCGAGCTGTATAAACAAGCGATCAGCATCGAACCCTATTTCGAAAATAGCTACGTTAACCTAGCAGATTTGTATCGTCACCTAGGTAAAGAAGAAGCTGCGCTCACGGTGCTACAACAAGGGATGAAAGCTCAACCTAAATCCAGCACGTTACCATACAGCGCAGGTCTTTCTTTGTTGCGTCAAGGCAAAGCTGATGATGCGAAAAAGCTACTTAGACGCGCCGCAGAAATTGGTGAAACTAATGCTCATTATTGGTACGTGTACGGTCTAGCCCTAGAAAAAAGCGATGTTCTAGAAGCCAGTAAAGCGTTGCAAACAGCATTTGAAGTCGGTGGCAATCCACAGCACTTGTATGCTCAATGCGAGGTTCTAGCGAGAAATCATAAAAAAGGTGCTGTCGCTTTTGCTTTCGATAGGTGCATACAAGAGCTTAGTCACTATGCACCTAAACAAGCTATTGATCAGCTTAAAGCCTCTATTGTCGGGGTCAATAGGAGCTAATTACCAAAAGTGGAGCTTTTATCGCTCCACTTTTTTCTTGCTTAGTTTAATCAGCGTCTTTCGCTAATCTCAGCCCCATGTCGGACATGATGACTGACTGGCTAGCAAAATCGCGACGATAGTTTTCGGATTCGTCAGCATCATAGGCAAAGCTACCACCTCGTACAGACTTGTGTGCAAGGCTTTCTTTTTCATCTTTTGCGTTTACCGGATTATCACTTGGTGCTGATTTGTAATAGCCTTCATCAAACGCATCAATAACAAACTCACCAACATTACCCGTCATATCGTATAAGCCAAGCTCATTCGGTTTTTTCTGACCTACCTTGTGTGCCTTATTGTTTGAGTTACTGGCATACCAGGCAACGTCGTTAATATCATCAGACCCCGCGTAAGTGAATCCTTGACTTAGATTCCCCCCTTTCGCTGCAAACTCCCATTCTGCTTCTGTGGGTAAACGATAGTGCTCTCCCGTTTTTTCATTCAATTTCTTTATAAAATAATTGGCTTGTTGCCAGCTAATGTTATTCACGGGCGTATTTGGGTTTCTAAAATAACTCAGAGAAGAGCCTGTAACCGATTCGAATAACTCTTGGGTTACCTCAAATTTTGCCAAATAGAAATCTTCCACGCGAACGGTGCGGGCCGGGCGCTCGGATTTATTTGCTGATGGATTATCCGAGCCCATCGTAAATTGTCCGCCTTCAATAAGAACCATATCTTGATCGATTTTTTGAGCAAGAGGGCTAGGTTGTGTTGTTGCACATCCAGTCATAATTAGCGAAATCGAAATAGCGGCACCAAGGTAAAGAGTATTACTTTTGGAATGCTTCATAGGGGAGCTCCATCAACATTTATGATCAAAGAATTTTATCAGGCAAGTCTATGAAAAACAGTTATACACACTATAACAAGCGCCACGAATAATTGAACATTATCATCACACTAGGCGATTAACTTAATAATTAGTCTTAACGCCGTTGGGCACAGGCTAGCAACTAAGAAGGTGATGAATGCACATAACTCAAGGTCCGCAGTTCAATGGAAAAGCATCCAAGCGATTACATGTCATGGCGAAACCTATCGGTGCAGTGTGCAATATCGATTGCACCTATTGTTATTACCTAAGCAAACAAGATTTACTTGAGTACAAGCCAGGCTGCTCACCAGTCATGGATGAGGAAACGCTAGAGACCTATATCCGTCAATATATAGCGGGACAGAATACACCTGAAATCATTTTCTCTTGGCAGGGTGGTGAGCCGACAATGCTAGGTTTGGATTATTTCAAGACAATTGTTGAGCTACAGAATAAATACCGTCCCGATGGCATTACGATCTCCAATGATCTCCAGACTAATGGCACACTGCTTAACGATGAATGGTGTGAGTTTTTAAAGGCGAACAACTTTCTCGTCGGTTTAAGCATTGATGGCCCAGAAATGATGCACAACGCTTACCGAACAAACCGAGCTGGTAGAGGCACATTCCGGCAAGTTATGAATGTGGTTGAATTATTACATAAGCACGAAGTAAAGTTTGCTACGCTCACTTGTGTTAACAACTTGACCAGCCGTAACCCACTTGAAGTGTACCGATTCTTGCGAGATGAAGTACGCTCCCCTCAAATGCAGTTTATTCCAATAGTTGAACAGAAAACATTCAGAACAACCGCCCCTCAAACTTGGGAGCCAAACGAGCAACTAAAGCAAGGAGATAAACGGTTGATCCCAGGTCATAAAGATGCCGTTGTTGAGCCTTTTTGCGTTGCGGATGAAGCATGGGGAAATTTTCTGATCGCGATTTTCAATGAATGGGTTTTACACGATATCGGCAACGTGTTTGTGCAGTACTTTGAAGCCAGTATCGAAACCTGGATGGGCAGAAAAAACCCACTGTGTACGTTAGGTGAAATCTGCGGGAAGGGCTTAGCAATGGAGCCTAATGGTGATGTGTTTGCGTGTGATCATTACGTGTACCCAGAATATAAGGTTGGAAACATTCATCACGAAAAGCTCGATACGCTCGCTTATAGCTCTGAGCAGCAGAAATTTGGGTTTGCTAAAAGTCGTACGCTGCCCCAACAGTGCCTTCAATGTGATTATCAATTTGCATGTTTTGGAGAATGTCCCAAAAACCGTTTTATCCGTACTAGGCAAGGTGAGCCTGGTCTTAATTATCTCTGCGCGGGTTGGAAGAAGTTTTTTACCCATGTTGATCAGTCGATGGCGTACATCTTACGAGCGACAGGTAACCCAGTGGTTCACGGTAAATACAGTGACCAGATTCTACACCAGCAAGCTACTCAAACACAGACTGTGTTTGAAACGAAGTTTTAAGATAGTCACTACGCCTGCTACAGGCCCGGAAATGAAAGAATATAGGTTATTGAATGCAAAAAATTAAGCTGCTCTCTAAATCATTACTCGTGATCTCGATCGGCATTGCTGCGAGTCAAACAGCAGTGGCACAAGAAACAACATTGCTAGACCCAGACCAGGTATCGCCGACAACGGTTGTCACTCCACAAGAAGCTCAAATGACACCGGCGCAACGAGTCGAAAAGCTGTCTTATGATGCGCAAAATAAAAAGTTGTCTTCAGAAAAACGTATTGATGCTTTACGTGAGTTAGCCAACTATCCAAGCCAAAATGCATTGGTTGCAGTTGCGCGTGGGTTGCAGGATGAAGATGCAGGTATTCGCGAAGCTGCGATCGTGGGAGCACAACCATATATGATTGAGCACCGTTGGCGTTTGATTTCACCATTATTGAGTGATGACGCCGCCATGGTGCGAATTACAGCAGCGATTAACCTCGTTCGAGATTACGCCAATTTGAGTTCAGAGCAACAGCAGTCACTTGAAGGGCCTGTTTCAGAGCTGACAGCACACTTGTCCAGTAAGAACGATAATGTTTCCAAGTTATTACTTGCAGACGTTTACCGTTGGCATCGTGATTGGGATAAAGCGGCGCTGATATACCCAGAGTTAACTAAGCTTGAGCCAAACAACCCTCAAGTTTGGTTAAGCTATGCAGACAACTTCCGAGCGCAACAGCTAGACCAAAAAGCTATCAACGTGCTTGACGAGGGCATCAAGCTAAATTCAGAAGATGCCTCGCTGCATTATTCTAAATCTCTCGCTTTGGTTAGATTAGACAAAAAGAAAGAAGCGGCGTTTGAAATAGACAAAGCTGCGACGATGGCAAAGACGAACAGTTACTTTTGGTATTTAAATGGTGTTCTGCAAGAAGAGTTAGACTTGAAGAAGTCTGTCAACGCTTTTGAGCAAGCGTATTTGATATCCGGTGCTCCAGAACAATTGTATGCCGTGTGTGACATCTATGTCAGATACGGCAACCCTAAAACGGATGACTGTTTAACAGAGCTAACGAAGGTCGCTCCCGACTATGTTATTGAAGAGCTCAATCAGAAAAAGGGACGTAAAAGTGCCTCTACATCAGTTGAAGCCAATGAATTTAAACTCTAATCGGTAAATTCCATGTTCCTATTTCAATAAAATAGTGAACCAATTTAGTGACGGTGTCACTCTTTGGTGGCCGTTGGATATGTCAGTTCAATATGCGCCTGTTTCAATTGAACTATACTTTTGATTGGATTCGCACCTAGCACCTCAATATAAGGAATTAAGATGGCTATAAAGTTAAAGACGATTGTCTTAGCAACAGGTTTTGCTCTGTCTAGTTACGCTGTTGCTGCTGATATGCAAGATCCACTTCCGTCATGGAACAACACTGACGCTAAGCAAGCTATTATGGCGTTTGTTACGAAAACAACGACCCAAGGTTCGGATTCCTATGTTCCTGAAAGCCAACGAATCGCGACGTTTGATAATGATGGAACACTTTGGGCAGAAAAGCCTGTTTATCTACAGTTGTTTTTTGCGATCGATAGAGTAAAAGAAATGGCCTCTGAGCATCCTGATTGGAAGACAACCGAACCCTTTGCTTCCGCATTAAAAGGTGACATGGAGGGGATTGGTAAACAAGGACTCGAAGGTGTAATGAAGCTTGTTATGGCAACCCATTCTGGAATGTCTACTGAACAGTTTCATCAAGAAGTTAAGGAATGGTTGAAAACGGCTGTCCATCCAACAACGGGTAGACCATACACTGAAATGGTCTATCAACCTATGCTCGAACTGCTCGACTATTTAAGAGCTAACGACTATCAGACCTACATCGTTTCTGGAGGCGGAATTGAATTTATGCGCGTTTGGGCGCCGGAAGTATACGGCATTCCAACGCAAAACATCGTGGGAACGACGTTAAAGGCGGAATATCAAAGTGTTGATGGAAAACCTACCATCCAACGTATGCCGGAAATAGACTTTGTCAATGACAAAGCAGTAAAGCCTGTGACGATCCAAAACTTCATTGGCAAACGTCCGGTCATGGCGTTTGGTAATTCTGATGGTGATTTACAGATGTTAGAGTGGACGAAAGCAGGTTCAGGTCCAAGATTTTCTGCGATTATCCATCACACGGATGACAAGCGCGAATGGGCGTATGATAAAGATTCTCATGTTGGTAAGTTAGATAAATCGTTTAAAGTAGGTGAAGAGCAAGGTTGGCTATTTGTCGATATGAAACAAGATTGGAATCAAGTGTTTAAAGAGAGCACTAAATGATAATCTTTGTTTGACCATAAATTGCTGCAACCAAACAATTGCAACGAAATAAAAGGCCTCACAATTGAGGCCTTAGTTAATTCCACAGTAGCTTCGATACCTAGGGTCTAGTTTCTAGGTTGCTGTGTCATTGTTTCTACCACTTTTTCAATACTTAACGAGCTACCTTTCGTTGCAGGGAACTCCTTAAATGTCTCTAGGAACTTACGCACGATAGCTTGAGCAGGAACGAACATCCACATTTGATCAGCGTAAAAATGTCTGACGTAAAGTGCTGCATCTGGACCGACCTCAAATGGATCCATACGAAGGTTTACAATCAAAGGCCAACTAGGTGTTTTGCGGTATGCCTCATTAATGGCACCCTCCATAATACTGAAGTGGATCTTCCAGTCTTTATAACGAACGGCGTTTAAATTACCACCAGCATCGAAGTAAAAGATTTCTTTGCGTGCGCCTTCATCAGCTTTACCAGTCAGCAGATCAAGTTGGTTGTAGCCATCTAAATGTGCTTTAAAGGTTTTGCCCGCTGCTTTATGACCCTTCAATAGTTTTTCTTTCACATCAGGTTCGCCCACAGCTGCTAGTAGAGTTGGCATCCAGTCTTCTTGTGAAAAGATATCGTTGATAACCGTTCCTGGTTTAATGTTTCCAGGCCAGCGTACCATCATCGGAACGCGGAATCCGCCTTCCCAAGTCGTACCTTTTTCGCCCTTGAACGGTGTAGTACCACCATCTGGCCAGGTAAATTTCTCAGCGCCATTATCAGTACTAAAAACAACAATGGTGTTATCTGCTACGCCTAGCTCTTCAAGTTTATCAAGCATGACACCTACTTGATCATCTAGGTCCATCATGCCATCGGCGTATAAGCCGTAACCTGACTTCCCTTGATATTCTTCACTCAAATGTGTCCAGACGTGCATACGGGTTGAGTTATGCCAAATAAAGAATGGTTTGTCTTCTTTTACTGCTTTTTCCATAAATGCCAAGCTAGCATCCATGAACTCTCGGTCTACGTTTTCCATACGCTTACGAGTAAGGGGACCTGTGTCCTCGATTTTGCCATCCGCAGTCGCCTTCAACACGCCTCGAGGTCCGAATTTTTTACGAAACTCTGGATCTTTTGGATAAAACTCAGACTCAGGCTCTTCTTCCGCGTTTAAATGGTATAGGTTACCAAAGAACTCATCAAACCCATGGTTAGTTGGTAGGTGCTCATCTTGATCACCAAGGTGGTTTTTACCAAACTGACCAGACACATAGCCGTGATTTTTAAGTAACTCTGCGATAGTAGGATCTTTCGATTGAATACCCTCTTTTGCGCCGGGCATACCAATAGTCAATAGACCGGTACGAAACGGATGTTGGCCCAGAATAAATGAGGCTCGTCCGGCAGTACAACTCTGTTGTGCGTAAGCGTCTGTGAAAATGGCACCTTCATTGGCGATTTTATCAATGTTAGGAGTCTTCCCTCCCATCATACCATTGTGATACGCACTAATGTTGTATACACCTACATCGTCACCCCAGAACACAAGGATGTTGGGCTTATCGGCAGCAAAGGCTGTGGACGCAGCTAATGTACCGACCAATGCCATTACCTTTTTAATCGAGTTTCGCATGAAAATCCTCCGCGATAAATGAATCCATTATCGTTATATAACGTTACTAATTGTGTTCATCATGGCGAAGTCGAGTGAGATGACACCAAATGAGACAATGTAGTCAGTTGAATATAGTAGAGGTTTTTTGTTGCTTCCAAGTAATCCCTGTTTTTCAAAAATGTTAACTAACATGGACTAGACTTTAGTGTGTTTTAAGTGTGATAAGACGCACTTACAGGATTGAATTTCAATGAAAGGCGACACTATGAAAAATAAAATAGCAACTATCCTGTTTCTATGTATCCCGTTAGAAGTGGTTGCGGAAGAGACACCAAATGTCGTGGTAATGTTGGTTGATAACCTTGGGTGGGGGGAACTAAGTTCCTATGGGAGTACCAGAGGTGTTGAAACTAAAAACTTAGATCAACTTGCTAGAGAAGGTGTACGCCTTACTAATTTTAATGTGGAACCGCAATGCACGCCAACTCGCTCCTCATTCATGACGGGGAGGCGAGCGCTTAGATCTGGGACAGATAAGGTTGTTTGGGGAGTGCCTTACGGTATGGTGAACTGGGAAATAACCATTGCAGAGAAGTTTAAGGAACAAGGATATAACACGAGCCTTTACGGGAAATGGCATTTGGGAGACCAAAAAGGGCGCTTTCCAACGGATCAAGGCTTTGATGAATGGTATGGCATTGCAAATACGACGGATGAGTCAGAATATAGCTCTCAACCCGGTTATAAAGCTATATTACCTAAACCTCAAATCCTTTCAGCTAGAGCAGGGCAGGACCCTAAAGGGGTCAAAGAATATAATTTGGACTCACGTAGAACGATTGACAGTGAGCTAGTTGAACATGCCACAGATTTTATAAATCGAAATGTGAAAGAGAATAAGCCATTTTTCTCTGTAATTACTTTTACTCAACCACATTTACCGACGCTACCTCATCCTGATTTTATTGGTAAAACAGGCAAAGGAAATTACTCAGATGTGTTAGCTGAGATAGATTTTCGAGCTGGGCAAGTTATTGGTGCAATAGAAAAAGCAGGAATTAAAGACAATACACTAGTGATTTGGTTTTCTGACAACGGTCCAGAGTGGCATATGCCATACCAAGGCTCTAGCGGGCCATGGCGTGGTGCGTACTTTACGGCTCTTGAAGGGTCTCTCCGAACACCATTTATTGCCTCTTGGCCTAACCACATCAAACCGGGTAGAGTGAGTGATGAAATTATCCATGTTGTGGATCTATTTGCCTCACTTTCTCATGTCGGTGGATACAAATTACCAAGCGATAGAACAATAGATAGTATTGATCAGTGGGCCTTTTTAAAGGGAGATAGTGAAAAGTCTAATCGAGATGGTTTCATCGTTAACAATGGATCTGAAACCTACGCTTATAAGTGGGAAAATTACAAGATGCACTTTATTGATCAAGATATCATGCCGGAGAAAGGGCGCCCATTACAGATCCCTGAAATATACAATTTGATTGATGACCCTAAAGAGGAGTTTGATTTAAGAAATAATGCCACATGGTTATTTCCTATCATGATAGGAAAGAGAGTAAAGTTTGAATCTTCCGTTTCAACAAGCTGCGATACGATTCCTTTCCCTGCTCCATTTGGATATGAGCCCGATTGTAGCAAGGGGAATTTCAATCAATTTCCAGTGGATGGATTACGCCAGAAGTAGTTTACCCCAATGGCTCTTTCTCGCATACATGAGGTATGTTTTTGGTTCAATATCTCATTAGAGCCATTTAGGGCCATGTTTTTTCTAGTTTCATTTGAACAGTCATATTCGTCGACCATACTTAAAGTTCGTTGTTTCATATGGGGCGAATTATGCAGCCAATACTCTACATTCAAATCGGTAATGTTCTTTGGGCGGTTTTAAGTGACGGTTCTTGGATCCAAATGTTGCCCAACGAACAATTAGTTCCAGAAGTAGAGGTGGTTGTTCTTAATACTGACATTCTCGATATTGCATTTAATGAAGATACAACAAGTGAGGATGAATCGAGTTCGAATGATCTTTTAATTGCATCTCAAAACGGTATTGAATCCACTTTTAATCAGAGCGTTCGAGATTTTAGTGAGTCTTCTGGTGGGTTAAGTTTTGTTGCCTATATTCGCGCTGTTTTACCTGAGCAACTCGTTTCTAATGGCTATGTTACTAGGCCAGCAGTGCAAGAAAGAGAGAACCCAACTTCTGAGACTCAGGCTCCTGAGCGGTTGAATCCCGATGCTATATTAACGGTGGATACTCTTGATGGCGGCGATGGATACGAAAACCAGTTTGAAGTTCCTAGTGTCACGATTCAAGGTGACGCACTCAAGATAA
>NZ_JAWOVT010000014.1:0-99685 GCF_033340055.1 Vibrio sp. 1580
ATTTTGTTCGGCTCAATGAATACTGAACATTCCTTTCGCTAATAAATAGCAGAAGTAATGTTTGAATTGACTGTGCTCTTATTGGTTTTTACTTTTGAAAAAGTAAAACAAAACAGCTCAAGGCTGCTTCCCAATTCGAATGGTCACTTCGTTTCATTGAAACCTAATTTGATACCGAAGTATCGAATTGGATTATCATCAACGAGTGCCCACACAGATTGATAGGTCTATATTGTTAAAGAGCTTGCTTTGCGAGAAGTTTTTCTCTCAAAGCGGAGGTGCATTCTAGCGATTTAGTTGTTAGTGTCAAACACTTTTTTAAACTAATTTTTTGTAGAAGCTTTTTACCTCTTCGACCCTGCTAAAGCCTTGTGGCGTCTGCCGTGTCGATGGATGCGCATTATAGGGAGAAGATTTTCTTTGGCAATACTAAAAATGCATTTTTTCTAAAAAAACATGCCAAATGGATACTTTCCATCCAACCCTAAAATTACCCAGAAATAACACTCAGGATTTATACAATTTACCCACAAAAAGCTGTGGATAACTACTCATCACTATCAAAGAAATAAGAAATACGCGAACGCGGATTTAGATACTCTTTTACTTTATCCGGTAATTTTGACGGATGAATCGCGTTAACTATCTTTATATCTTTTGAGGCAAGATCAATGATTGGCGCTTGCGTCCTTGGTACTGATGGATCGTAAACCAAGACATTCGGGAATAATAAATGCGATGCATTCACTGAGATAACCAGGCCGACCATATTATTAGAAAGCTGAACTACGGTACCCGGAGGAAACACGCCCATAAACTTAATTAGGATGTTCAGGTTCTCTTCTTTATATAGGTGTTTACAGTTCTTATATAAATGAGAGAGTGCGGTATAAGGAATCTTTTGATCTGAGACTATCGGTGTATGACACAAGTTATCAAACGCATTGGCTACAGCAATAATTTGAGCAAACTCGTTGATCTCATCTCCTTTCAGGCCTTTAGGATAACCAGACCCATCTCTTAGCTCATGGTGCTGCGCGATCACAATTCTCGCGACTTCGGGAAAAGCCTCGATTTGACTCGCAAGATCGACGCCATATTTAGTGTGCAACTTTAAGTAGTTGGTTTCTGGCTCTGTTAGAGGTAGTTGCTTTCTTAATATTGCAGTCGGGATTTTTATTTTCCCGATATCATGGAATAGTGCGGAGAAGGAAAGCTCTTTCAACTGTGCTGCTGAGTACCCTTTAGCACGGCCAATCATCATCGAGATAACAGCCACGTTCAATGAGTGGAAATAAATATCTTCAAACTCATTTTTTCCGTTCATCAGATGTAACGTAACATTATCATCGCACATTAACTTCTCGACGATATCTTCAATAAGAAGCTTTGCTTCATCAACTGCTGCTGTCGGACGGTTACGGATTTTAGTCATGACTGAACGCATACGTGCCAGAGAGCGCTCAAACTCTTTTTCACACTGAATCACGCGTCGACGGTATGCACTTAACTTTTCTATGCGGTTCTGTTTTTCTTGCCACATTTTTTGAGTTTCATGATCTAACGACGCTTCATTTGTTACTCTGTCAGCTTGTCTTTGATCAACAGGGAGTGGAACGGCATCGCTTTGCTCTGGATTAAAGTAAACGAACTTTACGCCGAGGTGGCGGATCATCTCGACTTGCTCTTGGTCTTTAATCTTAAAGCTATTGAGTAGAAAGGGGTGATCGTTCCACTTTAGCGGAAGACGGATATGTAATCCGGGTTGAATACGATCGACCGTTAGTTTAATGGCTGCCACTTATTCACTACTGATTTATATTTCTTAAGAGAGTTAGAATACTAGTAAATTTTGTGAATAAATTCATCAGTAACTATCAAAACATCAAACCGTTATTTCTAAGCGACTCACTTAATTAGATAGAAGTAAGCTACTTTAAGGAGCGATCTGCTTTGCGTATTTTAAGCTTGGCCTCGAACACTGGCTTGTCTATTACTTCTTGATCTTTGACTAGCCCCATTAACGTTTGTACCGCTACACGGGCCATGTCACTGATAGGAAAGTGCACTGCTGATACTGTAGGGTAAAGACTTTCACAAAGATCAACACTGTCAAAGCTAGTTAATGAGATTTGCTCTGGTACAGAAATACTGTGCTCGTGTAAGTACTGCATTGCGCCAACCGTCATTTCTTCACTGCACGAAAAGACAGCCGTCACATCAGGGTGTCGTTGTAAAATTGCAGCCATTGCATCATAACCACTTTGCCGACCATAATTCCCTTCTTCACACCAGCTTTCATCAATATCTATACCAGCATCCTTCATTGCATCAATATACCCAAGCTTTCTCAATACACTGTTATGACGTTGGGATGGACCGGCAATACAAGCAATCTTTCGATGACCACCAGCTAAAAGGTGCTCAACGGCAATACGGCTTGCATGATGATGGTTAAAGGTAACACAACGCTCTTCTATTCCTTCCACGTAGCGATCCAGAAGAACGAAAGGTGTTGGCTGTTTAGCTAATTCACGTAAGTCATCATCTGACAAATAACGACTATGAAGTACATAGCCGTCACAACGTAAATCATTAAAACGCTGAATTGCCTCTTTTTCACCTTGTGCAGAATGATGGCCTTGAGCTGTAATCAAAAACTTCTTATGAATATCCAGCTCGGTCTGAACCTGCTCCATCATCTCGCCAAAGAAGCCCCCCGTATAGTAAGTCACCAATAACCCAACCATATTACTGGATGAGGTTGCGAGTGAACGAGCAATTGCACTAGGACGATAATTCAATTGCGCCATAGCTTGCTCTACTTTTTTTCGAGTTTCCTCGCGAAATTTCCCCTCTCCATTAATAATTCGAGAAACGGTAGAGCGATTTACACCGGCGAGTTCGGCTACATCTTTAATCCTTGCCATAATGCTATTGGGTCCAACTGCAATTGTTATTAAATATTCGTTTGTGTAGAACGGCTGCCAGCAATTCGTAAGGTGCTATAGGGGGCGAAGCTGGCAGCCTTTAATCATACACCGACCATTTGATTGGTAGAAACAAGCTCAGAGTAATCCGTGACAGTTATGCCATGATGAGCTAACTGTTCTTTTAAAATGGGAGAGGTAAGAACTTGTAACTCTAGCTCTCGCTGAAGCGCATAGCCACTCTTTAAGATAAGCGCCTGATCGGCCTCTGCCGGGTGGCACATCACCTCAACCAAGTCATAGTCAGCTTTTAAGCTCAATAGATGTGCCATTAAGCCATCCAAGCTCACTTTTTGATCATAAAACTCATCAGTAAAGATATACCTGATTGTCATCGATTCTTGACACAAGCCAGTGCCCCGCAGTGGCACTCTGTATTCATTCGCTACTTCTTTAATAACGGGCAAAATTTGAGGGTGAGTATGCGCGTGATGATGGCTATCTAAGTGGCTTAGCTCTAACCCAAGCGATAAAAAATGTTCCACCTGAGCTTTTGCTTCATCATAAATGACCTGAGTTTCGAAGTCCTGCTTACTCCAAAGTTCGTCATAGTTGATAAAGTGCGCTCGGCCGTTGGTCAAGTTAGGATGCTTCGTTATAGGCACACCTGCTGTAAACCTAAGATGAACGCCAATTTTCAAGTCTGGATTATGGCGAGCTAGTTCTAAGGCATGTTGCTCAGCATCCATACCCACCATCATGGTGGTTGAATGAACCACACCTTGCTGATGAGCTTTAACGATGCCGCTATTTACACCTCTCGTTAAACCAAAATCATCAGCATTAAAAATGACTTTCATCGGCGCCCTTCCTTAGTCTTACAACGTCGTTAGTTTAAATTGAGGTAAATACGGAGCGTTCACCGCTAGGATATCATCCAGGATTGACTTGGCGCGGCCAATGTCAGGCACCAATGGGTTATTGGTTAATGCCATAAGCGCCTTGTCATAATTACCTTCGACAGCAGCTTCTATTGTTAGCTGCTCATACGCTTTAACTTGATGGAGTAATCCTTTGATATTGTTTGACAACTCGCCAACCGCAAGAGGTTTCGCCCCCCAGCTACCAATCACGGCACTACATTCAATCACAGCATCGTCAGGTAGGCCGTTGATCGCTCCATTATTTAAAACGTTAACAACATGAATACTATTACGATTGTTATAAATTGAATCAACTAGGTTCAGTGATGCATCAGAATAATAAGCACCACCCCGCTCCTCTAACTCTTTCGGCTTATGATCGAGGGTAGGATCTTGATAGAGCTTAAATAGCGCATTTTCTGTTTCCATTACCTGCTCAGCACGAGTGCCTTTTTCATCGGCACTTTGTTTCTCTTCAGCAAGCATGGCATCAGTTTGATAGAAGTAGCGATGATAAGGACATGGTATCGCCCCCAGTGCTTTTAGAAATGCCGGATCCCACGGTTCTTCCCAGATATTCTTCATACTGAAGTTGGCACCATCACCGACTTTCTCTAATACCGTTTGAGTAATATCTTCCCCATTGAGCCATGCTTTGTGTACCCACACGAGATGGTTTAACCCAGCAAACTCAAGTTGTAGCTCTTTTGGCTCGCACTCCATCATTTCTGCAATCATCATTTCCATTGAAACGGGCACATTGCATAAACCAATACTCTTTACTTTGGTGTACTTACTGACCGCTTCGGAAACTAAACCCGCTGGGTTGGTGAAATTGAGCATCCATGCGTTTGGAGCCAACTCTTCAATGTCTTTACAGATATCAAGAATGACCGGAATGGTTCGCAGTGCTTTAGCAAAACCACCAGGGCCCGTTGTTTCTTGGCCGATGACGTCGTACTTGATTGGGATTCGCTCATCGTTAGCGCGTGCAGCAAGGCCACCAACACGAAACTGCGTCATCACAAAATCTGCATCTTTTATCGCAGCACGGCGATCGAAACCGGCTTTTATCTCAATTTTTGCGCCGGCTTTATCGACCATTCGCTGAGCCAATCCTTTGATGATCTCAAGCTTCTCAGCTCCTGACTCAATGTCCACAAAATGAATCTTCTTAACGGGTAAATATTCTAAGCGCTTAATAACCCCTTCAACCAATTCCGGGGTATAGCTACTACCACCGCCAATAATGGCAAGTTTGATCGCCTCTCTAGACATTTTCATCCCCCTTTATTTGTTCGAGATTTTTTTGTTCAGTGCGACGATTTCTACAGCCATCTCTTGAGCCAAAATCGTAGTCATTAGGTGATCTTGAGCATGCACCATCACTAACGTCATCGGGACTTTCCCTTCTCCCTGATCTTCTTCAATAAGCTGAGTCTGTATTAAGTGGGCTTTATTAATGCACTCTCTTGCTTGAGAGAGCTTCTCATCAGCCGCTTCAAAATCTTGTTCTCGAGATAAACGCAATGCCTCGTAGCTTAAACTTCTGGCTTCACCAGCATTGCAAATGATCTCCATTACAACCAATTCTTGTTCCATCATTTTCTCTCCGAAAATCGGGCCGCGGTAATTGCGGCCCATTAAGCACAGTTAAGCAGTAACGCCTTCGCCTGACGGCTGCGTGTCACCTTTAGCTTCCTTCGTCGTTGGTAGTTCTTGCTCCAACATTTGCTTCTCAAACATTTTGAAGAATGGGAAGTAGATGATTAGATCAAGAATTAATAAACCAATGACGAGCAATACTGGCGCAAAGGTCCAACCGCTACCCCACGAAGCACCTATCAGTGCCGGTGTTGTCCAAGGTGTTGTAGCGACACCCATACCCACAAAGCCGACATGCACAGCAAAATACGCAATCGTAGCGTTGATGACTGGAGCGAAGACGAACGGGATAAACAAGGTCGGGTTCATCACAACTGGGCTACCGAAGATCACTGGTTCGTTGATTTGGAAAAAGCCAGGCACCGCACTCATTCGACCAATGCTCTTAAGGTGAACAGAACGGCTAAACGACATCAGCATAACAAGAGCAAGTGTTGCACCAGAGCCGCCAATAAAGATGTAAAAATCCCAGAACGGTTGAGTAAATACATTTGGAATCGGTTCACCTGCAACAAAGGCTTCAATGTTGGCACCAATGTTGGTCAAAAAGATTGGAGAAAGCAGTCCAACAACAATTGCAGCACCATGAATACCCGCAAACCAAAGCAGCTGGCAAAGCAATAAAGCGCCAATAATGGCAGGCAATGAGTTAGACGCACTAATTAGCGGTTTAAAGATAGCCATAACAGCATCTGGAATCAGCATGTCGTACTGGGTTTGTACGAAAAGGCTAAGTGGATATAAGGTAATGAATATCGCTAAGACTGGTAGCAATACTTCAAATGATCGCGCAATCGCCGGTGGCACCTGCTCTGGCATGCGAATCGTAATATTGTGCTTTTTCATAAAACGGTAGAGCTCCACCGAGAAAAATGCACACATCACTGCGGTGAAGATCCCGGTTCCGCCCATGTGAGACATAGACAACGCGCCATCTTTAGCTGGGGCCGCAATGAGTAAAAAAGACATTAGTGACAATACAGCACTCGTGATCCCATCCATCTTGTAAGCCTTCGCTAAACTATAAGCAACGCCCAGCGAAACAAAAATGGTCATGATCCCCATCGACATGTTGTAGGGCATCATTATGGTATCAAAATGTGTAGTGGCGAAATCGAGCCAAATTCGACCAAAAGTAAAGGTTGTATCTTCGGCAAATGGGGGGAATGCAAAAATCAAAATGAAACTACCGACAATAATAAACGGCATTGCGACAATAAAACCGTCTCTCATTGCGCGAACATGGGGCTGATTCCCCACTTTAGCTGCTATAGGGGCTATATGCTTTTCGACTGCGCCTATAATTGCGTCATAAAGCTTCATAGAATCCATCCTTATTTTAGGCAAAAGAATCCCGCATCAAATATTTATATTTGATGTACAGTTATCTTTTTAATTTAAAACTATAGTTTAGTTAATTAATTCTAATGCTTGCTCTAGTACTTCTTCTCCCTTCATCATTCCATAATGCTGAGGAGAAATAGCATCAATGTTTTTACCATGCTCTTGCGCCGTTTTTCTTAGCTCTTCTAGCTGAAAACGTACTTGAGGCCCGAGAAGACAAACATCGTACTCTTTAATTACATCTTCAAACGCATTCACTGACATTGCATCAATCTTGCACTCAATTCCTTTATTTTCAGCAGCTTGCTCCATTTTCTTAACAAGCATACTGGTTGACATCCCTGCGCTACAGCATAAAAGGATCTTTTTCATAGCCTTACTCCCGTTGTGTAAATTTCAACCTGTAAAAACTGTAGCAAAAACAACCAAGACAAAAAAGCGCAACCGGTTGCATTATTCGTGAACACAATCCCAATTTAGAAAATACCACCTATTTTTTTGTAATTATTTAGGTCTAGGATAAAAGTCATAAAATAATTTAAGACATCACATTAAGTTTCAAATTATCAATATTTTACTACTGACAACGTCGTTATTAATTTCTTAAAAGGAATAGAGAATGAAATTTAATAAATTGGCTATTGCAGCGCTTGTAAGTGCCGCACTATCACAGCACTCATTTGCTCAAACCGACTCTAAAGGCACCATTTATCTAACGTTTGATGATGGACCAATCAATGCATCTATTGACGTTATTCAAGTACTTAACCAGGAAGATATCAAAGCGACGTTTTACTTTAATGCTTGGCATTTAGATGGAATTGGTGATGAGAATGAAGACCGTTCGCTAGAAGCCTTAAAGCTCGCATTAGACACTGGTCATATTGTCGCGAACCATAGTTACGATCATATGGTTCATAATTGCGTTGATGAGTTTGGACCGAACAGTGCTGCGGAGTGTAATGCGACCGGGGACCACCAGCTTAACTCGTATCAAGACCCTGTTTACGATGCCTCAATGTTTACGGAAAACTTATCTGTGTTAGCAAAGTATTTGCCGAACATTACAAGCTACCCGAACTACAAGGCAACAGAGTTTGCTAGACTGCCCTACACCAACGGTTGGCGCGTGACGAGAGACTTCAAAGCAGATGGGTTATGTGCCACGTCTGATGACCTGAAACCTTGGGAACCAGGATATGTATGCGATACATCCAACCCATCCAACAGTGTAAAAGCAGCTATCGAGGTTCAAAATATCCTAGCGAATAACGGCTATCAAACTCACGGTTGGGATGTGGACTGGGCACCTGAAAATTGGGGCATTGAAATGCCAGCAAACAGCCTTACAGAAGCAGAAGCATTTCTTGGATATGTGGATTCCGCGTTAAACACTTGTGCACCAACAACGATTAACCCGATCAACTCCAAAGCTCAAGAGTTCCCATGTGGTACACCTTTACACGCCGATAAAGTTATCGTTTTAACTCACGAGTTCCTATTTGAAGATGGTAAGCGTGGCATGGGGGCAACGCAAAACCTACCTAAGCTCGCTAAGTTTATACAGTTAGCAAAACAAGCGGGTTATGACTTCGACACAATGGATAACTACACACCGAACTGGCAAGTTGGTCATAACTACGACGCTGGCGATTACGTCTTACACCTAGGTACTGTATACCAGGCTGTAACAAACCATACTGCACAACAAGATTGGGCACCGTCTCCAACCTCTAGCCTCTGGACAAATGCAGACCCAGCCACTAACTGGACTCAGAATGTTTCCTATAAACAAGGTGATGTGGTGACTTATCAAGGTTTGCGTTATCTAGTTGATGTACCGCACGTGTCCCAAGCAGACTGGACTCCGAACACTCAAAATACCTTGTTCACAGCTCTATAGGCTGTTCCTACTATCACCATGTAGTAGTTTGCGCGAGGCATACCCCTCGCGCTTTTTTTGTTTTGAAGATCCAGATACAGCAAAGCCCCGACTTTCATCGAGGCTCTGTCTTAAAATATGGTACCTGCGAGTGACTTGACTGGCAGGCACTCCTGACGCCACCGCGAAGGCAACGCTAACTTTCTTTTGATATTTACGAGCACCTAAAACGACGAAAGGCCGCTATAAAAGCGACCTTTCTATGTATGGTACCGGTGGGCGGACTTGAACCGCCACGCCCGAAGGCAACGGATTTTGAATCCGTCGTGTATACCAATTTCACCACACCGGCATCTTTGGGCTATTGCCCTTTGATGGTTGGCATTATACGTAAGCTTTTGACCTGCGCAAGCAGAAATACCTTAAATAACTATCGTTTGCTGATAATTTCGCCACAAAGTGTGACAAAGCTGTACTCATAAGAAACGTACGCTCCATTTTCTACTACTCTTCCAGATGAAAATGAGTATACGAAACTCTTTTTAAGTTCTATTCACTGTAATATCAGAAACATAACCATTCCCAATGCTCGACAACGCATTATGGAGCATCTCTGCGGTATCTTCTGCTTGCATGAAGTGACTCGTGTCCATCGTATTGCCGCTTGTTTTCCAGAATTCCGTATCCATTCCACCAGGATAAACTGCGATAATTTTCATAGGTTTTCCTTTTAGCTCCAAACGAACCGACTCAATTAATCCTTTGACGGCCCATTTCACTGCACAATACGTAGACTCTTGCGCTTTAGGTTGTTGCGCGGCTGTGGACATGATCATGACCACTTTTATTGGATGATCTTTGTAACGCTTTACTAACTCTCTTAACACATGAATCGCAGAATTCAGGTTGTTATCAATCAACTTTTGAATCTCTTCCGGCTCCTGCTCTTCCAGTAAGCCAAAATAACCACTTCCCGCACTATGAATGACCATTTCAGGGGACTGTTTCACCCCATCAAAGAGCTGTTTCACATTTTGGTGCGATGAGAGGTTGCAAGCTTGATAACCAACGTTATGAGAGAGTTGTTTTGCTAGTGCGGATAGTTTTTCTGTATTTCTTCCTATTACATACGTCTCTTTGCCTTCCGCATCATAACGCTTTGCTAGTTCCGCCCCTAAACCGCTACTTGCACCTGTAATTACAATCATGCGCTACCTCTTTTCAACCACATACTTTTAATTCATCTATCAATTAAGGTAACAGAATCGTGGTAATTCACACCTCAAGAGCACCATTCTTTGAAGCAAGCAGCTTTCTTACTTTCGTGATGCATGAAATATCAAGCAGAACGACGGGCATTTAACCTATGCTTAAGCAAGAATAACTTTCTGAATTTTCTATCGACTTTCTAGTGAGAACTGAATAGGAGCAAAGAATGACTGGGTCAAAATGGCAGTGGTTACTGAAACAGATGACGCGAAAACTGTGGGTCCGGACGTCACTCTACGCATTACTTGCTGTTGCTACCGCCTTAATGTCGATTGTTTTAAACCAGTTCATTACTCTGCCCCCTGCCATCAACGTCAGCAAGGATTTGTTGAACAACATATTAAATATCCTCGCAACCTCCATGCTTGCAGTGACTACATTCTCTCTCAATATTATGGTCTCAGCGTACAGTGCCGCTAGTGCAGGGGTAACGCCGCGAGCGACAAAACTGTTGATGGAAGACAGCACAACACAAAATGCCTTAGCAACCTTTCTTGGCTCTTTTCTATTTAGTTTGGTAGGAATTATCGCGCTAGGTATTGGGGCCTATCATCAACAAGCACAAATTTATCTGTTCATCGTAACTATCGCCGTAATCGTGATGATCATACTCACTCTGCTACGTTGGATTCAGCACCTTTCCGTACTAGGAAGGGTCAGTGAAACCACTTCATACGTGGAGCAAGCCTTGTTAGATGCGATAAGAAAACGGGGCAAAGAGCGTTGGCTAGGTGCTCACCCGTGGAGCCACCCAGAACATAAACCCAGAGGAAGTAAACCTATTTTGAGCCAAGAAATTGGCTACTTACAGCATGTTGATATGCATCATCTCGATAGTATTGCTGAAGCAAACCAATGCACCATCTACCTTGAGCGACAACCGGGAAGTTTTGTTTACGTAGGTCAACCATTGGCTTGTGTTTGTGGAGAATTGCCAGACGAAAGCGAAGTAACGGCAGCCTTCACGATTCGAACAGAGCGTTCATATGATCAGGACCCTCGCTTTGGTTTAGTCGTTATGGCGGAAATCGCCTCACGAGCACTATCTCCGGCTGTAAATGATAATGGCACCGCAATTGACGTTCTTGGGCGTTCTGTACGAGCACTTTCATTATGGGGAGACCTACTCAGTGAGCCGCCTACCAAAACTCGATATCCTAGACTATTTGTGCCCGCATTGAGCTGCCAGGATTTGTTTGATGATGTCTTTTTGCCGATAGCACACGATGGTGCAGCGCAACTCCAAATACAGATTCGCCTACAAAAGGCCTTGCTAGCTCTCTCTAGTATGCACCCTAAGTTATTTTTGTCACCAGCAATCAAGCTGTCAGAAAAAGCTTTAGAGCTTTCATTAAGCCAACATTATACCGAAGATGAGAAACACCAACTCTCTCAGCTATCTAATCTGGTCACAGACCAAAGAGCCAATGGTTAAGAGAATCGAATTCAGTTGAAACATATTGCTGCACGGCCTCGTGTATCATGACATGTGCTGATAACGTAGGGCAGAAAAGTCACTTAGTTTATACACAATTAAAGACTCTGTGCGTTAGGTCTCTTTTCTCTTGGTGAGGGAATCTATATTCTGACGCACAATTTTTAAGGTAAGTGATGGAATAATGACAACGTCTACAACTCTTCCACCTGCTGGTCTCTTTCGTCGACTTGCAGCGTTGATTTACGACACATTGATTATTATCGCAATTGAAATGATGGCCGCAGGTATTGTTATGGCCGTTGTGTTTGCACTAAATGCAGCAGGATTGTTGAGCTATGGCGAGTACGCAGATGCCGCAGATATGCTCGGAAAGCACCCTGTATTGAGCCCTCTATTTACACTTTATCTTGCGGGTGTGTGGATATATTTCTTTGTGTTCTTCTGGACGCGAGCAGGACAAACTCTTGGGATGCGCGCTTGGAAGCTTCGAGTTCGCAATGCCAAAGACGGAGCACCAATTACGGTAACTCAAGCTCTGATTCGTATTTCGACATCTGGCTTTGGCTTGGCAAATTTGACTGTACCGATTGATCCGAAGAAACGTGGTTTCCACGACATTTGGGCCAAAACAGAGGTTGTTGTATTACCTAAGGCAAATTAACTTGTCTAGGAACACAAAAAAGGAAGGCGTAATGCCTTCCTTTTACATTTGGTTCGGTAAAACTTGGTTTATTCGATGATGCTTCAGTTATAGCTTTCTTCGTAGCAGTGCAATCGCAATAGCTAAGAACACCAAACTCGGGGCCAAAGCACCAAACACTGGGGATATGCCATACACCAAGCTTAATGGACCAAAGAACTCACTGGATATGTAAAAAGTAAACCCGGCAACCACGCCCGACAATACCCTTGCCCCCATGGTCACGCTTCTGAGTGGACCGAAAACAAAAGATAGCGCCATTAACATCATCACAGCAATTGAAAGCGGCTGAGTCAACTTACGCCAAAACGCCAACTCATAGCGAGATGCATCTTGTTCCGATGCTTTCAGGTAAGTCACATAATCATACAAACCGCTCAGTGACAATTCTTCTGGCTTCACGGTCACCACAGCTAGCTTATCTGGTGCCAAAGAGGTGTGCCACTCCATCTGTTCGATGTCTTGCTTTGAAATTACGTTTTCATTTTCCATGTCCGTAATTTGTACGTAGCGCATCAGCCAGTTGTTATCTTGTTGGTAGTCGACTTCTTCGGCGAAAATAACTTTTTGTAGATTCTTATCATCATCAAAACGCCACATATTTAAAGCATAAAGCTTGTCGTCTTCGACTTTACCGATAAAGATAAAGTCGTTTGCGTCACGAGCCCACACACCTGAGCGCACAGACACAATGCTACCACCTGATATCGCAAACGCACGTAAGTCACGGGCCATCTTCTGGGCCTCAGGAGCGCCCCATTGGCCTAACGCCATAACGACAATCATGAGTGGGACGGCCGTTTTTAGTACCGATAACCCGATATCCAGCTTAGAGAAACCAGCAGCTTGCATCACCACCAGCTCAGAGCTTGAAGCCAACATACCTAAGCCGATCAGGGCACCGAGTAATGCCGCCATTGGAAAGAACATTTCGATATCACGCGGCACACTGAGTAACACAAAGTACAACGCATGAGTGAGGTCGTACACACCTCGCCCTACTTTACGTAGCTGTTCTACATATTTGATGATACCCGATAAGCCAACAAACGTCGCTAAAACCAAGGCAGTGGTAGAGATGATGGTTCTACCGATGTAAAGGTCTAAGATTTTGAACACAGCTTACGCGAGCCTCTTCTTGCGGAATTTGTCTTTTATTCGTCTAGCAGCAACGCTGTCCATCATATTCGCCATGATAGCAACAATCAGCAACATCGCATTGATTGGCCACATACCAATAGCAGCCGGGATGTCACCATCTTCTAATGCAGATTTGGTTGCACTGATCGCCAAGAAATACGCTAGATAGATCAGAATCGCAGGCCCCATTTTGGCAAACCGTCCCTGACGCGGATTCACCGCAGACAAAGGAATAACGAGCATTGTTAAGAGTGGAATACACACAAATAACGAAATTCGCCATTGTAGCTCCGCTTGCGCCTCTGGATCTGGGTGACCTATCAAGTCAACCGTTGGGTATGCTTCCCAGTCTCGCCCTTTCTTTTTGACCTCACGTTGGCCGATAACACCTTCGTATTCATCGAATTTCGTGATCATATATTCAACGCGAGTAGGCACACCTTCATAACGCGTACCTTCTTTCATAGTGATGATCTGACGACCGTCCGAAAGCTCTTTTACTTCACCAGAAGATGAGAACATCACACTCGGTAACACTGAATCTCGAGGGCGCATCTGCGCAACAAAAACGTTGCTCAAGGTATTGTCTTTAATGTCATCGATGAACACAACCGATGAACCGTCTGGTGTACCTTGGAACTGACCTTTTTTAAGTAGGTCAACGCTGTTTTCTGACGCTACCTGCTCATAAAGCTGCTCAACGCGGTCTTGAGACCACGGCGATAGCCACAACGCATTGAAAGCCGCCACCGCTGAAGTAATCAACGCTAGGTATAAGGCCGCTTGAACCAAGAATTTATTACCAATACCTGTCGCGTTCATTACGACAATTTCGCTCTCTGCATACAGACGACCAAATGTGATCAATATGCCGATATACAGACTTAAAGGCAGCATTAACAGACCCATTGCTGGCATGTTCAAACCAACAATCGAGAAAATCAATCCAGCAGGAATATCCCCATCAGAAGCATCAGCAAGAACACTTATGAATTTCTGGCTTACAAACACCAAAAAAAGTACGAAAAAAATCGCAAATTGGCTCTTGAGTGTTTCGCGGATCAAATATCTAACAATAATCACGCTGAAATTACCTATACAAAACTTGTTTTTTTGGTCGAATCACTATAGTTTCCCGTTGAACCATTTATTTTTTTAAAAATTATAAACTAGATGTTAGTCGCTTAATCAGCTCTGCATGTAAGCCTGGAGCTAAAATTCAACAAGTAAGCGATCATTATCTAACATTTAGAGCAATTTGTCTTCAGGATGTAGGAGTACGCATGGAGTTCAGTGTAAAAAGTGGCAGTCCAGAGAAACAACGTAGCGCATGTATCGTTGTTGGTGTGTTTGAACCACGTCGCCTTTCTCCAGTAGCCGAACAACTTGATAAAATCAGTGACGGTTACATCAGTTCACTACTTCGCCGTGGTGATCTAGAGGGTAAACCTGGTCAGATGCTGCTACTGCATCAAGTACCAGGTGTTTTGTCAGAGCGCGTTTTACTTGTCGGTTGCGGCAAAGAGCGTGAACTTGGCGAGCGCCAGTACAAGGAAATCATTCAAAAGACGATCAGCACACTTAACGAGACAGGCTCAATGGAAGCGGTATGTTTCCTAACTGAACTGCATGTTAAGGGTCGTGATACATACTGGAAAGTGCGCCAGGCTGTAGAAGCGACTAAAGATGGTCTATACACATTTAATCAATTCAAGAGCGTGAAACCTGAGACTCGCCGCCCACTGCGCAAGCTTGTTTTCAACGTACCAACGCGTCGTGAATTGAACTTGGGTGAAAAAGCAATCACTCATGGTCTTGCTATCGCATCAGGTGTCAAAGCCTCAAAAGACCTTGGCAACATGCCGCCAAACGTAGCTAATCCAGCTTACCTTGCTTCTCAAGCTCGTCGTCTAGCGGACGATTACGAAACCGTAACCACCAAAATTATTGGTGAGCAAGAGATGGAAAAACTGGGTATGACCTCTTACCTAGCAGTAGGCCGTGGTTCTAAAAACGAATCTATGATGTCTATCATCGAGTACAAAGGTAACCCTGACTCAGATGCAAAACCGATTGTGCTCGTAGGTAAAGGTCTAACCTTCGACTCAGGCGGTATCTCTCTAAAGCCGGGCGAAGGTATGGATGAGATGAAGTACGACATGTGTGGTGCGGCATCGGTATTCGGTACAATGAAAGCGCTAGCGAAGCTAAACCTACCAATCAACGTTATTGGTGTTCTAGCGGGCTGTGAAAACATGCCTGGCAGCAACGCTTACCGTCCAGGTGACATCCTAACGACCATGTCTGGTCAAACTGTAGAAGTTCTGAACACGGATGCTGAAGGCCGTCTTGTTCTTTGTGACGCACTGACTTACGTAGAGCGTTTCGAACCAGACTGCGTGGTTGACGTTGCAACGCTAACTGGTGCTTGTGTTATCGCACTAGGCCACCATATCAGCGGTGTAATCTCTAACCACAACCCTCTTTCTCATGAGCTAGTAAACGCTTCTGAGCAAGCGAGTGACCGTGCATGGCGTCTACCAATGGCAGACGAGTACCACGAACAGTTGAAGAGCCCGTTTGCGGATATGGCAAACATTGGTGGTCGCCCTGGTGGCACAATTACTGCGGGTTGCTTCTTATCTAAGTTCGCGAAGAAGTATAACTGGGCACACGTCGATATCGCAGGTACCGCGTGGAAATCAGGCGCAGCGAAAGGCTCAACGGGCCGTCCTGTCTCAATGCTTGTCCAATTCCTTTTGAACCGCAGCGGCCAAGAGACAGAAGAGTAATTTCTGAACAGAATCTAAAAGGGCCGCAAGGCCCTTTTTTATTATCCTAATTTTCTAAAATGAAAGTGGGACTTAAGATGGTCTTAGGAAGAGACCCAAGGCAAGTGAGAGAATGATGCAAACTGCAACCTTCTACATCATTAACGAAGAGAGCCCGCAAGCAACGGTGGCTGGCTTTGAAGAATACATCGTGTTTTTGGCTCAGCACTTTGCTCGCCAAGGCGCTAAAGTGTATTTAAACTGCCAAGACAAACCACACGCCGAGCAGCTCGCTGAAGCCTTTTGGCAAGTTGATGCAGACAAGTTCATGGCACATAACCTCGTAGGCGAGGGACCGAAATACGCCACCAATATTGAAATCGGCCATGAAGGTGTAAAACCTAATTGGAACCGTCAGCTGGTAATTAATTTGGCGGAAAATGAGACAACCTTTGCGAACAAGTTTGCTCAAGTGGTAGACTTCGTGCCCTGCGAAGAAAAAGCTAAACAACTCGCAAGAGAAAGATATAAAATTTACCGTCAAGCAGGTTACCAGCTGCAAACGATCGAAATTCAATATCCTTAACGGTCAATCCTTATAGTTAAGGCGATCTTGTTAAGATCCCTCACTTATAAAGATTGACTAAGATTCAACCATCAACGTATCCATTAAAAGAGCGCTATGGAAAAGACATACAACCCAACTTCAATCGAACAAGCTCTGTATCAGACTTGGGAAGAGAAAGGCTACTTTAAGCCACACGGTGACACTACTAAAGAATCATACAGCATCATGATCCCGCCACCGAACGTCACTGGTAGCCTACACATGGGCCACGCGTTCCAAGATACGATCATGGATACGCTTATCCGTTGTGAACGTATGAAGGGTAAAAACACCCTTTGGCAAGTAGGTACTGACCACGCTGGTATCGCAACTCAGATGGTTGTTGAGCGTAAGATCGCTGCAGAAGAAGGCAAAACAAAACACGATTACGGTCGTGAAGCTTTCATCGACAAAATCTGGGAATGGAAAGGCGAATCTGGCGGCACTATCACTAAGCAGCTTCGTCGTCTTGGCGCATCTGTAGACTGGGATCGTGAACGCTTTACGATGGACGATGGTCTATCTAACGCCGTTCAAGAAGTCTTCGTACGTCTATACGAAGACGATCTAATCTACCGCGGTAAGCGTCTGGTTAACTGGGATCCAAAGCTACACACAGCGATTTCAGATCTAGAAGTAGAGAACAAAGACACTAAAGGCCACATGTGGCACTTCCGCTACCCACTAGCAGATGGCGCTAGAACAGCCGATGGCAAAGACTACATCGTTGTTGCAACGACTCGTCCAGAGACCGTGCTAGGCGATACGGGTGTTGCAGTTAACCCAGAAGATCCACGTTACAAAGATCTTATCGGTAAAGAAATCATCCTTCCTATCGTTGATCGTCGCATCCCAATCGTGGGCGATGAGCACGCAGATATGGAAAAAGGTACTGGCTGTGTGAAAATCACACCTGCGCACGACTTCAACGACTACGAAGTAGGTAAGCGCCACCAGCTACCAATGATCAACATTCTGACTTTCGACGCAAACATCCGTGATGCTTCTGAAGTATTCAACACCAACGGCGAAGCAAGCGACGCTTACAGCACTGAGCTACCAGCTAAATACCACGGTATGGAGCGTTTTGCCGCTCGTAAAGCTATCGTTGCTGAATTCGACGAGCTAGGCCTACTTGAAGAAGTGAAAGATCACGATCTACAAGTTCCTTACGGCGACCGTGGTGGCGTGGTTATCGAACCAATGCTAACTGACCAATGGTACGTACGTACTGCGCCTCTAGCGAAAACTGCAGTTGAAGCAGTAGAAAACGGCGACATCCAATTTGTTCCTAAGCAGTACGAAAACATGTACTTCTCTTGGATGCGTGACGTTCAAGACTGGTGTATCTCTCGTCAGCTATGGTGGGGTCACCGCATCCCAGCTTGGTACGACAACCAAGGTAATGTTTACGTAGGTCGCACTGAAGAAGAAGTTCGTAAGAACAACAACCTAGAGTCAGTCATTGAACTGCACCAAGACGAAGACGTACTGGATACGTGGTTCTCTTCTGCACTATGGACATTCGGTACTCAAGGTTGGCCAGAGCAAACTGACGACCTGAAAGTATTCCACCCTTCAGACGTTCTAGTAACTGGTTTCGACATCATCTTCTTCTGGGTTGCGCGCATGATCATGATGACCATGCACTTCGTGAAAGACGAAAACGGCAAGCCACAAGTACCATTTAAGACGGTTTACGTTACTGGTCTAATCCGTGACGAAAACGGCGACAAGATGTCTAAGTCGAAAGGTAACGTCCTTGATCCAATCGACATGATCGATGGTATCGACCTAGAGTCTCTCGTAGAGAAGCGTTGTGGCAACATGATGCAGCCTCAACTAGCGAAGAAGATCGAGAAGAACACTCGTAAGACGTTTGAAAACGGTATCGAAGCATACGGTACAGACGCACTGCGTTTCACTCTTGCAGCAATGGCATCAACAGGTCGCGACATCAACTGGGATATGAAGCGTCTTGAGGGTTACCGTAACTTCTGTAACAAACTATGGAACGCAAGCCGTTACGTAATGATGAACACAGAAGAGCAAGATTGTGGCTTCAACGGTGGTGAGATTGAATACTCACTAGCAGACAAGTGGATCGAGTCTCAGTTTGAACTCGCAGCGAAAGCGTTTAACAACCATATCGACAACTTCCGTCTAGATATGGCTGCGAACACGCTTTACGAATTCATCTGGAACCAATTCTGTGACTGGTACCTAGAGCTTACTAAGCCAGTTCTATGGAAAGGTACTGAAGCACAACAGCGTGGTACTCGTCGTACATTAATCACGGTTCTTGAGAAGACTCTACGTCTAGCTCACCCAGTGATTCCTTACATCACTGAAACTATCTGGCAAAGCATCAAGCCATTAGTTGAAGGTGTAGAAGGCGAGACAATCATGCTGCAAGCACTGCCTCAATTCGACGAAGCAAACTTCAACCAAGAAGCGCTAGACGACATTGAATGGGTGAAAGCGTTCATTACCAGCATCCGTAACCTACGTGCTGAATACGACATCAACCCTGGTAAGCCGCTTGACGTTATGCTGAAAGCAGCAAATGCAGAAGATGCCTCTCGTCTAGAAGCAAGCAAGCAAGTACTGATGTCACTAGCGAAGCTAGAAGCAGTACGCGTGCTTGAAGCTGGCGAACAAACTCCAGCGTGTGCAACGGCACTGGTTGGCAAGTCTGAGCTGATGATCCCAATGGCAGGTCTGATCGACAAAGATGCTGAGCTTGCTCGTCTAGATGGCGAAATCAAGAAGACTCACGGCGAAATCAAGCGTATCGAAGGCAAACTAGGTAACGAAGGCTTCGTAGCGAAAGCACCTGAAGCAGTTGTTGCTAAAGAGCGTGAGAAGCTTGAAGGCTACAAAGAAACGCTAGCTAAGCTAGAAGAGCAGAAGACAACGATCGCTGCGCTTTAAGCCTCAGTGAAAGAGAAGAATTAGCACTTCTCACTTTTTGGTTCAAAAGGTTGGTCATCATGGCCAACCTTTTTTGTATACATTTCACCAAAACCATCATCAATAGCTTCCCCCTATCACAACAATACTCATTACCCATTAGCATTAATGAGAATTATTATCGATAATAAGCTCATCGAAACAAACACGATTGAGTAATTATCATGAAAAAGACACTAACTTTCGCAGCACTGCATTTTACTATCGCATTTAGTGTCGCTTACGTACTCACAGGCGACATTCTAATTGGTAGTTTAATTGCCATGATTGAGCCTTCAGTGAACACCGTAGCCTTCTACTTTCATGAAAAGGCATGGGCAAAAGTCCCAGCACTTAAAGCTCGTCAGTGGATGACCAAATTAAAAACCGCAAGCTTTGCGACCGTGCACTTCAGCGTCGCTTTTACCGTGGTTTACTTACTAACAGGTGATGCATTCGTCGGCGGCGTAATGGCGATGCTAGAGCCGAGTTTGAACACGGTGGCTTACTACTTCCACGAGAAAGTATGGATGCGTAAATCATCAGAAAAAGCTCCAGCACCGCAGTTTTGTTTACATCACCACGCTTAAATATGGAGGCTCACTACGTCTCCTAACGAGAAAAATGACATTTACCATTGACAAGGTTGCGCACCGCAATTAATTTAATTGCGGTGCGCAACTTTATTTTTAGAGGTAAGTGATAATGAACGCTCGTCAACTTCGACACTACTCCCGTCAAGCCGTCCGATTGCTTGGTATGCTTGATAAACAATGCGGCGATGTCGCTCTCACTCCAGTGCAAGCGCACGCATTGGGTGAAATCCAATTGCAGCCATTGACCATCAATCAGCTGGCACAGCAGCTTAATGTCGACAAGTCCAACGCGAGCCGAACCGTTACTGGTTTGATTAAATTAGGTTTGGTCGAGAGCATCGAAAACCCAAAAGACAAACGTAGTCAACTCGTAGCGATTACAGAGCAAGGCCAACAGGCGTTATCACAACTGGACCAACAGCAAAACCACTTCTTTGAACAACTGCTTACCCAACTCGATGACAGCGAGCAAGAGCAACTCAAACTTGGTCTAGAGACTTACCTAAAAGGGCTAACAAAAGTGTGTCAGGCTGAGGAATACGTTCTTCGACCTCTTACTAAAGCAGACAACCCGCAAGTCGCAGATGTGATTCGTAAAGTCTCTGCAGAATACGGCTTAACCGCAGACAAAGGTTATGGTGTGGCCGATCCAACGCTTGATGATATGTATTCGGTGTACAATCAAAACAGGGCCGCCTATTGGGTCATTGAACATCGCGGAGAGATCGTTGGTGGCGGTGGCTTTGCCCCTTTAGCTGGCGAGCCAAATGTGTGTGAACTACAAAAGATGTACTTCTTACCTCAAACACGAGGACACGGTTTAGCCAAACGCATCGTCGCATTGAGCTTACAATTGGCGAAACAATTTGGGTATCAGCAGTGCTATTTAGAGACAACTGAATGTCTGAGAGAAGCGGTAAGCTTGTATGAAAAGCTAGGCTTTGAGCATCTCGATGCCCCGCTTGGACAAACAGGGCATGATGCATGTGAAGTCGTAATGCTTAAGATGCTGTAATAGATAATATTATTAGACGTTAAAGCACAACATGGGTAACACAAAGCTCCTGGCTCAAGGCAACAGTGAAGTTTTGGTGCTGCCCATCCAACTCAACAGACAACTGGTAGAGATCACTTGGATCAGGATCAGTAAGATCGGCATACTTTGGCGCTTCGATCTGGAATAAAGCGCTCGCATGCTCCGCTCGGACATCAATAGGAATATGGTAAGTCATGCCATTGAACTTAACCGATGCCGATACTAAACCCGGCGCAAAAGTTTGGTAGTACAAATCCACCTTAAACTCACAACCACCACCGTGGTGCCAAATCTGTTCAGTAGCCACGCGGTCTAAACGCACATTGCGAATGAACTGCAGATACGGTTCTTGCCATACCCCTAAGCGCTCATCACTTTTTTTATATTCATGATCTGCAAGTAAACACAACTCCGGTTTATCCTCATCCAACAGAAGATCTTCTTCTTCCTCAAGGAATAGGATCTCAAAACGGTTGCGCCCCATCTGCATGAACGGGCGAATGTCTTTCTTGTAGACATTTTGAGAACCGTCACAGTCAAACAATGCTACTCCGTTCAAACGCACTTCTGCATGGTAATCCACACCACCCAACACCATTTCTACCACTGGGAATGCCATCATGGATTCGTCCACTTCAATGTCATGCATCAGGTGCCACTCTTGCTGACGAATTGCTTCTTCTGTCAGTTCAGCTGGCAATACCTGACTCAAAGGAGCAGGGAAAGTAATGTCATCCTGTGGGATAGAAAGGTCCGTCAGTGGAGAGACTTGCCATAAACCGGCGAGTGAGAGTTGCATATACACCTTGAGCTAGATCAATTTTCACGCATTATAGGGAGAAATCCCCTATAAACTCAATGTGAATTATTTATCGCCTCCACATTCGTCAGTTTTTCAAGGAATAAAAAAACCAGCGTTAAACGCTGGTTTTTCCAAAAGTAGTGAGCTTTGATTACTCGTCGTCTTCATCTTCTTCAGGGTAAAGCGCATCTTCGCCTTCGTAGTACGTACCCCAACCGTCATAGATGATGTCGTATTTTTCTGCCAAGTGAATCAATTTTTCAACTTGCGCATCAATCGCTTCTGCGTCTAGTGCGGACTCCATCGTCGCATCACAGCAAAGCAACTTGTTACCATCTTCATCTTCAGTTTCTTCTGCTTCAAGAACTTCAAAGCCCATCTTGAATGCTTCAACTACCGCTTTTTCTAGCGTGTCAAAATCTTCGGCAAACAGGTGGTGCTCAATTTCGTATAGCGAATCTGGATCGCTGCCATCTTCTAGCAATGCTGCAATGATATCGCGAGTCTCTTCCTTTTGAATCTCAATTAATTCTTCTACTGATAGATATTCATCTTCGTGAGACATGTTTTGGCTCCAGATTAGTTACTTGATGGAAACACAATACCCGATACTGAGTATGCTGATCCGGTGAAATATGGCATGGATTGCGATGAAAAGCCACAAACAAACATCATACCACTGCGATTCTTATCGGTTATTTGAATCTAAATATTAAACCGACCACACAAAGAAACAAAAAATTAACAAAGAATGGCATTTTTTAATATTCAGAACATCCTAATTGACACTTAATGTGGTTATTTTCTCTTTCTATGCGTGTTTATGATGCTTTTTTGAATACACTCACGTGTAAAACGAAGAAGCATAACGAATAAATTCACTTTAATAATGCATAATTTAGAATAAAAATGCACGTTTTATGCACTGTGCGTGTATTCTTTCTCAACGGGAAAATTAGAATAAAAACGCACGCACTCTAATTTTAGTAAAATAGCATTTATATCTAATAATAAATTTCATAAGAATCAAAATAAAAATAAAAAACTCACAAAACCAGAAACACCAGAATATAAACAAAGCTTGATAACTTGCATCTTTCTAGGAAGCTTGTCATAACTAATGGCTGGAAAATTTGTAAGGATACAAAATGAGCAAGCTGTACGTTGGATCAGAAGTTGGTCAACTTCGACGAGTTCTATTAAATCGCCCTGAACGCGCCCTAACCCACTTAACTCCGTCAAACTGTCATGAGTTGCTATTTGATGACGTTCTTGCTGTAGAAGCGGCAGGTGAAGAGCACGATGCATTCGCACGTACGCTGCGCGAGCAAGACGTTGAAGTGCTTCTCCTCCACGATTTACTGGTCGAAACCCTCGCCGTTCCAGAAGCAAAACAATGGCTGCTGAACACTCAGATTTCTGACTTTCGCTACGGGCCAACATTTGCGCGAGACCTACGCCAATACTTTTCAGAAATGGATGATGAACATCTTGCCTGCATCTTTTTAGGTGGCTTAGCTTACTCAGAGCTACCGATCTCCTCATCTTCTATGCTGCCAAAAATGAAGCGTCCTCTCGACTTTGTTATTGAGCCACTGCCTAATCACCTCTTCACTCGTGATACCTCGTGTTGGGTTTATGGCGGCGTTTCTCTTAACCCGATGATGATGCCTGCACGTCAACGTGAAACAAACCACCTACGTGCGATTTATCGTTGGCACCCAATTTTTGCTGGCCAAGATTTTATCAAATACTTCGGTGACGATGATCTGCATTATGATAATGCGAATGTCGAAGGCGGTGATGTGTTGGTTATTGGTAAAGGTGCAGTTCTTATCGGTATGTCTGAGCGTACGACTGCGCAAGGTGTAGAGAACCTTGCAGCGAGCCTATTTAAAGCAGGCCAAGCTACCGAGGTGATTGCAATTGATCTGCCTAAACACCGCTCATGTATGCATTTAGACACTGTGATGACCCATATGGATGTAGATACTTTCTCTGTCTACCCAGAGATCATGCGCAAAGATCTCGACACATGGCGCTTAACACCAAAAGGCAACGGTGAAATGCATGTTGAAGCCTCACATAACTATCTGCACGCGATTGAGTCCGCTCTTGGCTTAGATCAGCTGAAAATCATCACCACTGGTGGCGACAGCTATGAAGCGGAACGCGAACAATGGAATGATGCCAATAACGTTCTAACTGTAAAACCGGGCGTAGTAATTGGTTACGAACGCAACGTATACACCAACGAAAAATACGATAAAGCTGGCATCAAAGTACTGACAGTACCTGGTAACGAGCTTGGTCGTGGTCGCGGTGGCGCTCGCTGTATGAGCTGTCCAATAGAACGAGACGATATATAACTTACTCGTCCCTTTACATTAGGTGAATCAAAACTAAGGTTGATGTGAATACATCAACCTTTTTTTACTTTATTTAAAAATAATTATTCACAATAAAAGCATTTATATGTTTTAATGAATTCTATTAATCTAATCACATGTACTAAGGGACGAGCTATGGCTTTCAATTTACGTAACCGCAACTTTTTGAAGCTATTGGACTTCTCAACCAAAGAAATCCAGTTTTTGCTCGAACTGTCTGCAGAGCTGAAAAAAGCTAAATATGCAGGAACAGAGCAGAAGACACTTCAAGGTAAAAACATCGCACTAATCTTTGAGAAATCTTCGACTCGTACCCGATGTGCGTTTGAAGTCGCTGCCTTTGACCAAGGTGCTCAAGTCTCTTACATCGGCCCTTCTGGCTCGCAGATCGGTCATAAGGAATCGATGAAAGACACCGCTCGTGTTCTTGGTCGTATGTACGACGGGATTGAATACCGAGGCTTTGGCCAATCCATTGTTGAAGAGCTTGGTACTTATGCTGGTGTTCCAGTGTGGAATGGTTTAACGGATGAGTTCCACCCAACCCAGATCCTTGCTGACTTCCTGACCATGCAAGAGCACGGCCGTGGTAAACAGCTACATGAAATAACCTTCGCTTACCTAGGTGATGCACGCAACAACATGGGTAACTCACTTATGGTGGGCGCAGCGAAAATGGGCATGGATATTCGCCTTGTCGCGCCAAAAGCGTTCTGGCCTGAAGAACAGCTCGTGGCAACTTGTCAAACTATCGCGCAACAAACCGGAGCAAAAATCACGTTAACAGAAAGCGTTGAGGAAGGTGTGAAAGGTTGTGACTTCCTATACACCGACGTTTGGGTGTCTATGGGTGAGTCTGCCGAGGCATGGGATGAACGTGTAGCGTTAATGACACCTTATCAAATCAATATGGACGTGATTAAGCAAACGGGTAATCCACATGTGAAATTCATGCACTGCCTTCCAGCTTTCCACAATGATGAAACCACCGTCGGCAAAGAAGTCGCTGAAAAATACGGTATGAAAGGCCTTGAAGTAACAGAAGAGGTATTTGAATCGGAATACTCCATCGTATTCGACGAAGCAGAAAACCGTATGCATACCATCAAAGCCGTGATGGTTGCGACGCTAGGAAGCTAAACCAGTGCGCAAAAACAGCCGATAAAAACCATGATGTAATCGCTTGCGCTCACGAAAGTTAAGCGTATAATGCTCGGCAATTTGTCTGAGGATTAAGAAATGACCACGCTGATTGCTGACGTAAAAACGCGATTTGCTCTCGCTAAGCGACTACGCTTACGTGGTGTTATTTTCGTTAATTCTATTGAATTTTAAAACCTCCCCATTGGGGAGGTTTTTTTATGTCCAAAATTCCTTTCGGTTATTTGGATGTAGTCATCAATGTTATAGGGAAGAAGATCATGGCGAACTCGCTTTACCAGAAGCACATCATCTCTATTCCAGAGCTTTCACGCGAAGAACTGGAACTTATCGTAGAAACAGCAGGTAGCCTTAAAAAAGCACCTCGACCAGAACTGATTAAAAACAAAGTCGTTGCAAGTTGTTTCTTTGAACCATCAACACGTACACGTTTATCGTTTGAAACAGCGATTCAGCGCATTGGTGGTGACGTGATTGGCTTTGATAATGATGGTAATACCTCTCTGGCGAAAAAAGGCGAAACACTCGCAGATTCAGTACAAGTCATCTCTTCTTACGTCGATGCCTTTGTGATGCGTCATCCACAAGAAGGCGCCGCTCGCTTGGCATCTGAATTTTCAAATGGCGTGCCAGTGATCAACGCGGGCGACGGTGCAAACCAACACCCAACTCAAACGCTACTCGACCTATACACCATCGCGGAAACACAAGGGCGTCTAGACAACCTGAACGTCGCATTCGTAGGTGACCTAAAATATGGCCGCACAGTGCACTCACTGACTCAAGCCTTAGCAAAGTTTAACAACATCCGCTTCTTCTTTGTTGCACCAGATGCGCTGGCAATGCCAGATTACATCTGCGAAGAACTAGACGAAGCTGGCATTCAATATAGCCTACACACAGACATGGAAAGTGTGATTCCTGAACTGGATATTCTGTACATGACTCGCGTACAGAAAGAACGCTTTGACGAATCGGAATACGCACATATTAAGTCGGCTTACATCCTAACGGCGGCACTACTAGAAGGCGCGCGTGAGAACTTGAAAGTACTGCACCCACTACCACGTGTGGATGAAATCACAACTGATGTTGATAAAACGCCTCATGCTTACTTCTTCCAGCAAGCTCAAAATGGCGTGTATGCTCGCCAAGCACTGCTGGCGCTTGTTCTAAACGAAACACTGTAATCGAGGGGAAAAATCATGGCTAAAGAGACTCAATTGCAGGTAGAAGCAATCAAAAATGGTACGGTCATCGACCACATCCCTGCGCAAATCGGCATCAAAGTATTAAGACTGTTCGATATGCACAATTCATCACAACGCGTAACGATTGGACTGAACTTGCCATCATCAGCACTCGGTCATAAAGATCTACTCAAAATCGAAAATGTGTTTATCAATGAAGAGCAAGCGAGCAAGCTAGCGTTGTATGCTCCTCACGCGACCGTGAATCAAATCGAGAATTATGAAGTGGTGAAAAAGCTCGCGTTAGAGCTTCCTGAGCGTATCAATGATGTATTTGAATGCCCGAATTCAAACTGTATTTCTCATAATGAACCAGTAGAAAGCAGCTTTAGCGTGTTCGAGAAGAAACAAGAAATCCGCCTAAAGTGTAAATACTGCGAGAAAGTGTTCTCACGCGAGATCGTAACCGAGCGATAAACACGCCGCACGACTAGGCTGTGATACGTTTAAAATACCCTGCAATGTCAGGGTATTTTGCTCTTTACCTACCGAGGGTTTAGAGGCAAACTGAGAATCTTTATTCCCTACAACTGATGGAAAAAATCAAATGACGAAAGTACTTCACACTGAGTCTGCACCAGCAGCAATCGGTCCTTACGTTCAAGGCGTAGATCTAGGTAACATGGTTCTTACTTCAGGCCAAATCCCAGTAAACCCAGCGACAGGTGAAGTGTCTGCTGATATCGCAGAACAAGCTCGTCAGTCTCTAGAAAACGTAAAGGCTGTAGTTGAATCTTCAGGTCTTAAAGTATCTGATATTGTAAAGCTAACGGTTTTTGTTAAAGACCTAAATGACTTTGGCACAGTGAACGAAGTTTACGGCAAGTTCTTTGATGAGCACAGCGTAGCAAACTACCCTGCACGCTCTTGTGTAGAAGTGGCTCGCCTACCAAAAGATGTTGGCATCGAGATTGAAGCAATCGCTGTTCGCAAATAATTGCACTTGCTGACAAACATAAAAAAACGGGTAGCTCAGGCTACCCGCTTTTTATTGTCTTTTCGTGATGATATCGCAGTAAAACTTAAGCAGCGTTGCGCTGTTTGACTTCTTCATCTAACGATTCAAGCTTCTCTTTCATCTGTTCACGACAGGTATTCGCTAACTCGCGAATGCCCTCTTTACCATAGCCTTCAGTGCTGATTGGAGGTAGCATTTCAACAATCACATGACCATTGTTCCAACGGTTCAGCTTAATTTTATTCGTCGAGCTACATACGATAGGAATGATTGGCACACCTGCACCAATTGCCGCATGAAAAGCACCTGTTTTGAATGGAAGCAAACCACGCCCACGAGAACGCGTGCCTTCTGGGAACATCCACACCGAAACATCACTTTCTTTCATGCTGCTCACGACCTGATCGATAGTACCTTTTGCTTTAGAACGATTCGCTCGGTCAATCAGAATGTTACCCGTAAGCCAGTAAAGCTGACCAAACAGTGGCATCCAAGCCAAGCTCTTTTTACCTACTGTCACAACTTTCGGAGTCACAGCCGCAGAAACAGTAAACATGTCCCAGTTGTTCTGGTGGTTAGCAATGTAAACATGTTGGCCGCGTGAATACGCATCTTCAGGGATACGCAACTCTAACTTAATCCCAAACACACGAGACATCTTGGCAAACAAACGGCCAAAAGTGAAAACGTGCTTAGGGTTTCTAGGGCTTAATAGGCAGTAACCACAACCACCAATAAACATAACAATCGCAAAGATAGCGACAGCAAATACACGTAACAGTGCAATCATTCTTGTTCTCCAGGAACCGGCTTTTGCCAGATACAGCTATTAATATCTCTCTTTCCATAAAGGGAAAATATGGTCATGAGAGTGATATAAAAAAGCCGAAACTCAGGTTTCGGCTCTCTTGATATCCAAGTTACCTGCGGTGCAGTTTAACTTGCCTAGCTCACTCGCTCAATATTTGCGCCAAGTGCAGCCAGTTTATTTTCGATTTTGTCGTAACCACGGTCGATATGGTAAATACGATCAACGACGGTTTCGCCTTTAGCAATGCAACCTGCAATAACCAAACTAGCCGAAGCTCGTAGATCGGTTGCCATCACTTGCGCACCGCTGAGTGACTCAACATCACCACAGATAACCGTATTGCCTTCGATCTCAGCTTTAGCGCCCATACGCATGAGTTCTGGTACGTGCATAAAGCGGTTTTCAAAGATAGTCTCAGTGATTACGCCGCCACCTTTCGCCATCATGTTCAGTAGCGTAAATTGAGCTTGCATATCCGTCGGGAAACCAGGATGTGGCGCAGTACGTACACTTACCGCTTTTAGCTCGCGGTCGGTCATATCAACGGAGATCCAATCTTCACCCGTTTCGACAAGCGCGCCAGCTTCTTCCAGCTTGGCGAGAACCGCTTCAAGCAAATGAGCATTAGTGTTGCGACATACCACTTTACCGCCAGATACTGCTGCTGCGACAAGGAATGTTCCCGTCTCAATACGGTCAGCAACCACGTTGTGTTTACAACCGCCTAAGCGCTCAACACCTTCAATCGTAATGGTATCTGTGCCAGCGCCAGAGATTTTTGCGCCAAGCTTATTTAGGAAATCAGCGGTATCGACGATTTCAGGCTCACGCGCAGCGTTATCTAGTGTTGTTGTGCCTTCCGCCAGCGCTGCGGCACACATGATGGTGATCGTCGCGCCTACGCTGACTTTATCCATCACGATGTGCGCGCCTTTTAGACGACCATCCACTTCTGCTTTCACATAACCATCTTCTAATGTAATGGTTGCGCCAAGCTGCTCTAAACCAGAAATATGCAGATCCACAGGACGGGCACCGATGGCACAACCGCCTGGTAAAGAAACCTGACCTTGACCAAAGCGCGCCACCAAAGGACCTAAAGCCCAAATAGAAGCACGCATGGTTTTCACTAAATCATAAGGCGCGCAGTATTCTGTAATACTGCTTGGATCAACATGAACAGAGCCATTGCGGCTTACTTTCGCGCCTAAACGCTTAAGCAATTCCATGGTTGTGTCGATATCACGAAGGTGTGGTACGTTTGCCACTTCTACTGGCTCTTCCGCCAAGATAGACGCAAATAAAATCGGCAGTGCTGCGTTTTTTGCACCTGAAATGGTCACTTCACCAACTAGTGGTTTATCTGACCCAATAACTCGAAACTTTTCCATCAATAAACCTTAAAGCGACATCAATTTCTTATCACGAGCCCACTCTTCTGGTGTGAACGCTTTGATTGATAATGCGTGAATGTCGTTACGCTGGATGTATTCCATCAGAGGAGCATAAATTAGCTGCTGCTTCTTAACGCGGCTCATTCCATCGAAACAAGCATCAACAGCAACCACTTCATAGTGGCTACCTTCACCTTTCACATGCACTTCTTGAAGGTTTAGTGCTTCTTCTAATAACTGTTGTACTTTTGCGCTATCCACAATTTACCCCTGATAATTCTGTATGTGTTTGGCCACTAAAGATTCAACATTGCTCAGTTGAAACAAAGTGCGCAGTTGCGCCGGCACGAAACTGAGCATTATATGACAGTTTTGCTTTTTTGCATGCTCTAATAAGTGGATTAACATCACCATTCCTGCAGAGTCGACGCGCTCTATCTCTTTTAGCGAGCATTCCAGCTCCGATTGAGCAGGTTGCCATTGCTGTGCATACGCCCACAATGAAGGCACTGTATCTCTATCAAGTGCCCCTGTTAGCTTAAGAATGTTTTGATCCAATTGCCACTGAGCGGGAGTCTGGGCCATTATTTCTTCGCCTCGAAGCGGATCGGTTCTGCGGCCAATTTTTCTAGGTCTTTAGCAACAGATAGAATACCTTCTTGACGAATTTTACTGTTCCATTCGGATTGTTTACTAGAAAGCAAACTAATGCCCTCTGCAATCATATCGAATGCTTCCCACTCACCAGACTGGTTGTCTTTACGCAGTTTAAACTCAAGTTTGATGTTTGGACGCGGAGTATCGATGATATCAACTTTAATGCTTGTAATACGCTTAGAGTCATCAATGCTAGGCTCAGGACCAAACTCAATTTTTTGGTCAGAGTATTGCGTCAACACTTGTGCATAAGACGCAATCAGGTACACACGAAATGCATCGATAAACTCAAGTACATCTTCACGCTTAGCACCTTTTAAGTTTGGACCAAGAAGTTTTAACCCTGCATAGCGGTAGTTGACGTAAGGCATTAGCTCTTCTTCAACGATCACTTTAAGTAAATTTGGATCTTGTTTGATTTTCGGCTGTTCGGCTTTCAATCTTTCGAACGTGACTTCAGCTACCTGCTTCATCATCTTATAAGGTTCAGTTTTATCCACCTCTGCTGCTGTTGCTCCAAAGACGCTAAACACAGCACAAACTGAAAGTAGTAATCTCGCTAACATAGTTATTCCTTACTTGAGTCGTCTGAACCACCTACGCTGTATAGTACTTGACCAATTAAGTCTTCAAGCACAAGCGCCGATTTGGTGTCTTCGATGGTATCACCATCCACCAGCATGACTTCATCATCAAAAACGAAGCCAGGTACTAAACCAATGTATTGCTCACCAATCAGGCCAGATGTCAAAATTTGTACGCTCGACGTTTCTGGGAACTGATTGTATTTACTATTGATAGATAGTGTTACAACTGGCAATAAGTTGTCTGGGTTAAGCGAAATACTACTTACTCGACCAATCACAACGCCCCCCACTTTTACGGGCGAACGAACTTTTAAACTGCCAATATTATCGAACTCGGCTTTGAGGGTATAAGTATCACCAGAGCCAATGCTTTTTACGTCAGCAACTTGAAAAATCATCACAAGAATCGCGCAAATTCCCGCTAATACAAAGCTGCCAACCCATAATTCAGTTTTACGTGTTTGTTGCATGATTAATTCCCAAACATCAATGCGGTCAGTACAAAGTCTAATCCTAGTACTGCTAAAGAAGAATGCACAACAGTGCGCGTAGTTGCTCGGCTGATCCCTTCCGATGTTGGAATAGCATCATAACCGTTAAATAGAGCGACCCAAGTAACCGTAATTGCAAACGCAAAACATTTGATCATACTGTTACCAATGTCTTGTCCTAGCTCAACAGAGGACTGCATCGCTGACCAAAAACTGCCGTGATCAACGCCTTTCCAGTCAACACCAACAAGCTGAGCGCCCCAAATTCCCACAGCCATGAAAATCATAGCCAGTAAAGGCATTGAGATAACCCCAGCCCAAAACCGTGGTGCAATCACTCGTTTCAATGGGTCTACCGCCATCATTTCAAGGCTAGACAGTTGTTCCGTTGCTTTCATTAGACCTATCTCTGCGGTTAACGCAGAACCGGCACGACCAGCAAACAAAAGTGCAGTAACAACAGGTCCTAATTCACGGAGTAACGAAAGCGCTACCATTTGCCCCAAACTGCCTTCTGCGCCGTAATCCACCAACACAACATAGCCTTGTAGACTCAAAACCATTCCAATAAACAGACCAGATACGACGATGATCGCTAGCGACTGAACACCTACAGAATAAAGTTGCTTAACAAGCAGAGGAAAGCTTTTGATCGGTTGTGGCTTAGAAAATAGCGCCCCAATCAACATGAAAGTCGCACGACCAAATGCTCCGCAAATAGAAAGCGTGCGTCGACCCAGCGAGGCGACAAAGTGAATGAAGTTATCGACCATCAAATAAGTCCTTTTCGATACTTTGAGAAGGGAAACGAAACGGTACAGGACCGTCGGCATCACCTTGTAAGAACTGCTGGACACGAGGATCAGAGTTTTGAGTCAGCTCTTCTGGCGTACCATAGGCGATGATTTTTCCATCGGCCATCAGGTATACCCAGTCAGCAATACTCATGACTTCAGGTACGTCGTGAGAAACCACAATAGAGGTCAAACCTAACGCTTGGTTTAGATTGCTAATTAGCTCAACCAAAACGCCCATAGTGATTGGGTCTTGCCCCACAAACGGCTCATCGTACATGATCAGGTCAGGATCAAGTGCGATTGCACGAGCCAAAGCAGCGCGTCTTGCCATACCACCTGAAAGCTCACTCGGCATTAATTGCGCCGCGCCGCGCAGACCGACAGCTTCGAGCTTGAGTAACACCATGGTGCGAATCAAATCTTCCGATAAATCGGTATGCTCTCTCAATGGAAAGGCGACATTATCAAAAACATTCAAATCAGTGAATAAAGCCCCTGACTGGAACAACATGCTCATTTTCTTTCGAGCATGGTAGAGTTTTTTACGCGAGAGAGAGGGAATATTGTCGCCATCAAACCAGATCTCTCCTTGCTCGGGATACAACTGACCACCAATCAAACGCAGCAGTGTTGTTTTACCAATTCCCGATGGTCCCATAATGGCCGTCACTTTGCCCTCAGGAACATGCAGATCAATATCATCAAAGATCATGCGTTCTCCCCGTGAAAAAGTGAGGTTGTTCACGGTGACTAAATCGTTGTTCGACATATCATCTCTTCTACTGTAGGAGCGTTGCAACTCACGGAATCATCAAGCAGATACTCATCGGAGTTGAATTCTACGTTTAATAAAGTAACGTCGGTACATTTATTAGGCTGCAATCATAAGCACATTGGCGTTGAATTTAAAGCACTGTTCAATTAAATAAAGTCGAGTATATCCCTGCAATTTCTCATGGTTTATGACCGAATTAGCACGAAGTGTTTAAATCCTAGACCAGAATTGCTCATTTAAATGAGTGAGATTTACATACATTTTCGTTACTAACCTTTAATTTATTCTTCGTTTATCTTCCATTTTAGGCCGCAAAAGGTCAAAATTAGCGGTTATTCATTTTACTTATTTAATACTTAGGAATTCTCATGCTCGAAGCCGTTGCGTTGCTTATAGTCGGTCTTGTTTTGCTTGTTTGGAGTGCAGATAAACTTGTTTTTGGCTCTGCAGCGATAGCCCGCAACGTCGGTATTTCCCCGCTTGTCATCGGCATGACAATCCTCGCGATGGGCTCATCCGCCCCTGAGATGATGGTATCTGCAACCGCTGCTTGGGATGGCAAAACAGATACAGCGGTGGGTAACGTATTAGGCTCAAACATAGCGAACATTGCGTTAATCCTAGGTATTACAGCGCTGATCAAGCCTTTGTCGATTAGCTCCGCCGTCATCCGCCGAGAACTTCCACTCATGATAGCCGTAACCGTACTCGCTGGTATTCTGCTTTGGAATAGCCATCTCGGTTTTTATGAGGGTGTCTTATTGTTTGTACTCTTTGGGGCATTTTTATTTGCTATGTTGCAAATCAGCCGCAAAGAGCAAAAATCAGGTGATGTTTTTCTTGATGACCAAGAGTCAGAGATCCCAGAAGGCGTCAGTAACCCTAAAGCAATCATGTGGGTGGTTATTGGCTTGATACTGCTTCCTTTGGCAGCCAGCATGCTGGTTGATAACGCGGTAATTATTGCTAAACACTTTGGTATGAGCGACCTTGTTATCGGTCTAACTATTATCGCCATTGGCACTAGCCTGCCAGAACTAGCCGCATCACTTGCGGGAGTTTTAAAGGGTGAAGACGACATGGCTGTCGGTAACATTATCGGTTCGAATGTGTTTAACATTCTGGCGGTAATGGGGATTCCTGGCATCATTAATCCATCGGTGCTCAGTGAGTACGCGATGGGACGTGACTTCTGGGTCATGTTAGGCGTTTCATTGTTACTTGTCGCGATGTGTTTGGGTAAATCACGCAGTATTAACCGTATTGAAGGTGCCATCTTGTTTGTGTGCTTCTTAGGTTACCAAGTGTACTTATTCGCAAACATGACCGCTTAATTACCACGATCAATAAGTAGAGATCTGATATGTCCAATCAATTTGATTTTCGCGCTGCTGCTAAACAAGTTCTTGATATCGAAGTTGCTGCTCTGCAAGAGCTAGATACCTACTTTGATGATCAATTTGAAAAAGCGTGTGAACTTATCCTTTCCAACAACGGCAAAGTTGTCGTTATGGGTATTGGCAAGTCAGGCCATATTGGTAACAAGATTGCCGCCACTCTGGCAAGCACTGGGACTTCGGCGTTTTTCGTTCATCCAGGCGAAGCCGCACATGGTGACTTGGGTATGATTAGCCCTGGTGACATTGTGCTGGCAATTTCTAACTCTGGTGAATCAAACGAAATTCTGTCTCTATTTCCAGTATTAAAGCGCCTGAATATTAAGATCATCAGCATGACAGGTAAGCCAGAATCAAATATGGCCAAGCTGTCTGACTTACACCTGCAAATTACGGTACCTCAAGAAGCTTGTCCGTTAGGCCTGGCGCCAACTAGCAGTACGACTGCCACATTAGTGATGGGAGATGCATTAGCCGTAGCTCTGCTTCAAGCTCGTGGTTTTTCTGCCGAAGATTTTGCCCTATCTCACCCAGGTGGTGCACTGGGGAGAAAACTGCTACTTAAGTTGTCTGATATTATGCACTTTGGAGAAGCGTTACCTAAAGTTTCTCCTGACGCATTAATTCGTGATGCCCTGCTTGAAATTTCAGAAAAGGGGTTAGGCATGACAGCCATCGTCGATGAGCACGATGCTATGCTTGGTATATTCACCGATGGTGATTTACGTCGTACCTTAGACAAGCGTATCGATATTCATACGACGGCAATTGGCGAGGTCATGACGACAAACCCAACCACAGCACACCCTGATATGCTGGCGGTTGAAGGTTTGAACTTGATGCAGAATAAAAACATTAACGCTCTGATTTTATGTAAAGACGAAAAAATTGTGGGTGCACTGAACATGCACGATTTACTAAAAGCTGGCGTGATGTAATATCAGCACAAACATTTAAATCATTTATTAGACGAATAAAGGCAATGGTCAGGGAAGTACTGAGCTAAACGATAGGCCTTCATTATATGAGTTTTACTCGCCTTATTTATTTGCTCTTGATCTTCGTTGTAGCGTGGTGCGGTTATTACCTACTAACCCCTAAAGGCAACGACGCAATTCAAGTAGCACCAGATTCTGAACTGCCCATGTTCAGTGGTTCTGGATTAGAAAACATCACCTACGGTGAAGATGGTGTCCGCAGTTACATCATTCGCTCCACTAACTTAGACCATTATGCTAAGAGTGGAGATACTATTTTTAATAACCCGACTTTGATGGTTTACCGTGAAGGTAGCGTCATTGAATGGAAGGTGACTGCCACAAGAGCAGTGTTAGATGAAGACCAAGTTTTGACTTTATATGACAAAGTCTTAATGCAAAACCTTCTGCCTGGTGCGAGTTTTGATACCATGGCAACAGACAAATTGGTCATTAATCTAACCAATCGTGATTTTAAAGCTGACCAACAAGTGATGTTGGTTGGACCACAATTTGAAACTACTGGAGGCGCAATGCAAGGCAACTTAAAACAGCATACTGCGACTCTGACAGATGAAGTTCAAGGTCGATATGAAACCGTTACACCTTAGCCTACTGGCACTGGTATTGGCGGCGCCTCAAGCGCTGGCACTCAAGTCGGATACTCAACAGCCGGTTTACATAAACTCTGACACCCAACAGGTGGACATGAAGAGTAACCAGGTTGTTTTTGAAGGCGATGTATCTCTTAAGCAAGGGAGCATCAATATCGATGCTGATAGAATCGTGGTAACTCGCGATCCTAAAACCGAAGCAATTAAACAGATTCAAGCATTTGGTAAACCTGCGAAGTTTTCTCAGCTGATGGACGATGGTAAAACACTTAGCGGTCAAGCTACGGAGTTGGATTACCGTATTTCTACAGACGAACTGACCATGAAAGGTCAAGCGCAGCTGGCGCAAGACAACAACACCATTAAAGGTTCTTCGATTCGTTACCAAATTGGTAAACAAAAGCTAGTCGCAGATAGCTCTAAGGAAGAGCGCGTTACGACCATTTTGCAACCCAATCAGATAGAGAACTAATATGGCAGTACTGAGTGCGAAAAACTTGGCGAAAAGCTACAAAAAACGCAAAGTCGTCACTGATGTTAGCTTAGAAGTTGAATCTGGTCAGATTGTTGGGCTGCTCGGTCCAAACGGTGCGGGTAAAACCACCTCGTTTTACATGATTGTCGGCTTAGTACCTCGCGATGAAGGCACCATTACCATTGACGACAATGACATCAGTATTTTGCCAATGCATAGCCGTTCACGACTTGGCATTGGCTATCTTCCGCAAGAAGCGTCGATTTTCCGTAAGCTTTCAGTAGAAGATAACATCATGGCCGTACTTGAAACTCGTCAAGAAATGACGAGGGAAGAGCGCCAAGATAAACTGGAAGATTTGTTGGAAGAATTCCACATCCAGCACATCAGAACCAGTGCTGGTATGGCACTATCAGGGGGTGAGCGACGCAGGGTGGAAATCGCTCGAGCTTTAGCGGCCAACCCTCAGTTCATTTTATTGGATGAACCTTTCGCTGGTGTTGACCCAATTTCGGTTAATGACATCAAGAAAATCATTGAGCATCTGCGCGATCGTGGTCTCGGAGTGTTAATCACTGACCATAATGTACGTGAAACACTGGACGTATGTGAAAAAGCCTATATCGTGAGCCAAGGGCACCTAATTGCATCGGGAACTCCGGCAGAAGTTCTCAATAATGAACAGGTGAAACAAGTTTATCTCGGCGAACAATTCCGTCTATGATTATATTAGGAACGGTAAGATTCTGAGCATTACAAGGTAAGTAACACTGAATGAAACCTTCATTACAACTCAAGCTAGGTCAGCAGTTAGCCATGACGCCACAGTTGCAGCAAGCGATTCGCTTATTGCAATTGTCGACACTCGATCTTCAACAAGAAATCCAAGAAGCGTTGGACTCAAACCCATTATTGGAAGTTGAAGAAGGCCAAGACGAGCCTCTAGCAAACGGTGAAGATAAGTCAGCGGTCGAGGCTGCTGATAGCAACAGTGCTAGCGAACCAACAGAAATTGACGTTCCAGATAGCTCCGATGTGATAGAGAAATCAGAAATTAGCTCTGAACTTGAAATCGACACGACTTGGGATGACGTCTACAGCGCGAATACTGGTAGCACCGGCTTAGCTCTTGATGATGATATGCCCGTCTACCAGGGCGAAACCACTGAATCATTGCATGATTACCTCATGTGGCAGCTTGACCTAACACCATTCAGTGAAACCGACCGCACGATTGCATTAGCGATTATTGACGCTGTTGACGACTACGGCTATTTAACTTTGTCGCCTGAAGAGATTCATGAGAGCTTCGATAATGAAGAGATAGAGTTAGACGAAGTAGAAGCCGTTCGTAAACGCATTCAACAATTCGATCCTCTTGGCGTTGCATCGCGTAACTTACAAGAATGTTTGTTACTGCAACTGACGACCTTCCCAGAAGACACGCCGTGGCTTGCTGAAGCCAAAATGATACTTGCGGATCATATTGATCACCTAGGCAACCGAGACTACAAGCTCGTCATCAAAGAGACTAAGCTGAAAGAAGCCGATCTTCGTGAAGTCTTAAAGCTTATCCAACAGTTAGATCCTCGTCCAGGTAGTCGCATCACTCCTGATGATACCGAGTACGTAATTCCAGACGTATCCGTTTTTAAAGACAATGGCAAATGGACCGTTTCTATAAACCCGGATAGCGTGCCAAAATTAAAAGTAAATCAACAATATGCTCAATTAGGCAAAGGTAATAGCGCGGATAGCCAGTACATCCGCAGCAATTTGCAAGAGGCAAAATGGTTAATTAAGAGCTTAGAGAGTAGAAACGAGACGCTACTCAAAGTTGCAAGATGTATTGTTGAACATCAACAAGATTTCTTCGAGTATGGTGAGGAAGCCATGAAGCCAATGGTACTCAATGATGTCGCTTTGGCTGTGGACATGCATGAATCCACGATTTCTCGTGTAACAACGCAAAAGTTTATGCATACACCACGTGGTATTTTTGAATTGAAGTACTTCTTCTCTAGCCATGTTAGTACTGACAACGGCGGAGAATGTTCGTCAACAGCAATTCGTGCACTCATTAAAAAACTGGTCGCAGCAGAGAATACTGCCAAACCACTGAGTGATAGCAAGATTGCTGCTCTTCTGGCTGACCAAGGGATTCAGGTCGCAAGACGTACGATAGCCAAATATCGCGAATCCTTGGGAATTGCCCCTTCAAGTCAGCGTAAACGCCTATTATAAGGCACTAACTGAAAAGGAAAGTCTATGCAAATCAATATTCAAGGCCATCACGTTGATCTTACCGATTCAATGCAAGACTATGTAAATTCTAAGTTTCAGAAGCTCGAAAGGTTCTTCGACCATATCAATCAAGTGCATGTTGTACTAAAAGTTGAAAAAATCACTCAAATCGCGGAAGCTACGCTTCACATAAATCAAGGCGAAATCCACGCATCAGCCGATGACGAAAATATGTATGCCGCGATCGATTCGCTGGTAGATAAATTGGTTCGCCAACTTAATAAGCACAAAGAAAAACTAAACAGTCATTAATCATGCAACTGAGCGAAATACTGTCATTGGACTGCACCAAAAGTGCGGTCCACTGCACGAGTAAAAAACGCGCCCTTGAAATGATCAGCCGTATCGTGGCTGATCAAACGGGCCAAGATTCTACCGAGCTGTTCGAATGCATGCTCAATAGAGAAAAAATGGGCAGTACCGGTATCGGAAACGGTATTGCGATCCCTCACGCGAGAATGCAATCAAGCGACAAGGCCATTGCTGTCTTACTGCAATGTGATGAAGCAATCGAATTTGATGCGATTGACAATCGACCTGTCGATCTTCTTTTTGCGCTCCTTGTACCAGAAGAACAGTGCAAAGAGCACCTCAAGACTCTATCCTCTATGGCAGAACGTCTGAGCGATAAGCAAGTATTAAAACTACTGCGTAATGCTCAGAGTGATGAAGAACTTTACGACATCATGATTCACCAATAAGCAGGACTAACTCCATGCGACTAATCGTTGTTAGCGGGCACTCAGGTGCCGGTAAAAGTATTGCGCTTCGTGTACTGGAAGACTTAGGTTACTACTGTGTTGATAACCTGCCAGTTAACTTGCTGGACGCATTTGTTCATTCTGTTGCTGACAGCAAACAGAATGTTGCAGTCAGCATTGATATTCGTAATATTCCTAAAAAGCTAAAAGAACTGACGAGTACACTAGAACAGTTAAAAACTGAGCTTGATGTGACCGTGCTTTTCTTGGACGCTAATAAAGAAACGCTACTCAAACGCTACAGCGAAACACGCCGAATTCACCCGTTATCTTTAGGTGGCACCTCCCTCTCGCTCGATCAAGCCATCGAGCGTGAGAAGCAAATTTTGACGCCACTCAAAGCGCATGCAGATCTGGTCCTAAATAGTAGTGGGCAGTCTTTGCATGAATTGAGTGAAACTGTGCGTATGCGCGTTGAAGGCAGAGATCGCAAAGGGCTCGTTATGGTATTTGAGTCTTTTGGTTTTAAATACGGCCTGCCTTCCGATGCCGATTACGTATTTGACGTTCGCTTCTTACCTAACCCACATTGGGAACCAGCACTACGCCCGCTTACAGGTCTGGATGCTCCTATCGCCGCATTTTTAGAGCAACACCAATCGGTGTTAAGTTTGAAATATCAAATTGAAAGCTTTATAGAGAATTGGTTACCTCTGCTTGAGAAAAACAACCGCAGCTACCTGACCGTTGCAATCGGTTGTACTGGTGGTAAGCACCGCTCGGTGTACTTAACTCAGCAAATCGGTGAATACTTCGCCAACAAAGGACACCAAGTACAAATTCGCCATACCTCACTAGAGAAAAACGCTAAGGAGTAGCCGTGGAGTTAAGTCGTAAAGTATTGATTCAAAACCGCCTTGGCTTACATGCTCGTGCAGCAGTCAAACTGGTCGAACTGGCACAGAGCTTTGAAGCGGTCATCACCATCGACAATGAAGAAGACAAAACCGCCACAGCAGACAGCGTAATGGGCCTGTTAATGCTAGAGTCCGCTCAAGGACAATACGTCACGATCCACGCAACGGGTGGGCAAGCGGAAGAAGCACTGGATGCCGTTTGCCACTTGATCGAAGATAAATTTGATGAAGGCGAGTAGTTTACTCGCTTTTTTCTTACCTCCCATTATCTTTCTCTTCCCTGACCTAATAAATAAATTTGCTTAGTATCATAAGTTGTTATTAAAAGGCGCCTAGAATTAAGTTATTATTCAACGCATTGTAAATATCAGGAATTGGGAGGAATGAATGGCAGAGCAAATTGAATTCGACCAAGCTCACCAAGCCCTCCAAGAAGTCACAGAAGCGCTAGAAAATGGTCGCTTCGTCCATGTTCGTCGTCAATTACAGGACATGGAACCTGAGGATATCGCTCACCTTTTAGAAGCCTCCCCACGGAAGAGCCGTGAAGTTCTTTGGCAACTCACCGACCCTGAAGATTATGGTGAAATCCTTGACGAGCTGAACGAAGACGTCAAAGACAGCCTCGTATCCAAAATGGCACCAGAAGCGCTTGCAGAAGCGACAGAAGGCATGGATACCGATGACGTGGCTTACGTACTGCGTAGCTTGCCTGACAACCTGTCACGCGAAGTCCTGTCGCAAATGGACTCCTCTGACCGTCTACGGGTCGAAACCGCCCTATCCTACCCAGAAGACACTGCGGGTGGACTAATGAACACCGACGTCATCACAATTCGTGGTGACGTCGATGTGGACGTAGTTTTGCGTTATCTACGTATGAAAGGCGAGCTTCCAGAAGCTACGGATGCCCTGTATGTGATCGATGAAGAGAGTAAGCTCATCGGTGAACTGCCGATCACGACGCTTATTACCACTCAGCCAGACGTAAAAATCATTGATGTAATGGAAGACGCGGACGAGGCCATCACCGTCGATACTAGCGACTCAGATGTTGCGAGTCTGTTCGAACGCCGTAATTGGGTATCTGCACCTGTTGTTGATGAAAACTTGCATTTGGTCGGTCGTATCACCATCGATGACGTGGTTGACGTTATTCGTGAAGACGCGGAACACTCGATGATGAGTATGGCGGGTATGGACGATGACGAAGATACTTTCGCGCCTGTTGTAAAATCAGCTCGCAAACGCAGTATCTGGCTTGGCGCTAACGTATTAGCCGCCCTTGCTGCTGCTTCCGTTTCTAATATGTTTGAGGCCACATTAGATCAAATGGCGGCCATTGCAGTATTGATGACGATTGTTCCGTCCATGGGTGGTGTCGCTGGTAACCAAACCGTCGCACTAGTGATTCGTGGTCTTGCTCTTGGTCATATCGGTGACTCAAACAAACGCGAACTGTTAATGAAAGAAGCTTCGATCGGCTTACTCAACGGTATCATGTGGGCGCTGATTATTGGTGGTATTGTTGTTGCTTGGAAAGGTAACTGGATGCTCGGAGGAATCATTTCCGCCGCCATGCTGACCAACTTATTGGTCGCAGGTATTGCCGGAGTAACGATTCCAATCCTATTGAAAAAAATGAACATCGATCCCGCTTTAGCTGGTGGTATGGCATTAACAACAGTGACGGATGTGATTGGTTTATCTGTCTTCTTAGGGCTTGCCACAATACTGATTACCTAACAGAAAAAACGAAAAAGCCTGATGAACACATCAGGCTTTTTTGATTCTGAATTGCTAGAAAAGCTTATTCACCCGCCACTTTCATGCTATCCAGTAGGATAGAGCCCGTTTGGATTTGTGAGCGCGTTTCAATATCACTACCAACCGCCACAATCTTGGTGAACATGTCTTTTAGATTACCTGCGATGGTAATTTCTGATACTGGGTATTGGATTTCGCCATTCTCAACCCAGAAGCCTGCGGCACCGCGAGAGTAATCACCCGTTACCACGTTCACACCTTGTCCCATGACTTCTGTCACTAGAAGACCAGTACCGAGCTCTTTAAGCATTTGCTCGAAGTTTTGGCCTGTCGACTTCACGTACCAGTTATGAATCCCACCAGCGTGACCTGTCGGCGTCATCTTCATTTTACGTGCGGCATAACTGGTTAACAGATAAGTTGCTAGCACACCGTCGGTAATGATCTCACGGTCTTGAGTGTACACACCTTCACTATCGAATGGACTTGATGCCAAACCACGCAATACATGCGGACGTTCTGAGATATTGAACCATTCAGGAAGCACTTGTTTGCCTAGATGGTCAAGTAAGAAAGAAGATTTTCGGTACAGGTTACCACCGCTGATCGCCATAACGAGATGGCCAATCAAGCCTGTCGCAACATCAGCCGCAAACATGATTGGGTATTGACCTGTTTTTAGACGCTGCGCATCTAGGCGGTTAACCGTATTCTCTGCCGCCTTACGACCCACCGTTTCTGGGGTCCATAAGTCATCACGATGACGTGCCACGGTGTAGCTGTAATCACGTTCCATCTCGCCGTTTTGACCAACGCCAATTACACAACAGCTAGTACTATGTCGGCTAGACGCATAACTAGCTAATAAGCCATGGCTATTGCCATACACTTTCACGCCGTAATGACTATCATAACTCGCGCCATCACTTTGTTTGATTGCACTATTATAATTTAGCGCCTCTTTTTCTGCTGCAATCGCCACATTGGCAGCATAGTCTGGATCGGGTGCGTCAGGGTGGAAAAGATCAAGCTCAGGGATCTCTTGCACCATGTATTCTTTCGCTGCAGGGCCTGCAAATGGGTCTTCAGATGTGTAATGTGCAATATCTAGCGCCGCTATAACGGTTTGCTCGATTGCAGCTTCACTTAAATCAGACGTGGAAGCACTGCCTTTGCGTTGACCTCGGTAAACGGTAATGCCCAGCGCACCATCGCTGTTGAACTCGACATTTTCTACTTCACCCATACGAGTTGAAACACTTAAACCAGTGCTTTTAGTAATTGCGACTTCGGCGGCGTCAGATTTTGCCGATGCAAGCTTTAAGGCTCTTGCGACGGCTTGCTCTAGCTCGGTACGTTGCTCAGCAACCTGCTGTTTAATATCCATTGTCTTTCACATCTTGTCTTTGATGAACAATAGGATAACAAGAATTTCGCTTTCTCCCCATGATTCTTGTTAAAATAGTCATAATATTAATCAAAACACAGGCAACTGAAATGGCACGTAAGAATCAAAAAGCGCCATGGGAACCAGAAGAAGAGATCATCTGGGTAAGTAAATCCGAGATGAAGCGAGACATGGAAGAACTGCAAAAGCTAGGTGAGGAGCTTGTCGGCCTCAAACCTTCAGTTCTAGAAAAGTTTCCATTGAGCGAAGATTTGCGAGAAGCAATTGCTGACGCGCAACGCTTTAAAAATGAAGCGCGTCGTCGCCAATTGCAACGTATCGGTAAATTGATGCGTTACGAAGATCCAGAGCCAATCCAAGCCGCACTGGATAAAATTCGTAATAAGCACTCTCAATTAACGGCTGTATTCCACAAACTTGAAGCGTTGCGTGATCGCGTAGTGGAAGAAGGTGACAAAGCCATTGATGACGTAATGGAAATGTACCCAGAAGCGGATCGTCAGCGTCTACGCCAACTTGCTCGCCAAGCAGCGAAAGAGAAAAAAGCTGGGAAACCAGCAAAAGCGTACCGCGAAATCTTTCAGATCCTTAAAGGTCTAAACGAAGAAGAGTTTTAATTCGAGGGCTCACGCAATGAGCATTCGATTTAAACGCAAAAAGCAGACGTCAATGTCTGCTTTTTTTATCTTTGGTTTTACAGTCAGCGTTACACTAAGCGATTAACGCGGTCTCCGCGCTCGAAAGCGTTAATGTTCTCAATCAGGATTTCCGCTAAACGTTGGATAGATGAGTCGCTGCCCCATGCAACATGCGGTGTCAGTAACAAATTAGGTAAACTCATATTGGCAATCAGCGGATTGCTCTCATCAGCCGGTTCTTGTGTAAAAACATCAAAACCAGCCGCTGCAATTTCTTGCTGTTTTAAGGCATCCACCAGCGCGCTCTCATCCACCAAACCTCCACGCCCTGTATTAATCAAAATGGCGTTGGACTTCATTTGTTGCAACTCTGCTTGACCAATTAAATTCTGAGTATGATCGTTGAGCGGGCAATGCAAAGTCAGCGCATCGGAGCGTTTTAATACTTCCTCAAACGGCACATAACCTGGTCTACATTCTGCCGCCCCTTTACGCTCAGAAAACAACACGGTCATTCCTAACGCTTGAGCCAGATTCGCCGTCGCTTGCCCTAGAGCCCCACTACCAACAACACCTAACGTGCTACCACCAATATCCCCGATTGGGTGCGTAAAAAAACAAAACTGCTGGTTACGCTGCCACTCACCTGCGGCAATATCTTGGTGGTACCCAAATAAATTCCGTCTTAAAGCGAATAACATTGCCATCACGTGCTCGGGCACCGAACGCGTCGCGTAACCACGTACATTAGCAACCGCAATATCATGATTAGCACAGTAGTTCACATCGACGTTGTTAAAACCAGTTGCGGCAACGGCGATCATCCGTAATTTTGGTAGTTGCTCTAATACATGTTGGTCAAGCAGGACTTTATTGCTAATCACGATATCGGCATCTGCTAACCTTTCTATTACCTGCTCAGGCGCAGTTAGGTCGTACTCACGCCAGTGGTGCGGAAAGCCAGGTCGTGGGACCTCAATATGTTCTGGGATGGTCGCTCGGTCTAAAAATACGATGCTTGGCAAAGACATAACAACTCCTTGTTCACGGCTGAAAGACAGGATACATCAACCACAGTAACGAAATAGCCAAAAATAGCGAACTAGAAAGAACCGCTGTTGAGTGCAATTGGCATTAAGGGTGTGGCAACGTTTTATAATCAGGCAATGTACGCTCTGGCGAAAAATAGTTAAAGATCATCGCCTCGGCTTCAGGATAAAAGTCACAGGGTACAAAAATACTTCTCAACTGATCCGTAGCTGGGTGATAAAAACTTAGCTCCGCAGCGTGCAACTCTAAACGCTCTGAAAACTGATACGCCTGTTCAGTTGCATAAAACTCATCACCAATAATCGCATGACCAATCGCCATCAAATGCACGCGTAACTGATGCGATCGACCAGTAATGGGCAGTAGTCGCACAACGGTCGTATGAGTGCCATCAGGGTGCACTTCACGCTTCACTACTTGGAATAAAGTTTGAGATGGTTTGCCGTCGTCAAAACATACTTTTTGTCGTGGACGATTTGGCCAATCACAAATTAATGGAAGATCAATATTCCCTTCTTGCGGCTCAACATGCCCCCAAACACGTGCGTAATACACCTTGTGAGTGAGGCGATATTGGAACTGCTTTTTTAATGCTCGCTCCGCGGGTTTGTTTTTCGCCAGCAACATCAACCCTGATGTCGACATATCCAAGCGATGCACAACTTGAATTTCTGGATACAACTCTTTGAGGCGGCTCCACATGCTGTCGTAATGCTCTGCAAGGCGACCAGGGACAGACAGCAGCCCTGATGGCTTATTCACTGCCAGAATGTCGTCATCCTCAAAAACGATATCAACCCAAGGGTCGGTGGGAGGGGTATATTCAAGCATTGCCATGGGAGATCTCTACAAAATAAAAACGCCGCGATTATATACCCAAATAGCACCCGATGCAGGATTCTGAAGAAAAGTTCAACCCAATAAAACAAAGTCAATCCTTTAGCATAAAAACTAAAAATAGCACGTTGTAAATTTAGTTTGACAACAAGACGCATAACTGAATAGAGTGCTAGATGCACACAGCATGATATTCGCAAAGAATACTTAAAATAAATACATCAAAACACAGCATTTAAAAGACATTACCGTTGCGCAGTATAGGGCGATCGCTCAGCTTGTCATGTACTGCGGTATGTATCTCTTTAGAAAGATACATAAGATAAAAAGGACAATAAGCAATGGACTCCGCCGTTATAGATAAACCCCAATCCAAACTTTCCTTATTTTTTCGTTCGCTAGGCCCCGGCATATTAATGGCATCTGCTGCGGTCGGTGGCTCTCACCTCGTGGCATCAACCAAGGCTGGTGCGATTTATGGTTGGCAATTGGCTGCACTGATTCTGCTCGTAAACCTGTTTAAATACCCTTTTTTCCGAGCGGGCGTACAGTACACCATGGGGACAGGGCTCACCTTGGTTGAGGGCTACGCGAAATTAGGTCGGCCTTATCTATGGCTATTTCTATTTCTTAGCGTGGTATCGGCCGTCATCAATACCGCCGCTTTGTTGATGTTTAGCGCTAGCTTGCTGGGCTACTTCATTCCGTTTTCACTATCAATGGCATCACTCAGCATCATTGTGATTGTCACCTGCCTGATCATATTATTTGCTGGCCATTACAAAGCGCTCGATACGCTATCTAAGGTGATCATGTCGGTGTTAACCATCGCGACTTTACTCGCTGTTTCTATCGCCTTTGGTAACCCTGTTGAGCAAGTAGCCAACTTCGAGCCGCCGTCACCTTGGTCTATTGCGGCTATTGGTTTTATCGTCGTGACAATGGGGTGGATGCCTGCACCGATAGAGATCTCCTGTTTAACCTCAGCGTGGCTAAAACGCCAATCAAGCCAGCAAGAAGTAACATACCGCTCTGCTCTATTTGACTTTAATGTCGGTTATATTGGCACGGCGTTTCTTGCCATTATCTTTGTATCGCTAGGCTCTTTGATGCTTTATGGTTCTGGCGTTGCGCTTGAAAGCTCTGGCGTTGGCTTCTCCCACCAATTGGTTGGCTTATATGCGGCAACGATTGGCGAATGGTCTCGTTACTTGATCGCGGTAATTGCGTTTTTCTGTATCTTTGGCAGCACGATTACCGTTATTGATGGCTATTCGCGCGTTATTTCGGATTCTCAACGCTTACTGCGCTCGCAACCAGACACTAACCCTAAAACCACTTCAGCGATCATGCTGGTAGTCTCCTTACTTGCATTGGGTATTGTGGTTTTCTGGGCTTCTGCGTTATTGCCTATGCTGAACTTTGCGATGATCCTCGCCTTTATGACCACGCCATTCTTTGCTCTGCTAAATTACACATTAGTGAGCAAAACTGAGTTACCTGAGCCTTTGGCTGTTGGACCTAAACTAAAGTGGTTGTCGATTGCAGGCCTGATTTACTTGTTTGGCTTCTTGGCTGTATTTATCTGGTGGAAGTGGTTGATGTAAATGAGATAGCTATCAGTGATTAATGCATTCCGCTTAAAGAAACTAAACCGTAAATAAAGAAAAAGGTCTTCAACTGAAGACCTTTTTTAATGAGCAATAAATACTTACTTAGTTGTGGCTCACCACAATCAAACGCAGCGAGTCGAGCTGAACCTGAGCTTGGTTGATGTAACCAGTGAGCTCTTTAATTTGTGCGTCGATAGCTTCAATTTCTTCGTCACGAATATTTGGGTTCACCGCTTTCAGTGCTTGCAAACGCTCAAGCTCTGCATTCAAACTGTGCTGCATATCTTGATGAGCTTGTTTGCGTACTTCTTCGACCTTCTCTTCAATAAGAACATCACCGGCTTCAATTAAGCGGTGTACGTCTTTCTGTACCGACGTAACCAACTTGCTACCTAAGTGACGGTTTACAGGGCTGAGCTGGCGGTTAAAGCTTTCAAACTCCACTTGAGCAGACAAATCATTACCACGCGAGTCCATCATTAAACGGATTGGCGTTTTCGGTAAGAAGCGCGCGATACCACTGCGTTTTGGCGCTTGCGCATCTACCGCGTAAATCAACTCAAGAAGAATAGTCCCGACTGGTAACGCTTTGTTTTTCAATAGAGATACCGCAGACGTCCCCACCCCTTCACTCATTAGAAGATCGATACCACCCTGGATCATTGGGTGTTCCCAACTGATAAAGTGCATATCTTCACGAGATAAAGCCGTATCACGATCAAACGTGATCGTCGCTCCTTCGTATGGCAGACCTGGGTAGCTTGGCACCATCATGTGCTCAGATGGGGTCACAATCAGGGCGTTTTCACCTTTATCGTCTTGATTCAAGCCAATCGTGTCAAAAAGAGAAAGTGCGAAGGTGACCAGATTGGTATCGCCGTCAGTTGATTCAATTTTCTCAACGATTTGTTGTGCTTTTTCCCCGCCATTTGAATGCATTTCTAATAGGCGATCACGGCCTTGCTCCAATTGGGATTTCAGCTCTTTATTCATTTTTGCTGACGCTTCAATGATCTCATCTAGCGTGCTGGTATCACCAGAGGCAAGAATTTCAATCAGATCATCGGAGTACTTATCGTAAACAGCACGGCCTGTTGGGCAGGTTTCCGCAAAAGCGTTCAGGCCTTCATCGAACCAACGTGCTAGGATCGCTTGCGATGTGCCTTTCAGGTAAGGAACATGAATGTCGATATCGCGATTTTGACCGATACGGTCCAAACGACCAATACGTTGCTCAAGCAAGTCTGGGTTAAATGGCAAGTCGAACATGACAAGTTGGTTGGCAAACTGGAAGTTACGACCTTCAGAGCCGATTTCGCTACAGATAAGAACTTGTGCTCCACCTTCTTCTTGCGCAAAGTAAGCCGCCGCTTTGTCACGTTCAAGAATCGACATACCTTCGTGGAAAACGGTGGCGCGGATACCTTCACGCTCACGCAGTGCTTGCTCCAATTGCAGTGCGGTACTCGCACGAGAAGCAATCACGAGGATTTTCTCGCTGCGCTTCTCTTTTACTTTTTCAAGCAACCAATTCACACGCGAGTCAAACTGCCACCAGCTCGCGTCATCGCCTTCAAATTCTTGGAAAATTTCTTCCGGGTAAAGGTTCTTCATCGCACGTGCTTCAGAACTCATCTTACCGCCAATCATTCCAGCAACACGCATTGATGTAGTGTATTGCGGTGGAATATCCATTGGCATCAGATGCACGTTACGCGTAGGGAAGCCTTTGATGGCCGCGCGCGTGTTACGGAACAAAACACGCCCTGTACCATGACGATCCATCAAGTTATCGATCAGCTCTTGGCGTGCCGACGCTTTAGCTTCTTCGTCCGCTTCACTTTCAATAATACGGAAAAGTGGTTCTACGTCTTGTTCAGACAACAACTCAGTGATCTGGTTTTTTGCTTCATTAGGTAGCTTTTCACCGGAAAAGAGTGAAGTAATCGCATCTGCTACGGGCGCGTATTGCTCTTCTTCCTCAACGAATGCTTCGTAATCATAGAAGCGGTCTGGATCCAACAAACGCAGACGAGCAAAGTGACTCTCACGACCAAGCTGCTCTGGCGTTGCAGTCAGTAGCAACACACCTGGAGTACGTTCAGCCAAGCCTTCTACCACTTGGTATTCACGGCTCGGTTTATCTTGGCTCCATTCAAGGTGATGCGCTTCATCGACAACCAGTAGGTCCCATTCACCTTCCAGTGCTTGTTCAAAACGCTTGCGGCTCTTGCGTAGGAAATCCAAAGAACACAGCACATATTGCTGAGTATCAAATGGGTTTTCTGCATCCGCAAAAGCTTCGATACAGCGCTCTTCGTCAAAGATAGAGAAATGCAGATTGAAACGACGCATCATCTCAACCAGCCATTGATGCTGCAGTGTTTCAGGCACCACAATCAAAATGCGTTCGGCACGACCAGACAGAACTTGTTGGTGGATGATCATACCCGCTTCAATGGTTTTACCCAAACCTACCTCATCCGCCAACAAGACGCGTGGCGCGTGACGACGGCCAACTTCGTGCGCGATGTAAAGCTGATGAGGGATCAAACCTGCACGCATACCGCATAGGCCACGCATTGGGCTCTTATGCTGCTCAAACTGGTTGGTTAGCGCACGGTAACGCAGAACAAAGTTGTCCATACGGTCGATTTGACCGGCGTACAACTTATCTTGAGGTTTGTTAAAACGAATTTGGTTGCTAAGGAAAATCTCACGCAGAACAACAGCGGTTTCTTGCGTGTCTTCACGAGTACCGAAATAGGTGTAAAGACCTTCATCTTCCAGTACTTCTTCTACTTTTAGAGACCAACCTTCTTGGCAATCGATGACATCCCCAACATTAAAGGTGACTCGGGTAACAGGTGCATCGTTACGTGCGTAAACTCGGTTTTCCTCTGACGCTGCAAACATCAATGTCACAGTACGAGCATCCATTGCTACAACGGTACCTAAACCTAAATCGCTTTCCGTATCGCTAATCCAGCGCTGCCCCAAAGCAAATGTCATGAATTGACTACCTCGTTATTAGTTCTTGATTCGTATTTCTTGTTGGTCTACTCATGCCCGTGGGCATGGATAATAGTTTAGATCTGATTCTGGCTTCTGCTATGCCGATAGCATTCGTCATTTCAGTATGAACTGAGTATTTTTTAAGCCAGCTCAACATGATAAATCGGACGTAGCCTATACGCAGAAAAAGGTCGCTAATCTTACTTGAAGCTGTGATTTAGGTCACGCCGAAACCGCACCAAGCAGAAACTTTTTTTCCCAAACTCTAAATGCAATCAAATTGTAAAATACTCATGCCAATTATTAAGTTGTAGAACGTAAATATTACGTATACTTCTAATGAGGGGCGTTTAAAACCATTGCATATGATTTAAGCGCGTTAGTACACGATTAGGATCAACACGGGTTTGCAGTAAGTTGTCTTGCTACTCGGTTGCACACTAGCCGACATCAGCCCGACAACCTCTATTGCAAGCAATCAGAGTTAGGTCACTTCACACCTATTTGGAAACGACCTAACAACTCGCATGCAGAGCCGTACTACGGCAAGGAGACGCTATGGGCGATACCGATCGGAAACTGTTTGTACTCGATACCAACATTCTTCTTCATGAACCCTTTGCCATCTTCTCTTTCCAAGAACACGATGTCGTTATCCCCATGACCGTGTTGGAAGAACTCGACCGAATCAAAGACAGCAAGCGCGACGTTGCAAGAGATGCGCGCGTGGCTATTCGCACCTTGGAAGATTTGTTTAAAGAAGCAACGCCAGATGAAATCTCTGAAGGCATTCCTGTTTCTAAAGACAACCCCGACCAAGGTACTATTTCCATTTTGGCGGATTTTGAACTGCAGGAAACCGTCAAAGCCTTCGCCGACAAAGCCGGTGACAACCGTATTCTCAACGCGGTGCTTTATCTGCAAAATAAACGTGCACCACGTGAAGTGGTACTGATCACGAAAGACATCAACATGCGTCTGCGAGCCAAAGGGGCTGGTGTACGCTTTGTTGAGGACTATAGAACCGACCAACTGATTGACGACATTCAATACCTAACCAAAGGCTTTCAATTGCGTGAAGGTGATTTCTGGAGCGGTATTGAGGAAGTAGAAAGCTATGCACTGGGCGGAAAAACTTACCACAAACTCAGTCGCGAACCCTTCGACCCAACCTTTATCAACCAATACGTTATTGATGAAGACAGTGACTTTGCTGGTCGCGTAGAAACCATCAATGAAGACAAGCTAACGCTTCTCGACCTGAGCCGCGAACGTCTAATGCATCGTAAGGCTTGGGACATCACACCTAAAAATATCTACCAGGGAATGGCGTTAGATGCCTTACTCGATCCAGAAATTGACTTGGTGATTCTAACGGGTGCGGCGGGTAGTGGTAAGACATTACTGGCAATGGCAGCAGCATTGGAGCAAACCATTGAAAAAAGCATGTTCGATAAAATTATCGTAACACGTAACACGCCAGATATCGGTGAATCCATCGGCTTCTTACCCGGCTCCGAAGAGGAGAAAATGATGCCGTGGTTAGCGGCGGTGACCGATACCTTGGAAGCGCTACATAAACACGATCACTGCACTGAAGGCTCATTGAAGTACATCTGCGATAAAGCCAACATTCAATTTAAATCGATCAACTTTATGCGTGGCCGTTCAATTCAAAATGCGTTTGTACTGCTTGATGAGTGTCAAAACCTCACTGCATCACAAATCAAAACCATCATTACCCGCTGTGGTGAAGGAACCAAAATCGTCTGCTCCGGTAACTTGGCGCAGATTGACTCCCATTACCTCACCCCAGTGACCTCTGGTTTGACCTACATGGTTGAACGCTTCAAGAACTTTGAAGGCAGCGCGAATATTCACCTCAACGGCGTGGTTCGTAGCCGCTTGGCGGAATTTGCTGAAGAAAACCTGTAATTGACACCGACTCACAAAGCAAAAGAGCGCTCTAATGAGCGCTCTTTTTATAACGATTCAACTGAGTTACTCAGTGCCACCTACTGTCAGTGAGTCCAGTTTCAAGGTCGGCTGACCAACCCCAACTGGCACACTTTGACCTGCTTTACCACATACGCCAACGCCCTTGTCGATACTTAGGTCGTTACCGACCATAGAGACTTGCTGCATTGCTTCGATACCTGATCCAATCAACGTCGCACCTTTAACAGGGCGCGTAATTTTACCGTTTTCAATCAAGTATGCTTCGGATGCAGAGAACACAAACTTACCCGAAGTAATGTCCACCTGACCGCCACCAAAGTTTGGCGCATACAACCCTTTCTCGACCGTCGAGATTATTTCTTCTGGCGTATGTTCACCTGGTAGCATGTAGGTGTTGGTCATACGCGGCATTGGTAAATGTGCATAAGACTCACGACGACCGTTACCTGTTGGGTTCACACCCATTAACCGCGCGTTTAGCTTGTCTTGCATGTAACCTTTCAGCACACCATTTTCGATAAGCGTGTTGTACTGGCCGTTTACCCCTTCATCATCCACATTCAGTGAACCACGAAGGTCTTTTAACGTGCCATCATCGACGATGGTACACAGCGAAGACGTCACTTGTTGACCCATTTTGCCAGAGAAAACCGAAGATTCCTTCCGGTTAAAATCACCTTCTAGGCCATGACCTACCGCTTCGTGTAGCAACACGCCAGGCCAGCCAGAACCCAATACCACTGGCATCATGCCAGCTGGTGCTGCTTCTGCTTCAAGGTTGATTAACGCCATGCGAATCGCTTCGTCTGCGTAATGAAAAGCTTGTTTCACACCATTGCTTTCCGTTAAAAAGAAATCGTAACCGAAACGGCCGCCGCCACCAGCGCTACCGCGTTCACGTCGTTCACCTTTTTGTGCGAGCACGCTAATAGACAAACGCACCAAAGGACGAATATCGCCTGCATAAGTACCGTCTGTTGCCGCAACGAGCATCTGCTCATGCACACCGCTGATGCTGATCGAGACCTCTTTAATCAATGGTTCTTTAGTGCGGATGTAAGCATCTAGAGATTTGAGCAATTCTGTTTTTTGCTGCTTTTCCCATTCAGCTAGTGGATTCACAGCGGCGTAGTACGCTTGGTTTTCGGTGCGTTTAAACGCTTGGACTTTACCATTCTGCCCTTGCTGAGCAATACCGCGCGCCGCCATTGCACTCTGCTTCAGGCCTTCAGGCTGGATTTGATCAGAGTAGGCAAAGCCGGTTTTCTCGCCAGTTACTGCACGGACACCAACACCACAATCAATGTTAAAAGAGCCATCTTTGATGATGCTGTCTTCTAGAACCAGAGACTCATGCCAGCTGGACTGAAAGTAAATGTCCGCATAATCGATCTGGCGCGTCGCAATGCTGGCAAGCGTGTCAGCAATGTCTTGTTCTGTCAGACCATTTGGGGCAAGGAGTGCCTGTTCTATTTGGTTTGTGCTCATAGTTAGCTCTTTTATTTCCGTCTCAATTCATTTTGAAAGCGACTGTGTTGAGTCAGCGGCATATTCTGCCTTACTTGTTGGCTTTGTGACAAATCTATCTCAGTCACCAATAAACCTACTTCATCCTGAAGCTGTTTATGGATACGTCCCCAAGGGTCAACGACCATTGAGTGTCCCCATGTTTTTCGTCCACATGGATGCGTTCCAGTTTGTCCGCTTGCCAAAATCCAACATTGTGTCTCAATCGCTCTAGCTCGCAATAATACTTCCCAGTGAGCTTGCCCCGTCACAGCGGTAAACGCAGCGGGCACCACAATGATATCCGCCCCTTCTTGACGCAATACTTTATAAAGTTCTGGGAAACGTAAATCATAACAAATACTCAATCCAACACTGCCGATATCAGTTTCCGCAACGACTATTTGATTACCCGCCATAAACGTATCCGACTCACGATAACTACCATAACCATCGGCTACGTCGACATCAAACATATGCAGTTTGTCATAGTGAGCAATGCATTTACCGTGCGGCGGAAATACAAGTGTTGTGGTGGTGACACCTTTTGCGGTTTGAATGGGCATGCTTCCGACAATTAGCGTTAACTGGTTCTTTCTAGCGATTTCACAGAGCCGCTGTTGAATCATGCCACTGCCAAGTGGCTCTGCATGTTGATGATAAGCTTCGCGACTGGAAAATAGCACTGTATTTTCAGGAGTAAGAACAAGTTTGGCACCTTGCTTGCTCGCTAAAGCACACTGTTTTTCAATGAAGTCCAAATTCGCGTTAATATCCGGACCCGAAGTCATTTGAATAATGCCAACACGCTCCATGTGTTTCCTCCCTATTCCATTATATTCGGTGAGTTATTTGGCCTGTTCACGCAGTTTTTCTGGCAGCTTGTATTCACCTTTACTTCGCGAAATTTCTTTCACCGTTGGTGAATCTAGTGGGCCTTTCACTTCATAATTGACTTGAGTGAAGACCTCAACCACCGGAGATATCACCGTAGAGATGGCCAAGACATACAAAGCAGTTTGAGGCGCAACGGCAAACGCGGTCAGCATTGGTAGGCCTGATGTGATGTCTGGTGTGAATTTCACTTCCGCATCAACCATTCTGCTGTTCATATTAGCGATGCCGCGGATTTGCATTTCCCCTGCTAACGCATCCATTACGATATCATTGGTGATAAACACACCGTCTTGGATTTTGCCCGTTCCCGTGATCGAGTTGAATGCCATGCCTTTATCGAATACGTCGGTAAAGTCGAGCTGCATCTTACGGATGATAGAATCCAAGCTAAACAAGCCTAACAAGCGTGCCGCACCACTAACTTCACTGATCACGCCTTTACCAAATTCCGTTGAGACGTTTCCTTGCAAGGTTTGTGTCTTCATTGACCAAGGTGCGCCGTCCCATTCCATATTGGCATTGATCTCAAATGGTGCTTGTTGAATGCCTGATGTAATACCAAAGCGCTCCATAAGATCGGTGTTGTTATCACCTTTCATTTTCATGGTTAAGTTGGAATGGCTACTCTCTTTCGTCAGGTCCCACCAACCACTCATATCAATGCGGTTTTTGCCGCTACTAAAGGTGATATTTTTCCACTCCAAACGGTTCTGGCGACGCTGCAAATCAACATTCACTTTGCCCACTTTGTAGCCTTGCAGCCAAAAATCATCAATGTTCAAAGTTAAGTTTGGCATCTCTGCGTGAAACTTGCGGTCAAAATTGGTAATCAAAGGTGCGTTTTGATCTTCACTCGCAAAGATTGAGCTGCGCTCTTTGGTCATCTCTTCAAACCCTGGAATGTACAGATGCAAGTGCTCTAAAGAGACCGATAGATCATAGGGTTTCAGATAGTTAGCTTTCCCTTTAACCTCTTGACTGTCCACATCGAGTTGCCAACTCAAATTTTTCTTGCTTGCTGAAAAATCCACATCATGAAACTCAATCCCACCGAGCTGTAAGTTTGGCGTTTCAACTTCAATGCGTGTCGGCAATGGAATGGTCGGCGTTTTCATGCTTGCCAAAACAGACGATGACGGCTTGCTCTCAGAGACCTGCGCAAGCTCCGCCCATTGGTCTAAATTCAGTTCTTCGACACGCACCGAAGCATCGTGCCCGACAATAGGACTAATCCGGAAGCCACCTTTGCCAACCATTAAATGAGTCGCAGTCAGAACCGGGACATCGCCAGCGATATCTATCTCAGTTTGATACTTCACATTTGGGATCTGTAGTCTTGCTGAAATACTCTCTTGGTTACCGGATGCTTGCAGTTTCGCTTGCCCAGACTCACCAATTTTTTTCGCTAAAGGATAAGGATATTGACTAGCCAGACGATTTAGCTGCGCCAGCACTTCAAGCTGATAAGTGAAACCAACATCATTGAGTTGCAAGTCAATGTCCATTTGCCACGGCGCATGGCCAGAAACAAGGTTTAACCAACGCTCACCGACATAGGGTTTGAGAGGCTCGACATCCCAATCTCCTAGTGTATTAATTGTCACGTTGTAGCCTTGCTCCGCACTCTCCCCATGGAAATCAAGAGAGATAGGCTGTTGTAATAATTCGGCCGACAAACCCGATGTGGTAACCACATCATTGTCGAAGGTGATACGCCCTGTGGCGTTTTCAAGCGTCATTGGCGGCACTTCAATATCAACACGATTTTCTGTTAAATCGGCATAACCCCAAGCGCGAGACTCTTTCTCAAAATCAAACGGTATATTGAGTTGAAACTCAGAGTAAACGGGACCACTCACTTGCAGCGCTGTCAATGCGGCACCGACTGAATCCACTAATGGCGTCGCCATCATGTAGTCACGGACTTCATTACCCGGTGCGCTTGCTTTCGCTTCAATCTCGATGTGTCCACCTTCTGCCAACTCAGGGATTCGCCCAGTGATACGCTTGGCATGAACGCCATTTAGTGTGGCTGATTTTGAATCCAAATACATGGCATCATTTTCAAACAGCAAGTCTAGCTGCAAATCCGTGATGGTTGGCCATGCCGTATCAAAGCTAAATTTCGCGTCTTTTAATCCAACCCAAGCTTGGAACATGCCATTATGTTCTTTGTAAGGAAAATCACCTAACTCGCCATACCACAACAATTTCGCTGTATTCACTTTTCCGCCCTGAATCGCGGTCGAAAGATAGTCGGTCAAGTCTTGTCCAAGTGCCAGAGTCGGTAGATAGCGCCATGTCTCACCCGCGTTGTAGAGATCCGCTTCGGCATAGAACGATAAAAATGGGCTTTGTTCTTTTGGAAAATCAAGACGGAATGCCCCCAGGACTTGAAGATCAGGCGTTGCTGCCGTCACTTTATCCGACCACAAGCGCCAGCCGCTCTCATCTTGCTGCCAGATAATATCGACTTCACCTTGTTTGACATTCAGCGGAGCTTGGAATACATCGCCGTACGGAAATACATCATCAATGACGGTGACTTTTGCTTTAGCTTGATTCACATCCCCCGATACGCTGCCCTGTACGTGATGAAACCCGGGTAGGAGCTCCCATTGTGTCATCGCGAGTTCATCCAGTTCAGTCGAGTAGCGTAAGGTGTCTAAACCACCGTTCATTGACAATCGGACATCTTCGACCCGACCTTTCGGTGCTAGTTTGTTAATAAGGTCACTGGTCGACTCTGACTCTGGAGCCAGCTTAATGAGCGGAATGAGTGCTTCAATGTCGAGTTGAGAGAGATTAAGCATCCAGCCGTTTGGTTGCCAATCAAACGCGACGTCTAGCTCTGGCCAAGGGGTATTATCGGTTCTGATCTGAAGTGAGTGGCCATTTACTTTCCAGCCTTGTTTATCTGGTCGAAGATTGAAAATTCCAGACTCAATAAACAGCTCATGATGTCCATCTTCATTCCACACCAACTCGGAAGGCAGTAATTCAACATAAGCATCATGCGGTTGGCTATGTTTGAGCGTTAGCCAAGTATTTAAGCTGACTTTACCCGACTCTGCTCCTGACTCTTCTTGCATGTAAGTGGTCAGCCAAGGTGTGACCGAGACATCTTGAGCACTCACGTAAAACTCACCAGATACATCGCGCAACGAGCCATGATCTTTAAAGTTAGCGCTTACTAACAATGAGTTCAGGCGAACATCGGCAATGCTAACCGTGCCTTCGGCTACGTGACGTTTCCCTTGATTGCTCCAACGAAGCTGCTCAATATCTAAACGGCGAGTTTCACCAGACACCGACTTATACCAAATCCGTGAATCGCTAATAGTGAAGTCTTCGAACTGACGTAAAAGAAGTGAGTCGAGTTGGTCAATGAGTTTCACTTCGCTCTTATCCACTTCAGGCTTCGGATCTTGACGATGAGAAGTCGGCAGAATGTCTACCGTGTGAATGTCTAAAGCGAGGTTATGAATGGTAAGGTCTGCAACTACAGGTTTAAGTTGAAAAAGAGATTGAATAAGATCGAACTCAATTTGGACTTCTTCAACAGCGAAGCGTGCATCTTGCACGTTTGGTAGATTTGCCTCTAAACCCAGTAACGCAATTGAGGGATGATTATTGCGCCACGTCCCTGCGACATTGGCAATAGAAACGTCAAAACCTGTGCCTTGTTTGACCCAGGTTTTGATCTCATCTTGGAAATGGTTAAGTTGCGGCAGTGTGACGCGAAGCGTGGTTACTAATATGGCTAATAACACCAATACAGTAACTAAACTCCACGCACAAAAACGCCCAAAACGGTTAACACCAGAATTCACAAATGTTCCAAATTACATCATTACGACGTCAAACTGTTCCTGAATGTACAGGGGTTCAGCCTGAACTCGCACTTGCTTGCCAATAAATACTTCGAGCTCTGCCAACGCATGAGACTCATCGCCCAATAGCGCTTCAGCAACAAACGGCGATGCGTACACGACAAAATTATCGGCGTCGTAAGCACGGTTCACACGAGTAATCTCGCGTAATATCTCAAAGCATACGGTTTCGACCGTTTTCACGCTGCCACGGCCTTCACAAGTAGGACAGCCAGAACACAAGATATGTTCAATACTTTCTCGTGTGCGCTTGCGCGTCATTTCAACTAAGCCAAGCTGGGTAAAGCCGTTGATGTTGGTTTTTACTCGGTCTTTCGCCAGCGCCGTTTCCAGTGAGGTAAGTACTCGCTGACGATGCTCTTCGGATGCCATATCGATAAAATCAATAATGATGATACCGCCGAGGTTACGTAAACGTAGCTGACGCGCAATAGCTTGCGTTGCCTCTATATTGGTATTGAAGATAGTCTCTTCGAGATTACGACGACCAACAAATGCACCCGTGTTGATGTCGATGGTGGTCATGGCTTCGGTTTGATCGATGATCAAATAGCCGCCCGATTTTAGCTCGACCTTGCGCTCTAAAGAACGCTGAATTTCGTTTTCGGTGTCGTACATGTCAAAGATTGGCTTGTCACCTTCGTAAAGCTCAAGCTTATCTGTTAACTCCGGTACATACTCAGAAGTGAATTCTTTCAGGTTTTCATATTCAAGGCGGGAGTCGACCATGATCTTATCGAGCTCTGTGCCAACAAAGTCACGCAGAATGCGTTGAGCTAAGCCGAGTTCACCGTAAAGTGTTGAACGCGTTTTGTATTTTGAGCGACGCTCCATGACTTTTAGCCACAAACGCTTTAGAAATGCCGCATCTTGAGAGAGCTCTTTTTCATCAGCGCCTTCTGCCGCGGTACGAATGATAAAACCACCGTGCTCATCGCAGTAATGGTTCACCACCTTTTTCAAACGCTCACGTTCTTTCTCACTTTCAATACGCTGCGAAACACCGACATGGCTGGCCCCCGGCATAAAAACAAGATAACGCGAAGGTAAGGTGATATCCGTCGTTAAACGCGCACCTTTCGTGCCGAGCGGATCTTTGACCACTTGCACAACAATGTCTTGTCCCTGGCGTACCAGCTCAGAGATATCACGGACTTGAAACTGCTGTTTTTCGTTTTCTGCCACACATTCGGTATGAGGAACAATATCTGACGCATGTAAAAACGCCGCTTTATCTAAACCAATGTCGACGAAAGCCGCCTGCATACCTGGTAACACTCGGCTTACTTTGCCTTTGTATATATTGCCCACAATACCGCGACGCGATTCGCGCTCGATATGTATTTCTTGTAGTACTCCACCTTCAATCATGGCCACACGAGTTTCACTCGGGGTCACGTTAAGCAGCAATTCTGCACTCATGTGCACACCTCAAAACAATTATAAAAATTCTTGAATTAGCTGATCGGTTTCGAACAAAGGTAAGCCTACTACAGCGTGATAACTGCCTTCGATTCGGGTGACAAATCGCCCTCCGAGTCCCTGAATACCATAACTTCCAGCTTTATCGCATGGCTCTCCTGACTGCCAATATTGTTCGATTTCTTCGTGAGTCAGTGGTTTGAACCACACGTCAGTGGTAACGACCACTGAATGTTGTTGTTCCGATGATACAACGCTCACCGCAGTCATCACTTGATGGCGACGACCCGATAAGTCAGTAAGCATACGCTTTGAATCTTCAAAACTTTTTGGTTTTTCTAGCACACGGTCATCGCATACTACGACCGTATCAGAGCCCAATACAACGGAATCAGGCTTAGCCAACGCTAAGCCTGCCTGAGCTTTTTCCAAAGAAAGACGCAATACGTAATCTCGTGCTTGCTCATGAGCCTGTTTCGCTTCCTCAATATCAGGCAATACGATCTCAAAATCATAACCCAGTTGAGCAAGCAGCTCTTTTCTTCTCGGAGAACCCGATGCGAGAACGAGAGATAAGCTTTTCTTCACCGCTTTACCTTACGTGCCATGCACGACGAACTCGTCGCATTAATAAAAACATCCATGGCCAAAGTATACAGTTTATTGCCGCCGTCCACAGAGATAATGGATTAAATACTACGTCCTGGTTCAAATATTCCCCACAGAATATCAGAACTTCCAATAACGCAGTAAAAAAGGCAATTAAAATCGACTGTTGCCACAAAGCCATGTTGCGAATCAACAGGAAATTCAGCGCCACAAGGTAGATAACGATCGACATCATCATGCCACGAATTCCAAGCGTTGAGCCGATCAAGATATCCCACAATAAGCCCAACACTAGCGCAGTTCCGACGTTCACTCGGTGTGGTAGTGCCAACACCCAATAACACGTGACAAGGAACAACCATGACGGACGTAACACATCTAACACACCTGGCCATGGAATGGTTTGCAGTACCAGCGCAACGAAGAAACTGACGCCAATCACCATTCGGCTACTCAATACATTATTGGCCATCGGTTACCTCTTGTTCTTGCTCTAACCCTTCATCTACATTGGACCGCAGTACTTTGTGTTGACGGTCTTCATTCGGCCAAATCAGCAGTAGGTAGCGTAAGCGATCAAACTCCACAACCGGCTCAGCCTTGATTGAAGCGAACTCTTGACGCGTATCGTGATCCACATTGGTAACCGTCGCGACTGGGTATCCCTCAGGGTAAATACCACCTAAACCGGATGTCACCAATAAATCACCAACCTGAATATCTGTGCTGGTTGGAATGTGCTCCAGTTGGATTTCATCCATTTCACCATTGCCCGATGCGATCACTCGGATATCATTGCGGATCACCTGGACAGGAATTGCATTTTTCGCGTCCGTTAGCAGCAGAACACGTGCGTTGTGCGCTGCGACAAACGTAACCTGACCAACGATGCCTTTCTCGTTGATAACAGGCTGACCAACGTAAACACCATCAATACGGCCTTTATCGATCACCACTTGATGACGATAAGGTGAAGTATCCACCGCCATTACTTCTGTCACGACTTTCTTTTCATCACGGACAAATGAAGATCCTAACAACTTACGTAGGCGTTGGTTTTCTTCTTTATATTGGTCGAGCAAGATAAGCTCGCTTTTCAGGCGTAGCACTTCTCGCTTTAAGCTGCGATTGCCTTCAACCAATGCCTGATGAGAATTAAAACGTTCAAATACGCCATCGAACATACTACGAGGCAAATTCGCTGCGTACTGAATCGGTGCAACCATACTGTTTAGTAGGTATCGAACGTTGGAAAACGTATCTAGACGACTATCGGCCAGCATTAAGCTCGCCGACACGATGACAGCAAAAAACAGACGTAATTGCAGAGACGGACCTCTGCCGAAAATCGGTTTCATCTTGTTTTTGACCTGATTGCTTCCATGATTATTGAGCCTTACTTGGCACCTAAAAATACTTAACTAAATACTTTTAGGTATGGAGCATGTTTGAATTACAGAGAGAGCAGAAATGAAGGTGAAGCCCGACATGAGCTTCACCTAAACCTTTATTCTTCAGAGAACAGATCGCCACCGTGCATGTCGATCATTTCTAGTGCTTTACCGCCACCACGCGCAACACACGTTAGTGGATCTTCCGCGATAACCACAGGAATACCAGTTTCTTCCATTAGTAGACGGTCTAGGTCTTTAAGTAGTGCACCACCACCGGTTAGTACCATACCGTTTTCAGAAATGTCTGAAGCAAGCTCTGGAGGACACTGTTCTAGTGCAACCATGACTGCTGATACGATGCCAGATAGCGGCTCTTGAAGCGCTTCTAGGATCTCGTTTGAGTTCAAGCTAAAGCTTCGTGGTACACCCTCTGCAAGGTTACGACCGCGAACTTCAATCTCTTGAACTTCATCACCAGGGTAAGCAGAACCGATTTCGTGTTTGATCTTTTCAGCCGTTGCTTCACCAATCAAGCTGCCGTAGTTACGACGTACGTAGTTGATCACAGCTTCATCAAAGCGGTCACCACCGATACGTACAGACGATGAGTAAACCACACCGTTTAGAGAGATAACGGCAACTTCAGTTGTACCACCACCGATATCGACCACCATTGAACCTGTCGGCTCAGATACACGTAAACCAGCACCAATTGCCGCCGCCATTGGCTCGTCGATTAGGTAAACTTCACGGGCACCAGCACCAAGTGCTGATTCACGAATTGCGCGACGCTCAACTTGGGTAGAACCACAAGGAACACAAACAAGAACACGTGGGCTTGGCTTTAGGATACTGTTATCGTGCACTTGCTTGATAAAGTGCTGAAGCATTTTTTCGGTTACGTAGAAGTCAGCGATTACGCCGTCTTTCATTGGGCGAATAGCGGAAATGTTGCCAGGTGTACGACCAAGCATCTGTTTTGCTGCGTGACCGACTGCAGCAACGCTTTTTGCAGAACCTACACGATCTTGACGAATAGCAACTACAGAAGGTTCATCAAGGACAATTCCTTGCCCTTTTACGTAAATTAGAGTGTTGGCTGTACCTAAATCGATAGATAGATCGTTAGAAAACATGCCACGAAGTTTCTTAAACATACTCTTCGCTCATCCTGCAAAAATATAGAAGACAAAAATTGCTCTAAATGTACCAATGCCTCGCTGTCACAGCAAGGTATTGGTACACAAACATGAGCAGAAAGCCTCAATTTCTTGCAGTTTCCTAACTTAAGGGCAAAAACCTAAGTTGTTACTGTCCGGTTAACCCTGGCTCACCACGGTAAATCACGCGATCGTTACCTCGATGAATACCAAAGGTGACGACGGAGGATGGGTCTTCATCTCCTTTCCCTCTCCAGTTATATTGGAGCCAAGGTTGACTCATGTAGCTACTTCCACAAGTAACATAATCAGTTTCCAACGTTTGCGGAGATGTCGTACTAGTATCATCCATTCTCAGCCAGAAGCGTAATTGTTGGCGTATTGAGCTACTATAATCTTCGGAATATGGAGTAGCATAAAGTTCGTCGTTGACACCTGAATCAACTGTCTTTGTTACTCCATTCAACGAACCGTCTGAACCAGAAGCTTCAGACCACACCTCTTGATAACAAACATAGTCTTCATCAGAAGAATAATCAGAAGCAGAGTCATCAGTATTAGTGATAAAGCGAGAACCATTCCAGTATTCTGTACGCAGAGGAATATTGATGGTACTGACAGAAGTACCACCGACATCATCCATTGCCATTCGGCCATAGCGAATATCTGGTTGAGTTGGAAAAGACTTACCAATATCGTCATTTAATTCGAGGTTGGTATCTTCTGAAGTAAGAAAGTCGACATCATCCACTTTATCTGCCACTAGTAATCCAAATCCATTTGTAAATGGCCCATCTGCTTCAGTCGTTAACGGAGAACTATTGGTTTCTGATTTATTAAATTGGAAAGACTGGTTTGATACTGACAGCTGTGATCCTGACCATGAGTCACTGCCATCCCAGTAGTTTAGATAATAATTTTCCACCCGATCGCTAATGTCTTCGTTATCATCCGTGTCCACAGCCAGCAGTTGGACATCAGCAATTAAATCAGAGCTGAAACTACTGTAATTGGTAGTAGCTTCGCCATCCATATTTTGTGCTTCGACCACAAAGTCATAACTGATAGGCTGACTCATGTACATGAAGCCATCATGGTCAGACGCATAATCCCAGTTATTGCTTACTAAGCTCAACCAGGCAGGATAAAAACGTCCGATATCACGATAGCCGGGGTTAACATTCATACCCAAATAATTTGCCTGAGTATCTGCGGTTACTTTCAATACCCCTACTTCGCTCCATGAAAGCCTACTGTACAACAGATAGGTATTATTGGTTCCCGCGCTATTGCTATAGACCAAAGTGCCAGAAAGAGAACCATCATCTCCACCATCAGGCTCAGCGACTGAATGCGTCAATCCGACCGTTGATGTGATCGCACTACCCGCAATAAAGAAATTCTGAGTGACGGGTGAACTACAATAGCCGGATATTTCTATTTCTGTTGTTCCATCTTCGGGATCACTGTCATCACCATCTGACACCCAGCGCAATGGACGGACAGAGAGTTCAAAAGAGTTCCCTGCTGCGGTAAATGCTGCACTACTGGAATCCGTAATACTGCCATCCATATTCGTATCATCCGGAGAACAAATCGCAAATGTCCAAGGACGTGAATAGACGGTGAACTGGCCTTTTAGTGTCTTCGTATTTCCGTCACCTTCAATCGGACAATCATCACCACTACAAGTGAAGTTATCATCAGTCAGAGTAACTAACATTTCACCTGAATCTTCCAGAGTTAAACCTTTAGAAGATTTTCCACTGGAAAATGATGGGGAGTAAGTTAAAGAGCCAACAGCACCTGATGCAGGGCGTACCCATTGATATGAAACATCCGGCTTACCGTCATAGTCAATATCGTCAACTTCATTATCGTCATTGCATGCCTGAGCCTTTACTTCAACCTCTTTCAGCTTTCCTGCGATTACATACTGGTCGTCAGCTGAAAATTTAAATGGCACAAACTTGAAAGTTGATGTCTGCGTTTTTGATGAGTCATTGTCCACTGTAACTTTTAACGTATATTCTTCATCAAGATCAATACTACTTTGATCTTTAACGCTCACTTGCAGTTTCAACTTACCAAGTTTCGAAGACACATTGCTTGTCGTAAAGCTAGGATAAGAGCCAGTACCAGTGCTTTCTACAACATCTATAGAAAAATTATCTGCATCAGGGTAAACCTGCACAGTAACGCCAGTGCTTTCCGCATAGCCATTGTTCTTGGTTTCTATTGCAAAACTAGGTTGTTCTGTTCCGCACATCAACGCATATTGTGCTGCTGGTGATAGCGTTACTTCATAATCATCTGAAGGTGTAAAACAGTGGTTGTCTGTAGCAATGATACTTGCCGAGTTATCCATCGAAATACTTCGAGCAGTAACCGCACCATAAACTACTGCATTGTTTTTTAACTCTACACTTGCTTCTGTATAGAGCAGTCCTGTCAATTCAGCACTGTTATCAAGAGTAATTTTATCGTTACCATGACCAATGATTATCAGCTCGGCTTTTCCGACTGTATAAAATTTCGCATTGTTTTTCAGCTCCAGCTTTTTCACATGAATTTGCACTTTTTGTGAGTCTGGAATATTTATTTGTGCGCTGTTATCAACCTTTAGCTCTTCTATCCAGTAAGTTCCCGTTTTAAATGTAACTTTAGCATTGTTTTTCACTTCTAGTTTTTCCAGTACCTCATAACTAGAAAATGTTTTACTCTCCTGATGATCGACAACAACCTCTTTAGAGCTAGTCTTAAAACTCTCTAATTCCAACCGTTTAATCATCAGTCCTTCATTACCAAAACAACCTTCATCGTCACATGATGCATTATTTTCTAAAGTAATTTTCGACTGAGGAAAACCAACGTAACGCTTACCGTTCACATAAGGGGCCCCTGAAATCCGAGCATTATTTTTCATCTTTAGAAGCGCATTAGAATTGCCAGTCCAAGTTTGAACTGGAGATGGAAACAACTCACAAATTTCACTTGTAGGAGGCTTATCGAATAAGAAGTATGAAAACGGCTCAACAACGTGACCACGTTCAGCATCTCTATCCATATCTTCTTCATTAATCAAAGCAACGCTGGTTTTAGTCACAGAACAACGCCTTAGCCAACCACCGTTATTACCATTTCGAGTACGCTTAGACGCCAATAAAACCGGAGCAGATTTGAAGCCAGTAACCGGGAAGTAGCTAAGCTGCTTACAGCCCTCAGTAACTGGTTTAATGACATTATCATTCAGAGCGCTAAGCGTATTACGGGTTGAACCATTACCTAGCCAAAATTTTCGCCCTTGAGTAAAACCTTCACCATAGCCTGCCACAAACGCCACTTCTTCAGGTTGATCAAGTACCGCATTTTTTGTCACTTCAGAGCGGTCAATGATTAATGAAAAGCCTGTACGAGTAGGATCTAGAGCGATCGTATTTAGCCAAAGTGGTTGGCTACCAACCATATTGTTTCGAGTTTGAATTTGAACCAAAACACCTGGTGGCTTTGAAAAAGCAGTGTTCAAACCAAAGTTAATAAAATTAACCTGCTTGCTGATGTTATTTGTCCCATCAGGCTTATTAGAAAATGTATGTTTAGAGCTCACTTTGCCTGCAACAAGCATGGCACCACTATCAAACTTAATAACGCCTGGTTCCATTACCAAGTAGTCAATATCATTCATAGGTGCATCAACATAAGTTATTCTCTCGCCAGTGTTTTTACATTGCCATTTATCGTTTTTACGATTGTATTTTAGATAGCGGCAAGCGGCTCTGTGAGGAGGTAATAACTGCTTTATTGTTGCTTTGGATGAACTGATAGACCAGATTTTCAAATCTGAAGGGTATTCTGTGGTCTTGCTATCAAAGTTAGAGCGACTCGCATCGATCGTCGGCATAACAAAAACCAGAGGAGGTTGTGAGTAAGAATTCTGAAACTCGATGTCACAAGTCACACTTGGCCCTGCTACAGTACATTTATCTGCTGGCACAGTGCCAAATTCAAACTGAGGGTTGTTATTTACTGCAGCAAAACTGATTGACGAAAAAAGGAAAAGCGCTACCGTAAGTAACGATGTTATTATTTTTTTCATTGTATTTTACTCCCTTACCCAAACTTCTTGCTGACGTTGAACTTTAGACACTCCAGAACCACAAACAGCCACACTTTTAACCACATATAGCTCCACTTCTTTACCAGGAAAGTCACCTGGTAGCTTACCTGCCTTCTGACATTCAATCGTTGTCACTTTGCATGCCTGATCGAACAAGCCGCTGTCGGGCTTAACGCTTTCTGCCTCGATAGCATCGCAACGGGTTGCAACAGCAGCAGATTCATCTAAAGGGAAAAACTGAGTTAACACCCAGTCATTACTCGATTGAGCAGTAAACCATGCCTTTGTACCCAAAAACTCACGCGTTAAACCACTTTGATTAGACCAAGTCACTTTCATTAGTGACGCAGCCAAATACCCCATTACGATAATGACAAAGAGCGTCACAATTAACACATTGCCTTTTTGCTTATTATGGAACATTCAGCACCTGCACATCTTGTTGGTACACACTACTTTCACCGGACTGTTCAAACACGAACCTCAGATGCACGAGCCCGCCTCGATGAAGCAATTTATCGTCATATTTGAAATAACTCTGAGATTGATCATCAACATAAATAAGATTGTCGGCAATTATTTCGCCGTTACGCTGTATCTGTGGGCCTACAAAGCAATATTTCACTGACTTAGATGGATCATAGAGATAGTGTCGATTAGAAACGGAGCGACTGGTTACTAAACTAGCGCCATCAATAATCTTATATGCTTTATCCGAATCTGGAGAAAGCGCTCCAACATCAACACTATGAGTGGATGAGGTTAAATCACTTAGCCGTGTTGGGTTAATCACCATTTTCAAGCCACTATCAAGCTCGGGAGCATTGTCACCAAAAAAGCCAACCACAAACTGTATATCATTTCCAGAAATCGCATAAAAACCAGAATGCTCTATCGGCATAAACATCAGGCAGTTTTTTTCACTCTCATCAATAAAAAAGCTATTCGGCACCGCATGACGAATTTCTCGAGACATTTTCTCAATAACGAACTGAGCCTGAGTTTGTAGTTTCTGCCTATCGATAGTGTCGGCATAGCCCTTTGCTCCTAACTGCAAATAGCCAGCAATTCCGAGCATGATAAAACTACCAACCACAATAGTGATGACCATTTCTATTAAAGTGAAACCACGATTTTTCATTAGTAGTTTCCCCTTATCGCAGACAGTGTTAAAGGCTGTGTTTGTCCGGCGTAAATAGTCATAGTGACTCGTTTATAAGCCGTGATCTCTTCCAGTGAAGGATTATTTACACCCGTACCGTCTGATTCAACGTATTGCACTTTCACTTCTACTCGAAAGTTCTTGTAATCACTTTCCATAGACGTACCAAGAACGTTACTCAGCTCATATAACGGCGTAGAGTTACATTTAGCCTTTGTGCTTTTCGTATACCAGCAACCGATATAGTCATCGACATCATTAAAACTAGCTGGGTTTGATTCATCGCTATCTGCCCCAAGACTTGTGGAACAATCCTTACCACCAAGGACAGTCTCACCACAGCGGACTAAACCACCATCAAAGTCGCTGTTTTCATCGAAGCCTCGCGCCAATATCTGAGACATGAAACCTTGGCCTAATGCGGCCGCGCGGGTTTGATAATGAGGGATGGCGGAATCTCGAATCTGAGGGACAAGAAAAGAGGTGAATGCCACCATCGCTATGCCCATTAAGACAATCGCGATGATCATTTCAATTAAGGTCATGCCGCGAACTTTTCTCATAAGCATGATCCTTTGGAAACATAGCCTTGACTATTGATGTTTACTGCACAGCGGCTTTGGCCATTTTGGTCTTCAATTAAGATGTTTACTGCACCGCTTACAGGGTTACCTAACAGGTTAAACTCGATTGGGCTAGTTGCACCATTGATGATTGAAAACTTAGCCGACTTATCGATAACCACATCACTGCGAGCCTCTTGTGCATTACCCGTCAATGAACATGCTGCTGTTGAACCAATACAAGAACTAGTTATTGATAAGCAAAAATTGGTATAGCTTGGATCTTCTTCTGATTTATAGCTACTTGGAAAGCATCGTTCTGGGTAAGGCTTATCAGGTATATCAATATTCGACTGCATTCGATTAACTTGTACCTGACGAATGACTGAGATGACTTGTTCCTGAAGTGCAAATGCAGAAAAGCTGCTCTTGCCGATAAAACGGCTAGCCGCAAAAAGAGAAAGGATGGAGAGGAGAACAATCACGAGGATTAACTCCATTAACGTGAACCCTAATGCAGAGCTGCGAATTTTCATAACCCAACCTTAGGCTTAGAACAAGCGAGATAAGTATACGATGAAATTATGAGATTAATGATAGGTTTATAATTTTTCGATTCGAAGTGTGAACAGACGAACAAATAACCAATGTCTAGTTATTTTGCCCTTTTGAACGACCAATCTCTTCTTCAATTCGATCGTAAGTTTCTTTATTGCTCAATGTTTCAGAAACCTGCTCGGCGGTTTGCTTAGTTTGCTCCCACTTCGCTTCGTAAGTTTCTGGTTCAAAGCTGATAAATCTTGGTAATACCACATAACCGATCACACCTAAGATAATCAGCACAACGACAAACTCTATTGCACTAAGGCCCGATGATTTACGCATATGAACTATTCCGAGATTAACCAAAATAAAGAGATAAAGGTCAGACTAGCTGACCTTTAAAGGAACTTCTTAACTGATTAACATTTAGTGTCAGTTACTGTTGTTTTAGCACCCTCATCGATACCTTTACCTGACGCAGAGGTATAAGTAACGTAACATTCTGTCTCTTTAATCTTATCTACAGTATTGTCAGTGCCGCCTGCTTTCAGCGTAGAAGTTGGGAAAGTAGCAACTAATGTACCCACTGCACCCGAAGCACTTGCTGTTGATGCCCATGCCCAATCTTCATTCAGACCAGAAACTGCCTTAACTAGGCCGTTAGTATCAGGTTTTGGATAACCAAAGTCCGTCTGGATACCATTTTCTAACGTTTGACCAAATGTGGCTTCTTTTCCTTCAATAGCCGCTTTACCAAATACAATACCGGCAGCACCATCCATAGCCCCTTTCAAACCTTGAAGAGCTGATTCACGTGCATCAGATTGCAGGTTAAGGAAACGTGGCGCTGCAGTTACCGCTAGAATACCTAGGATTACAATTACCACTACCAATTCGATAAGGGTGAAACCACCTTGTCTTTTCATTGTTTACTCTCTCTATGTAAGCATGCAGTACAACTGCAAAGTTTTGTTTAGGTCACGCGACCATTTTGGATATTGTCAAAACGGTTTGGGGCAGCAACGTTCACTAAAACTGACCGTGAAGTGGATACTGTATCTACCGCTTGAGCAGAATGACGATTCGCCATTATTCAGTTCATGCTGCAATGAGAAAAACACATTATTGTTTACCCACTATTACAGCCTGTTACTTATGGTAATGATTGCATTATACCGACTTTCATTACCAATTATAGTGATTAGGTGTCAAAAAATTCACTCCGCCGACATTTCGACGTCTATTTTCAGTTGATTAGCAGTTAAGATAACTACAATCGACTGACCATTTTCATAAGTGTAGTGACAGACATAACGATCAGTTTTGATGGCTCCATTGATATCTATTAACTTGTTGGTCATTATTTTACGTTGGGGGTAATGCACCGCTAGCCAATAACCACAATCTAATACACCTTGCTGAGTAAAGGGAGACACTAACCCGTCCTCAGTCATAGTAAGGTTAAAACCATCCATCAGCATATGTTCTGGCTCGCCTTGTACTAGCCAAGCTTGACGATAACGCTGAACACTATCTTGCATCCAAACTCTCGCCAACTTTGCTCCAGTTACTTGTACTTGTTCGGTAACAGGACGTAGTTTGACCGCCAAGCCAACAGCAATGATCGTAGCAACTACCCCAAAAACAATAAGCGTTGCTCGGCTTTGATTTTCAACCACCTATTAGCCGCCTTTGATGATGTCGAGCATTCCCCACATTGGTAGGAAGATACCCAATGCCAGCACCATGACCATGCCTGCTACAATCACCAAAAGTAATGGTTCTATTCTTGCGGTCAGCGTTTTTAGATCGTAATCGACTTCTCGATCGTAAAAGTCCGACACCTCCAGCAGCAACTCATCAATACGACCAGTTTCTTCACCTACTGCAATCATCTGAATCACCAATGGGGTGAATATTTTACTGTTGATGGCCGTCACTGAAATGGTGCTACCCGCTTCAATTGCGGACTTCATCTCAAGAATTCGGTTTTCTAAAAAACGGTTCCCTAATGCTTCCCCGGCCAAAGCCAAAGACTGGTTAAGTGGCACCCCTGATTTCAGCATCAATGAAAAGGTTCTGGCAAAACGAGAAAGCTGCGCACGATTAACGATATCGCCTACAATTGGCAGCCGAAGCCGAAACTTATCGAACTTCTCCCGACCATCAGCCGTCGCCACCCACGCTCTGAACACCGTAAACGCGCCAATCATTGCTACAACCAGCAACACCCAATAATTAACAAAGAAATTAGAAGTAGCGATCAAAATACGCGTCGGCAATGGTAGCTCAACCCCAAAGCGCGTGAACATCGATGCAAACTCAGGGATCACCAAGATATTCAATACAAACATGGCGATGGTGATAAAGATAATGACAAACGTTGGATAACGCATCGCCGCTTTAATGCGTTTGCGAGTCTCAAGTTCCTGTTCGTAGTAATTCGCCAGTTGCAATAGCGCTTGGTCAAGCCGACCCGTATTCTCACCGACGTTGATCATAGAAACGAACAGTGGGCTGAATACTTTACTGTGTTGCTGCATCGCAGAAGACAAACCTCGGCCATTACTCAGTTCAGAAACGACATCTTCTAGCGCCTCTTTGAGCTGTTTGTTTTCGCAATTTTGCAACAAGCCACGCATAGAGCGCAGCAAAGGTACGCCAGCTTTAGTCAAACTAAACAACTGACGAGAGAAAAGAATAATTACTTCCAACGGAATAGCAGGCACAAACAGCTTAGACAAGCTCACTTGGCTTTTTGCCGACTCTTTCTCTAACCGTACATTGAGCGGGATGACCCCTTTGTTCATCAATGCTTCCGCCGCAGCTTCTGAGTTCACTGCTTCGATTTTGCCGTTAGTGGGTGAGCCGTCTAGCGTGCGGCCTTGATAACGAAAAGTTGGCATTCACTTACCTATATGAAAATGGGATCAGTCTTACCAGAAGCATCACCCTCACCTAGGGTCATCACTTCATCCAAACTGACTGTGCCTTGTAGCGCCAGTTCCATTGCAGAAGCAAGCAGTGGCTTATAGTTTTCTGAGCGGCGCGCGGCTTGCGCAAAGCCAACCGCATCATTGGCGCGCAATTTATCCATCATCTCTTGCTCAAGTTCGAGCATTTCAAACACACCGATCCGGCCTCGATAACCAGTCAAGTTACAGTTTTGGCAACCTGCGCCTTTATAAAAAATGGTGCTAACTTGATTTGGGAAACGCCCAGCTAACCACTGCTGGCGAGACTCATCTAAGTGGTCTTCTGTTTTACAATCTGGGCAAACTCGGCGCACAAGACGCTGCGCCACCACGGCTCTGACTGCACTAGCAACCAAGTAACCCGGCGCACCCATGTCGATCATACGTAACGCACTGTCGACAGCATCGTTGGTGTGGAGAGTACTCAATACTAAGTGACCCGTTAGTGCAGCTCGCAGACCAATTTCTACTGTCTCTTGATCACGCATCTCACCAACAAGAATGATGTCTGGGTCTTGACGTAAAAAGGTTCTAAGAACACGCGAGAAAGTTAGATCGATCTTACTGTTAACCTGTACCTGAGTGATGCGAGGCAGACGATATTCAACCGGGTCCTCTGCTGTAATGATCTTTTTCCCAGGTTCGTTGAGCTCACTCAATGCACCGTAAAGCGTGGTGGTTTTACCGGAACCTGTCGGCCCGGTAACCAAAATCATGCCATGCGGACGCGCCAACTGTCGACGTAAGCGAGCAAGCAAGTCTGGCGGCAAGCCCGACTCTTCTAACGGACGCAAACCAGCGGACTGGTTAAGCAGACGCATTACTACGGATTCTCCGTACTGCGTTGGTAACGTCGACATACGAATATCAATTGATTGGCCACGAACTTTGATATTGAATCGGCCATCTTGCGGCAAGCGCTTTTCAGAAATATCTAGGTGTGCCATCAACTTCAGTCGAAGAACCAAAGCCGATGCAATATTCACTTCATTTAAGAGCGTTTCATGCAATACGCCATCAATACGCTGGCGTAAACGCAATACTTGATCGTCTGGCTCAATATGAATATCCGAAGCTCCAACCTGTACCGCATCTTCAAACATGGAATTAACCAGCTTTACAACGGTAACCTCTTCACTGTCGGCCTCATCAATACCGTAATCAAAGCTTTGTACATCTTTATGCTCTTCATGCAGCTGTTCAGCAAAGGAGGCTATCTCTTTAGTACGGCGGTAATAACGGTCAAAGCTTGAAATAAGCTGACGCTCTGAAGCAACAATGAACTCAAGGTTGTATTGACCTAACAAGTTCATCAATGATTCTTGGATGAACAAGTCCGCAGGGTCACTCATAGCAACGCGCAGTGTGTCCCCATTTCGAGCAACGACCATCGCACGTAAGCGACGTGCGTGTACCTCAGGTAAAATCTGCACGGCTTCGGCATCCACAGGTGCACGACCAAGATCGATCAGTGGCAAACCAAGCTGCTGAGACAAGAAGTCCAACATTTGCTTTTCGGTAATAAAGCCAAGGTCAATTAACGCATCCCCTAGCTTCTGCCCGGTACTGCGTTGTGCGTTTAGTGCTTGCTGGATTTGTTCTTCAGAGACGATACCTTCCTCAACCAGAAGATCGCCCAAGCGTTTTCTCAACTGAATTTTCATTGTGCGCTCTCCAACTCTTTCAAGATGCTCAAACGGTCACGGATAAATGCTTGCGATTGATTCGAAATGCCAACTTTACCCAGAGCTTGGTTGTAAGAGTTGATCGCGGCAGTAAAAGCCAGGGCGCGCTCTTGTTGAATAGCCAAACCTAACCACCAGCGCGCGTTTTCCGGCTCACGCTGAGTTAGGAGTTGATAGCTCTCAAGCGCAATGTCATTTTGCTTGTGTTTTTGTGCCAATGCCGCACGCATCGCCAAGTAATCTCGACTTGGTACTGGAGGCAAATGAACAAGCGGGCTCAGCGCCGCTTCAGGTTGATTAGCTTTCACTAACAACTTAGACAAGGCCAAGCGAAGTACTTGGTTGTTCGTATCTAGGTTGATACCTTCTTGAATAATCTCATATGCTTTACGCGTGTCACCTTTACCAAAGTACAACGCTGATAGCTTTTGACGCGTGTCTGCATTCATTGGCTCATAACGCAACGCCTCGGCATAAGCCGATAACGCCGTTTGCATATCGTTAGCATCGAGTGCTTTTTCCGCTCGACTAACTGCCTTAAGAGAAAGCTGACGATGTGTAAGCTCAACCTGCTCAATACGCATTGAGCTGTTTTCTGATGTCGTGTGGGTTACGGGATCGTATTGTTCCTCGCTCGGCATCGTTGCTAACTGCGCGAGTAAAACTGCCTCTTCAGAGGCGGTATTTATCTCAGATCTTGGCGTGAACCTATCAGTCTCTTGCATGTGAGGCTGTTGCGCTACTGGCTGCGTGGCTGGTTTGGTGTAAACCACATGAGTTGTATCGGGCGTCATTTTACTCGTTGGCGAGTGAGTGCGCTCCGATGAAACAATTGGTGAGACATTCACAGACGACAATGGCATAGCGTCGGTTTGAAATTGTGATAGCTCGCCTGAAGGAACAGGACCGCGAGAGACCGCCCAGCTACCAACCGCAAGGCTTAACGAAAAACCGGCCACAAGCCAAAGCCAAGGTTTACTGCGTGAGACACTTGGAATCTCCGCACGAGTAAGCTCTGACGGCGATGTTTTTTCAGCAAGTTCTGATAATGCTTTATTGATGGCACTCAAGGTTGACTCCATCCCCAAAATACGGGTGTTTTAAACTTAGGTTTACGGGCATCAAACGTATCGTGCATAGCGGCGTAAACGTGATGATTTTTTAATAGTGTGCAACGATCATTAAATGCAGCAAGCAACGACTTGTGGCTAATTTGGTTTATCAAGCGCGGGATCCCCATGGATGAACGCCAAATCGCTTTTTTCTGTTCAATAGAAAAAATGTGCGCCCCATTGCCTGCTTTATCTAAACGATTATTGATGTAAGCCACGCCTTCATCGATAGAGAGAGGACGTAACTGGCAGCTAAACGTAATGCGTTGACGAAATTGCCTTAGCTCATGGTTAGCCAATCTTTCATCCAACTCAGGTTGTCCGAATAACACCAATTGAATGAGCTTATCTTGTTCCGTTTCTAGGTTGCCAAATAGACGCAATGTTTCTAAAGCTTGTGGGGAAAGAGCTTGCGCTTCATCAACGATCAAGACGGTTTTCTTTCCCAAGGCATGTACTTGAATCAAGTGCTCTTGAATGAGGGAAACGATGCGCAGCGGATCATCGTTCTCGATACCCAACTCTCTGGCGACAGCAAACTGCAACTGTTCCCCATTCAACACTGGATTGGGTAAGTAAATAAGCTCAACTTCAGATTCAATCTGCTCGATCAGCTTACGGCATACCATGGTTTTTCCAGTGCCGACTTCTCCCGTCACCTTAATCACCCCTTCTCCCATTTGCACGGCAGCTAGGATGGTTTGGATCGCCTCATAGTGAGGGACTAACCCCAAGAACATTTCGGTATTTGGGGTTAACGAAAAAGGCTGAACTCGGAACCCAAAGTGTGACAAGTACATACTCGAATCACAAACCTATTGAAAAACAGAACCTTTCCCAGCGCTTATTGCGCATCTGGGAACCACTCTTGCAGCAGATCACGAGAGCGCTCTAGCTCTTTCTGCCAAGAGTTCACGCCAACTACGGTCGGTTTTAGCAAGATGACCAATTCTGTTTTCTCAGTTACGTTATTCACGTTGCGGAACAAGTGCCCCAGTGCTGGTACATCGCCCAAAAATGGGACTTTAGAAACAAGCTCACGATTTTGCTGTTTCATCAACCCGCCGATAACCACAACATCGCCATCTTTAGCACGAATAACCGAGTCTGATTCACGAATAGAGCTTTTCGCTAATGGCAGTTGGATGTTTTGGAAATCTCCGCCCAAGTTCAATTGCTTCACTTCTTCCGTGACTTCAATAACTGCGGGGTGAACATGCAGGAACACATTGCCTTTGTTATCAATTTGCGGAGTCACATCGAGGGAAATACCCGAGAAGAATGGCGTCAGTTCCACTTCAGGAACTGCATTTGAGTTTTCACCGTTGCCTGCATTGCTCGATAGCTCTGTAACAAAGTACTCATCGGTACCGACCTTGATGACAGATTTTTGGTTGTTGGCAGCGGTAATACGAGGGCTCGAAAGGACGTTCAAGTCACCTTGCGTAGACATGAAGCTCAATACAGCATTGAAGTTACCATCCGAAATCGTCACGTTGGTTTGACCGCCCAATAGCGTGCCAATCGCATCCAATGGTGGTAATGCCGATGCAGGGCGGTTGACTACGATACTACCCGAGTTACCAATTGACGCCGATAAGTTTGACCAGTTGATGCCTTGTTGGTAGCCATCATTCAACGTCACTTCTAGGATTTTAGCTTCAAGAATGACCTGGCGCTGCATGCGCTCCTGCGATACACCTAAGAACTCGCGTACTTCGCGAATATCATCTGGAAATGCTCGAACCGTAATAACTCCCGCTTGTGGCGTTACAACCACACTTTGCCCTTTGCCTGAACCAATTAGATTCGCAACAGCTTGCTGCAGCATCGGCCAGAAATCACTTTCAGTGATGGTTTCAATGCGTGTACCGCCCGTAGATGTGGTCGAGCTATCGTTGTTGTTTCCATTGTTAGAGTCTGACGAGTCAGAACTGTCTGAGCTACCACCAGAATTAGACGTACCAGCCGAGGTTACAGAGCCCGTAACAATGCTGGTTAACGAGCGACCAGAACGCTTGAACTGTAGGTAATCGACTGGAATGGTCACAGTACGCATACCTGCTGGGTAGATTTGAATAACTTTGCCAGACTTCACCACGTCATAGCCATACATATTCTGTACGACATTCAGAACTTCATCCAATGTCACATCTGACAAGTTGACGGTGATATTACCTTGTACCGATGGGTGAATCGCCACGCTGTACTCTGTGCCTTTCACCAACGAGGCGAAAAAGCTTCTTGCATCGACCGCATTCGCTTGAATACGAAAACGCTTCGAGGTGCCTTGCTCTGATGCAACGTTCGAGTCTAAATTTGGCATCAAGTCTGCCTCAACAGAAGAAGGGATTTCTTCCAATGTGCGGGTGTTCGCTTGATTGATCGATTCATTGAGCGCTTCTTTAACTTCCACTGGATTCCGATGACCCATTGAACATCCCATTAAAGAAGCAATCGTTATTCCTACAACTAATTTGCGCATATCTGATCGGGCTCTGGTTATTATTGTTTTACGTTTAAATCAAAAAGCTCTAGGTCCCACTGACGGTTACCACGCTTTAAAGTTACAAATTCACTATTAATGCTCGCGACGCGATAACCCTTAAATAGCTCGCCTTTTTCGACAAGTTTGTTATCCATAATCGCGATACAATCAGTACTTGGCTTACACACAATACTGTTGAGCTTAGGCAGTCGATACCGTTTAACTTTTGGTTTCGCTGACGTTTCAACCGCTGGCTTTTCCCAACCAAGTGGGGCCGTTGGGTCCTGGTTTGCCCAAGCGGTTCCTGCCGCTGCCATAACAAGCAATGAGATGATGAGTTTGTTAACCACCAATAAACTCCTCTCTAGATCCTAGTGTGTAGACTTCTAACACAAGCTTCGCTTTCGGGTACTCTTCGACTTTATAACTAAAGCTGCGCCAGTAATAACTCGCAGGAAGGCTCTCCAATTTATTCAGATAATTAGCAATAGAAAAATAGTCACCAGTCAGTTCCATACGAACAGGATGCACGTAGTAACCAGAGTATTGCGATGCTTCTTTATCTTCCGTTATTGGCTCAGATGGCAAGGTTTGCAGAGACAAAAGGTGAATGCCACTTTGCTGCTCCAACACATTTTCAAGCAGCTCAGCCATTTGCGAAGGTGTAATAAGATGCTCGATGATCTCCGCTAATTGCATCGAAAGATGCTGACTCTCAGCTAACAGATTAGATATCGCGCGATCAATCTCAGCATTTGGATCTTTCTTAAGTTGCGCCTGAATACGTAGCGTATCGATTTCAATCTTTTGATTGGCTTGCTTTAAATTACTTAGTTGCCTCTCATTACTGATGATCTCGTTAAGCTTTGGCTCCAATACCAGCGTAAAGAGCAACATGATCACGACAACTAAACCGCACAATGCGGTGAGCACTTTTTCACGCGTACTCATTTCGCCAAAGCGCCCTTCTAATGAGAGCCAGAATTCGTTCATTTCTCTTTATCCTCGCGCGTTTTTAGTTCAAACGTCACAATATCCTTATCATTTCGACCTATTTTGACGTCGTCAAACGTTCGACCAACCAAGCTAATTTCGTTTTTAAATTGGCTGACCCAATTTGGCACTGAGCTCGGTTTTTTCGCTAGCCCCTTCAGGTCTAAGGTATGGGTATTGATTCGAATTTCGGACAAAGAAATTTCTTGGTTTCCTAGCTTCGCTAATGATTGCATCACGCCAGAGTAACCCGTGCGTTGCGAGTCATCGTATTTCCCGACAGCTTTAAGCGAGTCTCGCTTCGCCTTGACTTCACGCTCTAAGCGGGCTTTAGCTGCCAGCTTATTATTGTCAGGTTGATGTTTACGTAGCTTGACTTGATAACGTTCAAGCTCTGACTTCATGATATCGCCTTTACTTTTTACAATAGCAATCTCATCTTCCAAACCGCTGCTCTGCCAGGTGACATAACCGTAAGAAAATAGAATTGCAGCCGCCGCAACGCCCCAAGATAACGCGATATTTTTTAGCGTCAGGAGCTCTTTTTTCGGTTTTAAGTAATCGGGATATAAGTTGACGCGTCGAGTATTTGAAGTAGCCGCAGTGTCAGCCAAAACATGTCCTGATAGCTCATGTTCTGGTGGTAATAACGGTGAAACCTTAGTACTTAAACGGTAGTTCAGAGCCTGAACAAGCTCGCTCTCATCCTCTTCATCACAGCACACTTTCAATTGATGTAATTGCACGTGGCGTAACTGAGATGAAAGATAGTCAATCGAACGTTGCAGTTCTAACGACAGACTGTCCATCTGTAAATCGCTAGACGGAACCCCCGTTAACGGTGGCGTCACACTGCGAATAGAGCGGTGGAACGCAATAGTATTTTCGACAAAAGCGCTTATACGGAAATGACCACGCACACTGCGTTGTAATAATAGGAAGTTTCCTAGTTCACCCGCAGTCTCTCCCCAAATATCGTCTTCAGGAAGAATTGCTTCTAGTGGTAACTGGGATCGACTGGCCAGTAACACAATCTTATCCAATATTTTTCGCGATAAGACGTATGCTTGCACTTTGGTTGAATTCGGTAACTCGACCGCATCGGCAATAATGTCGATGGCGCGCTCAGAGATCAGTTCTTTCAACAAAAACGGTAATGCGGCTGGCCATTCTTGACGCGGCATGACCGGTTTGTCGATTTGGTACATCTGGTAATAGTTATGAGAAAGAACAACCGTTAATGAATCATACGCACTCGCTGCAACGCTCAATGCTTGCTCAACGGCTTTTTCCCAATTGGACTCAGAAATATCAAATTGGTATGGACGACTACTTTTGATTGAAGATGATAAATAAACGGCGTCTGGCTGAATAACCAAAAAGCAGGAGCGACCACCACTAGATGATCGCTTAAGCTTGTCGAATAGTGCTTTGAAATCCATGATTATTATCTTTATTTTTTCCGCCAGCGATTTCGTCTTCCCAATTTAACTTGGGATTCTGATTGAGAATTCGGCAACGCTTGGGGACGAGGAAGAAACTGCTGCTCCGCAGAAAAGTAACGCCCTTGCCCACCATAAACCCCGAGCTCAATTAATGTGTTGAGCTCGTTCTGATTCTCAATTCCCACTGCTATAATTTTAGTTTTACTGTTTGCCGCCGCACCTAGCATACTGCGGACAAATAGCTGGTTTTCATGTCGTTGGTCGATTTTTGCTACTAAACTGCGATGAAGTTTAAGGTAACGAATGTCCACTTCTTTTAAATAGTGAGTGCTGACGATGGTACGCCCAGCCTGCCCAACCATTAAGTGGCACCCTAAACCGGCCAGCATTTTAGCGACTGGTCGCATAAAGTCTAAGTGTCTTACAAATTGTGCTTCAACAAACTCAAAACTGAGACACTTTCTCTGCTCACGTGACAACTGTAAGAGTTCATCACGAAACCATTTAAAGTACTCTCGGTTAGAAAATGGCGTTACATTCAAATTGAGCGCATACGATCTTGAGTTATCAAAATTATCCTTAAACTCTCTTAAGAATTTATTAATAACCGACTTATCCATTTGCGCTTCATAACCAACCTGTCTGATCGCAGAAATGAACCGAGACGCTTTAACAATCCCATTCTCAGGATCGCGAATCCGACATGTTAACTCTTCATATAATGATTTTTTATGCGTCGCGTCACTTATTGGGTGCACAGATTGTGCGTAGAGTATCACACTTTCAGGTGTAAGTGCTGTGTCAAATAACGTTCTCCACCTCACACTTCCGCGAGCTTCTTCATCGTGGTTCCATTTTTTGAAGCGACTCCAATTATTGTTATTTTGTAGTTGCGCACTACGCAAAGCAGTCTCGGCTTCATCAATGATTTGGCTGTGTCGCTCACCTTCTTTATAAGTGGTGATGCCAATATGGCACCAGTTGTCTGGATCAAGTGGCTCTGGCGGCATTAACTTTTCTAACTGGCGAATGCATTGCGAGGCAAGGTTAGCCACATCTTTCGCACTTTGGTGCGGTAGAAAAAGCGCAAAATCAGCATCGTAATAACGGGAAAATACAACATCTGGGTATCGTTGAACTAAATTGGACAATAAACTCCCAACTTCAACAATAAACTCATCCGTAATTTGCTTATCTTGCTCTTCTTCAACCAGTTTCCAGTCTTGAATACGCACTAGCAACACGGCGCCGCGAGCCCCACTTTCTAGTAACGCCGATTCCAACTTGCTATCAAATAACACTCGGTTAGCGGTACCGGTTAGCTTATCAAGGAAGGTTTGAGTTCGAATAAAGGTATCAAATCGGCTTCGCTCTTGACGCGCATCTTGTAACTCTTCGATTAATACATCGAGCGCTTCACTGGCGGTGTAAGGCCATTCTTTTTTGTCACCTTTGGCATACTGCTCCACCCTACCAGCCAGGATCATTCTGCCTCGCTCTTCGAGCATTTCGGAGCCTTCTAATTGCTCCTTAAGCCATGCCACGCCGCGCATTAAGCAGAAGATGATCAATATCACGGCAAGCGTGATCGACCAAAGCGCCTGCATTGAGTAGCTGTAACCTAAGTAAGGGGGAATTGCTTTAAAGTGAATCGTGTAATCTTGATTGTGAGTCAGCTGGTACTCTGCCTCAAACAAGACTGACGCTTCCATTTGATGAGAAGTATCTTTGAAGCGATAAACAACGGCGTTGTTAGTCGACAACGTCATTTCGACAATATTGGAAGCCTGCAGCATTTTCGGCATCCAGCGCTGCATAGAATAAGCGGCGTCAGGATCTTCCATCTCCTTGTCGACCACCTCTACGATCCCTTCTAAATAATGGGTGAGATATTCCTGCCCAAGACGTTTAAAAGAGAGGGTGCCACCGACAAACAAGATAAACATGGCGCAGATAACGATCATGGTGACAAAGGCCACCAGCCGTGTGCTTAACTTAAGAGTTGGGGTATACCTCATGAATACCAAATTCCTTTTTTATTCATCATATACCTTATTGAAATATTTATACTTGATAAGAGTTCATCAAACAATCGGATTAGTCTGATAGTGAGAGGCTGGAGCATAAAGAAAATCACACTCATTGATAAGTTTTATTGTTACGCCTAACCTTGCCAAGATAAGCCTGTGAGATCATTAGATTGCGACAATAAAAAAGGCCGCGATATTCGCGGCCTTTTCGATTCAAGCATAAGCAGAATTTAGAACGGGATATCGTCGTCAAAATCCATTGGTGGCTCATTGTACTGCTGCTGTGATTGCTGCGGAGCCTGTTGTTGTGGTTGCTGTTGCTGAGGCGCATTGTACTGCTGCTGAGCTGGCTGTTGAGGCTGACCCCATCCACCTTGTTGCTGCTGTTGACCGCCCATTGGTGCGCCGCCACCTTGAGCACGACCGCCAAGCATTTGCATCACACCATTGAAGCCTTGAACAACGACTTCAGTTGAGTAGCGATCTTGGCCACTTTGATCTTGCCATTTGCGAGTTTGCAGTTGCCCTTCAATGTAAACTTGAGAGCCTTTACGCAAGTACTCACCTGCTACTTCCGCAAGTTTGCCGAACAACACAACACGGTGCCATTCCGTTTTTTCGCGCTGTTCGCCAGTCGCTTTATCACGCCATGAATCAGAAGTCGCAATAGTAATGTTTGCTACTGCACCGCCATTCGGCATGTAACGAATTTCAGGGTCGTTACCTAGATTCCCCACCAAAATAACTTTGTTAATTCCACGGCTGGCCATGATGTGCTCCGTTTCACTCTGGATATATAAAATTTTAGCGCATTAGAATAGCACGCTTTAATGTTTTGATTAAAGTCTAATACCATTGTGATCTATTGAGTCACCCTCTAGAACCCAAATCGTATTTCAACTTACGTGTGTAGCATTTTTGATTCGCGTTGCAGACATCGTTTCGTGAAGCTTTGAATTCGAACGCATTTATTCAGTAAAGCGATGGTTATGGCCTCTCTTTAATGCCAGTTTATGGCTTCTATTGAACCCAGGGAGATTGGAACACGTGAGAAAGTCGGCTTACGCAAGAAAGCTATTTCTGATCAGTATGGAAGATAATGCGCAAAAAAAAGTGGCGGCACTCGAAAAGTACGTTGATATGAGCATCCCGGTGATTCCAACCGCAGCACTCATGGAAGCCAAGCCACAACACCGTAATAAAATTCTACTGATCGACTTCAGTGAACATAAATCACTTGTTCAATCGATCAAAAATTTGCCTCTTGTATGGAAAAACTTTGAAACCGTTGTCTTCAACGTGCCTAAAAGACTAACCACAGATGAACTTCTTTCATTTGGTCAATTAAAAGGTGTGTTTTATTCTGAAGATACGCTAGAGCAAATTGGAGAAGGGTTAAAAGGCATTGTTAACGGTCAAAACTGGCTGCCGCGTAATGTAACCAGTCAACTTTTACACTATTACCGCAATGTTATTAATACTCATACTGCACCAGCTACGGTAGACCTAACCATTCGTGAGCTACAAGTACTGCGTTGCCTACAAGCTGGCGCCTCGAACAGTCAGATGGCCGAAGAGTTATTCGTCAGTGAATTCACCATCAAATCGCACTTGTATCAGATATTCAAAAAGCTATCCGTAAAGAACCGAGTACAGGCAATCGCCTGGGCAGACCAAAACTTAATGTCGTGATGCAATGTTAGCGGCTCTGATAACTGAAATGACGAGTCGCTCATCTTTTTCCGCACCGAGTCTCACATTTTTTCCTACTTTATTCATGATTCATTGATACCTCTCGTGTTAAAGTTATGCGCAGATTCTTGATAAAAACGAGATAGGATATTCCCCCAATGATAAAAAAATGTCTGTTCCCTGCTGCAGGCTATGGCACACGCTTCCTACCGGCAACGAAATCTATGCCAAAAGAGATGATGCCAGTCGTGAACAAACCGCTTATTGAATACGGTGTCGAAGAAGCAATCCAAGCTGGTATGAACGGCATGTGTATTGTGACAGGTCGTGGCAAGCACTCGATCATGGACCACTTTGATAAGAACTACGAACTGGAACATCAGATTAGCGGTACCAACAAAGAAGAGCTGTTGGTAGATATCCGTGAAATCATTGAATCTGCAAACTTCACTTATATACGTCAACGCGAAATGAAAGGCTTGGGCCACGCGATTCTAACTGGACGAGAATTGGTAGGCGATGAGCCATTTGCTGTTGTTCTTGCTGATGACCTTTGTGTGAACGAGCAAGAGGGCGTACTGGCTCAGATGGTGGCACTATTTAAGCAGTTCCGCTGTTCTATCGTTGCAGTGCAAGAAGTACCAGCCGAAGAAACACACAAATACGGCGTTATCTCTGGTGAAATGATCAAAGACGACATCTATCGCGTAGACGACATGGTAGAAAAACCAGAGAAAGGCACGGCGCCTAGCAACCTTGCTATCATTGGCCGCTACATCCTGACTCCCGATATTTTTGAACTGATCGAAAACACTGAACCAGGTAAAGGTGGTGAAATTCAAATCACTGACGCGCTGCTAAAACAAGCAAAAGCGGGCTGTGTATTGGCTTACAAATTCAAGGGCAAACGCTTTGACTGTGGTAGCGTTGAAGGTTACATCGAAGCAACTAACTATTGTTTTGAAAACCTGTATCTAAAAGATGAAAAAACCTCTGAGCTAGGTAAGCACGCAACACAAAAAGCAGTATAAAGCATCGTCTTAGTACGAAATTACTGTATCGAAAGCCCAGCACAACGCTGGGCTTTTTACTTTACTGTTTTTTTATCCAGTAATTTTCTTTGCACATTTCTCACACTATGTAATACTTGCCCCACTTGGTTATACATAGAGCAAAAACGATGGATAAAATAGAAGTTCGCGGTGCCCGAACCCATAACCTTAAAGACATTAATCTTACAATCCCTCGCGATAAACTGATTGTCATTACTGGACTAAGTGGCTCCGGTAAATCCTCTCTCGCTTTCGATACATTGTATGCAGAAGGCCAACGACGCTACGTAGAGTCTCTCTCTGCCTACGCTCGTCAGTTTTTGTCTCTGATGGAAAAACCCGATGTCGACCACATTGAAGGGTTATCACCTGCGATTTCTATTGAACAAAAATCTACTTCTCATAACCCGCGTTCAACCGTCGGTACAATTACCGAAGTCTACGACTACTTACGTCTATTGTATGCTCGTGTGGGCGAACCCCGCTGTCCAACGCATCATGCCCCTCTTGCCGCGCAAACCATCAGCCAAATGGTGGACAAAGTCCTAGAGATGCCGGAAGGCAGCAAAATGATGCTATTGGCGCCTATTGTCAAAGAACGTAAAGGTGAGCATGTTAAAACGCTTGAGAACTTAGCGGCTCAAGGCTTTATTCGTGCGCGTATTGATGGAGAAACTTGCGATCTTTCCGATCCTCCAACCCTTGAACTACATAAAAAGCACACCATTGAAGTTGTGGTAGACCGCTTTAAAGTTCGTCCAGACTTACAACAGCGCTTGGCCGAATCTTTCGAGACAACACTCGAATTATCAGGCGGAATTGCGGTTGTCGCGCCAATGGATGGCGACGGTGAAGAGATTATTTTCTCCGCCAACTTCGCTTGTCCACAATGTGGTTACAGCATGCAAGAGTTAGAGCCGCGACTTTTCTCATTCAACAATCCTGCTGGTGCATGTGGCACTTGTGATGGCTTGGGTGTTCAACAATACTTCGATCCAAGCCGAGTCATTCAAGATGATTCATTAAGCTTGGCACAAGGTGCGATTCGCGGTTGGGATCAAAAGAACTACTACTACTTCCAAATGCTCACCTCATTGGCCGATCATTATGGTTTTGACCTCCATGCCCCTTTTAATTCTCTGCCAAAGAAAACGCAAGATGTCATTCTAAAGGGCTCAGGTCGTACTGAGATTGAGTTTAAATACATCAACGATCGTGGCGATATTCGCGTTAAACGCCATCCATTCGAAGGTATTCTGAATACCCTAGAACGTCGCTATCGTGATACAGAATCCAACTCTGTCCGTGAAGAGCTTGCAAAATACATCTCCACTAAATCTTGTTCAAGCTGTGGCGGTACTCGTCTACGCCTTGAAGCACGTAACGTGTTTATTGCTGATACGACACTACCTGAGATTGTTGAACTCAGCATTGCTGATGCATTGGAATTCTTCCATTCCTTGAAACTGGAAGGTCAACGCGCCCAAATCGCTGAAAAAGTGATGAAGGAAATCAACGACCGTCTGCAATTCTTAGTTAACGTCGGTTTGAACTACCTAAACTTATCACGCAGTGCTGAAACCTTATCAGGCGGTGAAGCTCAACGTATTCGTTTAGCAAGCCAAATTGGTGCAGGTCTTGTTGGTGTCATGTACGTCTTAGATGAACCGTCGATTGGCCTCCACCAGCGTGATAACGAACGACTCCTAAAAACACTGACTCATTTGCGCGATTTAGGTAATACCGTACTTGTGGTAGAACACGATGAAGATGCGATTCGCTGTGCAGATCATGTCATAGATATTGGTCCTGGTGCTGGCGTACATGGTGGTAATGTTGTTGCGGAAGGCACCATGGAAGAGATAGTCGCGAATCCGAATTCTCTGACAGGTCAGTACTTAAGTGGTGTTAAAGAAATCGCAGTACCGAAAGATCGCACGCCGCGAGATCCGAAAAAAACGGTTGAGCTATTAGGCGCTACAGGTAATAACCTTAAAAACGTTAACCTTTCAATTCCTGTTGGGTTATTCAGCTGTATTACAGGAGTATCTGGCTCAGGTAAATCAACGCTGATTAATGATACTTTCTTTAAAATTGCGCATACCCAACTTAACGGAGCGACAACGGCTCAGCCTTCACCTTATAAATCGATTAAAGGTCTAGAGCACTTCGATAAAGTCATCGATATCGATCAAAGCCCAATTGGCCGTACACCTCGCTCTAACCCTGCAACCTATACGGGGATCTTTACCCCAATCCGTGAACTGTTTGCAGGCACACAGGAGTCGCGTTCTCGCGGTTACAAACCGGGCCGTTTTAGTTTTAACGTACGCGGTGGTCGTTGTGAGGCCTGTCAGGGTGACGGTGTTATCAAAGTAGAAATGCACTTCCTACCAGATGTTTATGTGCCATGTGATGTGTGTAAAGGTAAACGCTACAACCGTGAAACGCTCGAAGTACGTTACAAAGGTAAAACTATTGATGAAGTGCTAGAAATGACGGTCGAAGATGCACGCACCTTCTTCGATCCAGTTCCTGCCATCGCTCGCAAACTACAAACACTGATGGATGTCGGTTTGTCGTACATACGATTGGGTCAAGCGGCAACAACACTCTCCGGTGGTGAAGCACAGCGTGTGAAACTGGCGCGAGAGCTATCCAAACGTGATACAGGAAAAACCTTGTACATTTTGGATGAACCAACAACCGGCCTTCACTTCCATGATATCCAGCAGTTGCTCACTGTACTGCACAGACTTCGCGACCACGGAAATACTGTCGTGGTGATCGAGCATAACCTGGACGTCATTAAGACTGCGGACTGGATTATCGATCTTGGTCCTGAAGGGGGTCAAGGTGGCGGCGAGATAATCGCTCAAGGCACTCCGGAAGATGTGTCGCAAATCGAGGGTTCGCACACAGCTCACTTCCTCAAGCCTATGTTGAAGTAGAAAAAACAGGTAAAGTATCGAGACCAGCAAGTGCTGGTCTTTTTTCATTCAAAACAACGCAATAACTATGGCTACTATACATGTAAGTGGAACAAAGCTTTCTCCCGAAAAAGTACAGGTTCCCCTCAATCGCAAGTTTCTCATTGCCTTGGCAACACTATTTGTGTTGGCAATGCACTTTTTCATGCCCAACCCCGGCGGTTCGGGGCTTTCGCTTTCGTTCAATGCGACAACTTGGATTGCTTTTAGCTTTGCATTAGGCATTGGGTGTTACCAACTAGCGAATAATCGAGTGCTACGTTACTCAAAACTAACCATCGGCTTGTTCATTAGTGCTCTTATCATGACAGTGCCCATTCTGTACCCAAATGCGAATAGCAGCTTGGCAGCCAATAAGCTCATAGGCCTGTGGTGTGGTGTCCTGTTCTTTATTGTTTTACAACAATTTCATTTCAGTAATAAACATCGCCAACGCCTATTATGGTTCATTGTCCTTGCGGTTGTTATCGAAGCCATTTTTGGTTTGACACAATATCTGTATCTCAAACCAGGCAATCCGTTTGGTTACGACACGGTGGCCAATCGTCCTTATGGTATTTTCCAACAGCCCAATGTAATGGCCAGTTTTCTTGCGACAGGGTTGGTGATTGCCAGCTATTTACTTGCACGTCAGCCCTACAAATACGATCGTAAGTTAAGCGATGTTTACCTTCTCTATGCCGTACCAGTTTTAACTTTACCACTAATTGTGGCGTTGGCTTCACGCACTGGTTGGTTAGCCTCGGTCATCGCCGTGTTGTTGGTCATTCCATACATGTACCGCTTTGCAACCAAAGGGCGCTTTATCCGCTGGGTTGTGTCACTTGTAAGTGGGCTCTTACTCTCAGTCGTTGTCATGCATCTTGCCTTTCCTGATGGAGGTGGGTTAGCCGCAGAAAAAGTAAATATGGAGTCTCCTCGAGCGTATACTTTTCCGCAAACATTAGACATGGTGATTGAAAAGCCTTTTACTGGTTATGGATATGGTAAGTTTGAATCTGAGTACATGCTGTATACGGCTCGTCAACATGCCCTAAATGAGAATTACCCAGCTGGTTTGCCAGCCATGGATCATCCGCATAACGAGCTGCTTTACTGGGGAGTAGAAGGTGGCTTGCTGCCAATACTCGGCATCTTCTTAGCGATGGCACTGGTACTGTATCGAATCTATCAAGCCAAACGCGGAACTCGTCTTGCGTTGCTGGCCTTGTTTATACCTATCGTATTGCACTCACAACTGGAATACCCTTTCTACCACTCTCTCGTGCATTGGTTGATCTTCGTTATCCTACTGTACTGGGTCGATCAGCGCGTCTCTCGTTATCGACAAGTCGGCTTTAGTAATGTAACCAAAAGCTTGCTGCGTGTTTTTAGTTTGGTACTTCCCGTTGCGTTTACGTTTTACATGGTAAGCGCATTACATACGAATTATGTATTGACGAAGTTTGAGACCACTAGACCAACTAACCCTGATATTCTGAATCAAGTCAGTAACCCTGTAGTTTGGAAAGACAGGTTTGATTGGGATGTCTATAGCACGTTTTTAAACCTTGGGCTGTACCAACAAGACGCAACCTTGATTCAGCCTTATATCGATTGGTCGCTAAAAATCATCAAAGATAAGCCTCGCCCTGCATTTTATAATAATTTGATTTTGGCCTACCAAGGCTTAGATGACTCAAGTAAAGCGGAGCAAATTAGAGCTGAAGCGCAGTTTTTGTTCCCGAAGATTGATTTCAGTGACGTCAATTACCAGCCACCTTCTCAAGCAATATCTGCCTCACCAGCCCCCACTTCAGGAGCTGAGTAATAAATACCAAAAAGCGAAGGGATGACCTTCGCTTTTCTTTATCTCATTGCTGTATGATTTTATTCAGTGAGTGACTCTTCTAACGCTTTTAAGCACAGCGCAACGTTTTCAGATCGAGCGCCGTAACCCATTAAGCCAATACGCCACGCTTTACCAGCTAATGCCCCAAGGCCTGCACCAATTTCTAGGTTATAGGTTTCTAGCAAGTGAGCACGAACTTTTGCTTCATCAACTCCTTCAGGCACGTAAATCGCATTTAATTGTGGCAACCGATGGGCTTCGTCCACAACAAATTCAAAGCCTAACTTTTGTAAGCCATTTTTGAGTTTTTCATGCATCAGTTGGTGACGAGCCCAAGCGTTTTCTAATCCTTCATTTTTCAGTATCAATAAAGCTTCATGAAGCGCATACAAGCTATTAACTGGCGCCGTATGATGGTAACTACGCTTGCCTTCTCCACTCCAATACCCCAAAACTAAACTCTGATCGAGGAACCAACTCTGTACTGGTGTTGTTCTTGCTTGAATCTTTTCAATCGCGGCAGGAGAAAACGTCACTGGTGAGAGCCCTGGTACACATGACAAACATTTTTGACTGCCAGAGTAAACCGCATCCAGTTGCCACTCATCCACTTTTAACGGCACACCACCAAGTGACGTCACCGCATCAACAATAGATAATGCATTATGCTGTTTCGCCAGCTTACTCAATGCTTGAGCATCACTGACTGCACCAGTTGAGGTTTCCGCATGCACAAAAGCAAGAATTTTTGTATCTGGGTGCTGTTCGAGTGCTTGCTCGACTTTATCAATGGAAACAGGCGTCCCCCACTCATCATCGACGATAACAACTTCGCCACCAGCACGGACGACATTTTCGCGCATGCGTTCACCAAATACACCGTTACGGCAGACGATCACTTTGTCGCCTTTCTCGATCAAGTTTACAAAGCAGGTTTCCATCCCTGCACTACCTGGCGCTGAAACCGCAATAGTGAACTCATTGTCAGTTTGAAAGGCATACTTCAATAGCTGCTTGAGCTCATCCATCATACCGATAAACAGAGGATCAAGGTGACCTACAGTAGGACGGCTTAGTGCTTGTAACACTTGAGGATAAATATCAGAAGGACCAGGTCCCATTAAAATACGGTGAGGCGGAATAAAGCTTTGGATCGACATGTCAGCTCCTTGATTATCTTTTATCCTGAGCATTCTAAAAGTTCTATTCAATAACATGGCTCAGGTGTAGGGTTCTTCACCCTAATAGATTTTTCCTCTATCAGCAATTAGCCGTAAGTATGGAGGTCAAACCAGTGTCACAAAATCGTTAATAAAAAACACCATAAAGGTTGAAATATTGATTGACATTAAGGCCTCAAAACCGTTCAATGTTTGAGCTTTATGTAGAAGAGGAGCGCTACCCAGGTAGATGATTTGTGGAACCGCAATTCCAACACCAATCATTGAGGGGGAGTAGTGCCGAGGTAAGTCAAAGTTGCAGGATTTGACTTGTCGGTTGAATTGGGCTGAATCCCATCAACTGTCATCAGCGCAGTCTGATGAAGGGCTTCTGAGGGTAAATTTTTCAAATAGCATTCTAAATACCTCTCTTTTTGCTCTGTTCCTTTTCTCACTAAACATTGGATGTACAATTTTTTAGGAAGTCGTGGGAGAACGCAGTGAGCGCATTTAACGTAGCTAAATTCGGTGGAACCAGTGTTGCCAACTTTGAGGCAATGAGTCGTTGCGCCACCATTATCGAAAACAATCCAAATACTCGCCTGGTCGTGAGCAGCGCTTGCTCTGGCGTCACCAGCCTATTGGTAGAACTCGCCAACGGTGTTCAGGATCAAACGCACCGTACTGAGCTGCTGCAAAATCTGGCCAACATTCATGACGCCATTTTAACTCAGCTCGAAGACAGCACGAAAACTGCTGCCGAGGTGTATGGCATATTAGATACCGTAACCAGCCTGGCCGAGGCTGCATCTATCCAAGCTAGTGCGAAGTTAACCGATCATTTAGTCGCATGTGGCGAACTCATGTCGACGCATATTCTAACTCAGTTAATGTGTGAGCGAGGCATTCAAGCTGTGCGCTTTGATATCCGCGATGTGCTGCGTACTGATGACAACTTTGGTCGCGCAGAGCCAAACATTGAAGCAATTTCGACGCTTGCGCAAGATAAACTCGTACCACTTTGCCAACAATCCGTTGTTGTTACTCAAGGCTTCATAGGATCTGACGAAGCCGGTAATACAACAACACTAGGTCGAGGAGGCAGCGATTACAGCGCCGCCTTAATTGCTGAGAGCGTCAAAGCGGCAGGGTTAGAAATCTGGACTGATGTTCCGGGCATCTACACAACAGATCCGCGAATTGCGCCAAAAGCCTCACCAATTCCTGAGATCAGCTTTAGTGAAGCTTCAGAAATGGCTAACTTTGGCGCTAAAATCCTTCACCCTTCTACGCTAGTACCTGCATTGCGCCACGACATTCCGGTATTTGTGGGGTCATCGAAAGAGCCTGAAAAAGGGGGAACTTGGATTCGCCACCAAGTCGAAAGCTCACCGTTATTCCGTGCGCTAGCTTTGCGTTGTAACCAAACCATGGTAACGCTACGCAGCGCCAATATGTTCCACGCATACGGTTTCTTAGCAAAGGTCTTTGAGATCCTTGCAAAGCATAAGATCTCTGTCGATTTGATCACGACATCTGAAATCAGTGTATCGTTAACACTTGATCAAACTGATACATCTGGCGGAGCACCACAGCTGCCGCAAGCTGCACGAGAAGAGTTAGAAGAGTTATGTAAGGTAGAAGTTGAACATGACCTATGCCTCGTTGCTCTCATTGGTAACAACATGAGTGAGAGTAAAGGCTACGCGAAACAGGTTTTTGGCACGCTAGAAGATTTTAACCTACGCATGATTTGTTATGGCGCTAGCCCTCACAACTTATGCTTCTTGCTCCATGAATCGGTATCGAAACAAGCCATACAAAAACTCCACACGGAGTTGTTTGAGAAGTAAGTTCAACTCAATAAAACAAAGGGCTGCGTATCTGCAGCCCTTTGTTGTTTCATTAGTTGTTATATTTGGACGAGGTAAACATCAATTTAACCATTAATGTTTGGCCCTAACCATTTTTCAGCCTCGATCCTATCCCACCCCTTACGATCGGCGTAACTCTCTAGCTGATCTTCTTGGATCTGTGCGATCGCAAAGTAACGTGAGTCAGGATGAGAGAAGTACCAACCAGATACTGACGCACCCGGATACATTGCATAGCTGGAGGTTAGAGTCATGCCAATATTCTCTTCCGCATTAAGTAGCTCCCAAAGCGGTCCTTTTTCAGTATGCTCAGGGCACGCTGGATAACCTGGTGCAGGGCGAATACCTTGGTATTTTTCACGAATGAGATCATCGTTAGATAAATCTTCATCCGCAGCATAACCCCAAATTTCTTTACGGACACGCTCATGCAAATACTCAGCAAACGCTTCGGCTAGGCGATCCGCCACCGCTTGAATCATAATTGCGTTGTAATCATCTCCCTGTGCTTTGTATTCATCAGCAAGCTCTCGTTCACCAATACCACCAGTGACAGCAAATGCCCCTATCCAATCATGTTTACCCGACTCTTTAGGTGCGATGTAGTCGGATAAACAATAGTTGAATCCTTTTGGTTTCTCGGTCTGTTGTCGCAAGTTACGTAATACTTTCACAACGTCGGTACGAGTTTCATCAGCATAAACTTCAATGTCGTCCCCCACGCTCGCAGCAGGGAATAAGCCACACATTCCACGCGCTTTTAACAGGCCTTCTCGCTCAACTCGATCAAGTAACTCGTTGGCATCTTCGAATAAACGTTTTGCTTCTTCACCAACTTCTTCATGTTGGAAAATTGTTGGATACTTACCCACAAGTGACCAAGTCATAAAGAATGGTGTCCAATCGATGTATTGACGTAATATAGCCACATCAAAATCATCGAAGATATGAATGCCAGGCTTAACAGGCACTGGAGGAGTATAAGCTTCCCAATCGATCGCAACTTTATTCGCTCGAGCCGCTTCTAATGTCACTGGTTTGGTTCTCGGTTTCTTTCGATTATGTTGATCACGTACTCGTTCGTAATCAGCTTGAAGTTTTTCAACAAATTCAGGGCGACGTTCATCTGACAGAAGAGAAGTACATACGCCCACTGCACGTGAGGCGTTGTTCACGTAAACCACTGGATGCTTGTAATTTTGCTCAATCTTAACTGCTGTATGGGCTTTTGACGTTGTTGCGCCACCGATGAGAAGAGGTAAGTTAAAGTCGAGACGCTCCATCTCTTTTGCAACATGCACCATTTCGTCTAATGAAGGCGTGATCAACCCTGATAAACCAATAATATCGACGTTTTCTTCTTGCGCTACTTTTAAGATCTTTTCGCAAGGAACCATGACACCAAGATCGATAATTTCGTAGTTATTGCACTGCAATACAACGCCAACGATATTTTTCCCGATATCATGTACATCACCTTTGACCGTCGCTAGCAAAATCTTACCGTTTGTTTGTCCCACCTGCTTTTCTGCATTGATGTAGGGCTCCAGATGCGCGACTGCTTGCTTCATCACTCGTGCAGATTTTACGACCTGAGGAAGGAACATTTTACCTTCACCAAACAAGTCTCCGACGACGTTCATCCCATCCATTAGTGGGCCTTCAATCACCTCTAATGGCTTTGAAGCGTTGACACGAGCCTCTTCGGTATCATCAACGATGAACTCAGTTATTCCTTTCACTAACGCGTGCTCTAAGCGCTTTTCAACAGGCCAAGTTCTCCACTCAAGTGCAGAGGCATCCTCCTCTTTACCTACCCCTTTGCCTGCATATTCCGCCGCGATATCTAACAATCTCTCAGTGGCGTCATCACGACGGTTAAGAACGACATCTTCCACAGCCTCACGCAATTTTTCAGGCACGTTATCGTAGATTTCTAACTGACCCGCATTCACAATCCCCATATCCATACCATTTTTAAAACAGTGGTAGAGGAACACCGCGTGAATCGCTTCACGTACATAGTTATTGCCACGGAAAGAGAATGAGACGTTAGAAACACCACCCGAGATCATCGCATGTGGTAAATCACGTTTGATATCGCCAACGGCTTCAATGAAATCCACCGCGTAGTTATTATGCTCCTCGATCCCCGTAGCAATGGCAAAAATGTTTGGGTCAAAAATGATGTCTTCTGGTGGAAAGCCCACTTCATCAACAAGAATTCGGTAAGCGTTGGTACAAATTTCTACTTTGCGCTCACGTGTATCTGCTTGCCCAATCTCATCAAACGCCATCACAATCACAGACGCACCGTAACGGCGGATCAACTTAGCTTGTTCAACGAATTTCTCTTTGCCTTCTTTGAGAGAGATCGAGTTAACAATGCCTTTGCCTTGGATGCACTTAAGACCGGCTTCAATAACCTCCCACTTGGAAGAGTCAACCATGATTGGTACTTTTGAGATTTCAGGTTCTGACGCACAAAGGTTTAAAAAGCGAACCATACAAGCTTGTGCATCCAACATGCCTTCATCCATGTTGATATCGATAATTTGAGCGCCATTTTCAACTTGTTGACGAGCCACATCGAGCGCTTCATCGTACAGCTCTTCTTTAATCAAGCGCTTAAAACGCGCAGAACCGGTTACATTCGTACGCTCACCGACATTGATAAATAAAGAGTCTTTATCAATCGCGAGTGGCTCTAAGCCAGACAAGCGACAAGCAACGGGAAGTTCAGGTAATTGACGAGGGGCGATATTTTCAACCGCGAGTGCCATTTGGCGAATGTGCTCAGGAGTTGTACCACAACACCCACCAATCAAGTTTAAAAAGCCACTTTGAGCCCACTCTTTAACATGCTTAGCCATATCTTCTGGCGACAAATCGTATTCGCCGAATGCATTCGGAAGCCCAGCATTTGGGTGAGCGGAAACAAAAGATTCTGATATACGCGAGAGCTCTTCAACATAAGGACGCAGTTCATCCGGGCCAAGTGCACAGTTCAAACCAAACGAAATCGGTTTAACATGACGTAATGAGTTGTAAAACGCTTCTGTGGTTTGACCGGATAATGTTCTACCGGAAGCATCAGTAATAGTCCCCGAGATCATCACAGGTAACTCAATACCCATCTCTTCAAACACACTTTCAACAGCAAATGAACAAGCCTTAGCGTTAAGAGTATCGAAGATGGTCTCGATAAGAATAAGATCAGAACCACCTTTAATCAGCGCTCGAGTCGATTCAGAGTAAGCCTCAACTAACTCGTCGAAAGAAACATTTCGATATCCAGGGTCGTTTACATCAGGAGAGATAGAACAAGTGCGGTTCGTCGGCCCTAAAACCCCTGCGACATAACGCGGTTTATCGGGTGTTTTTGCGGTCCATTCGTCTGCAACTTCACGTGCAAGCTTGGCAGCAGCAAAGTTAATTTCTTCACTTAGGCTTTCCATCTCGTAGTCAGCCATCGCAATGGTTGTTGCGTTAAATGTGTTGGTTTCGAGAATATCTGCACCCGCTTCTAAATATGCAGCGTGAATTTCCTTGATAAGTTGAGGCTGACTTAGAACCAACAGGTCGTTGTTACCTTTTAGATCACAATGCCAATCCGCAAAGCGCGTTCCTCGATAGTCTTGCTCTTCAAGTTTGTACCCTTGAATCATGGTTCCCATACCACCATCAATCAAAAGAATACGTTGCTTCAATTGAGCTTCAATCTGTTGTATTACGTTACTTCCCACAGTACAGCCTCATTCCTTTAGTTATCTTTCCATCCTATCACACAAACTTCAGGAGTCTAGACGTCTAAACGTGGAATTAATGATTATTTTATCTCCTTCTTAACTTACAAAATAATCACGAAAAAATGTTTGCTATTTAAGCAGCATCAGCCGAGAATTCCATTCATAAAATGTTACAAATAGAGAGCTCTATGTCGGTCTATCATACTTTATGTTTTCTATCCGCAGCTGCGATGCTAATTGCTTTTGTAAACAGCAAGATAGGAAAGATGCAAACCACCATTGCGATTACCGCAGGTTCAATGGTGCTTTCACTTCTAATCTTAATTGCGGGTCAAAACAACTGGTTCCATCTCACCGAAATTGCGACGGAGACGGTCACAAGGATTAACTTCGAAGATTTCTTGCTCAAAGGCATTCTTGGCTTCTTACTATTTGCTGGTGGACTAGGCATCAAACTCCCGAACCTTAAAGATCAAAAGTGGGAGATCACTGTTTTAGCCCTTGGAGCCACACTGTTTTCCACGTTCTTTATTGGATTTGCACTGTATGGGTTTTGTCAGTTAATTGGCATCCAATTTGATTTGGTCTACTGCTTACTATTTGGTGCTCTAATATCGCCAACTGACCCAATCGCTGTATTGGCTATTGTGAAAAAACTAGATGCTCCTAAACGTATCTCCACTCAGATTGAAGGAGAATCGCTCTTCAATGATGGCTTCGGTTTGGTTATCTTCGTCACTCTATTTACGATTGCATTTGGCACTGAGACACCAACTGTAGGTAGTGTCACCTTACTCTTCATCCAAGAAGCTATCGGTGGTATCGCATATGGTTTCGTCCTCGGTTTGCTATTCCACTACTTGATCAGTGCCACCGATGATCACTCAATGGAATTGTTACTTACCATTGGTGTCCCAACAGCAGGTTACGCATTTGCTGAATACATCCATGTATCAGGCCCACTCGCAATGGTTGTATCCGGTATTATGATTGGCAACTGGACACGCTTTATTGGCTTTTCAAAAGAGAGTGAAGATCACCTTGACCATTTTTGGGAGCTTGTTGATGAATTCTTGAATGGCGTGTTATTCCTACTGATCGGTATGTCGATGCTGCTATTTGAATTCCACAAAGAAGACTGGATCATGATGGCTATTTCAGTCCCTCTTGTACTAGCAGCTCGCTATCTAAGTGTATTTCTTTCTTACATAGGCTTTAAACGTTACAGAAAATATAATCCATGGTCAGTGCGTATTTTGACGTGGGGCGGTTTACGCGGAGGCCTAGCACTAGCGATGGCACTTTCTATTCCATCTGGTATTTGGGTGATTCAAGATAAGTTAATCGATGTAAAAGAGATTATTCTTGTAATGACCTACTCCGTCGTTGTTTTCTCTATCCTCATTCAAGGCTCAACAATCACTCCAATGATTGAAAAAGCAAAAGCAGAAGAGAAGAAGATGGAAGAGAGCAACCAAGCAATAACCACTCCGGAACATACGGAGACAGTGGACTCTTAAAGACACGTAACTTAATAAATAAAAAGCAGCTACCTAGCTGCTTTTTTCATAACTAATTTTCAGACTCCCCTTCAAGGACGAAGGCTCCTTATTCTTTGATATACCATCAAATATACGAAGAATCGCTACGCTACATTTTCATAGATACTAACTATTGCCGATAGATAGTATTCATAGACGAGTCTTTTAATTTACCCATTTTCATCTGTATCACTTCTCTTCCCTTGGCAATATAGGCTCCTCGCAAACATCAAAGCTAAACTTCCACAATACTTAGCAATGAGCGAGTTTGTATTTTTATGAGAAAGAGACATTTAGGGTGATTGCGTTCAGAACCCAAACGGGTTAGCAACCTCACCGAGATAAAACTGAGCTGGCACCCAGGTAGCAAAGCCTTAACGGAAGTTTAAATCCCTCCCTCTTGAACTCAGTGAGACTAAACTTGTATTCAAAGTCCTCCTGTTTTCAAATTAGAAACAAGCGACACCTCAAACAATTAAGCTCTGTCATATAACTAGATTTTCTAATATCGAATAAAAGGAGCTTTGGTGAATGAAGAGGCTCAAAACTAGCGCTCGAGACTGCAGGAACCACACAAAACTGCGTTCCACTTCACTCAAACAGGGCTTAGAAAGCATCGCCAGAGGGAAGCCGGCCTCTCGATGCAAGGTTTCAATATGAAAGTGGGTTTAAGGTAAGTCGGCGAACCGAAACAAAAAAAGCCTCAGTCTTTCGACTGAGGCTTAATATAAGTGGCGGAGTGGACGGGACTCGAACCCGCGACCCCCGGCGTGACAGGCCGGTATTCTAACCAACTGAACTACC
>NZ_JAWOVT010000015.1:0-91946 GCF_033340055.1 Vibrio sp. 1580
AGCAAGCCAACTTGTCGTCAAAATCGGTGTTGCAAAAACGGGAGTGACCATAGATTCCGTTTTCTGAGACGACCCCTACAATACCGACACCGATGGCTGTTACGGCGACCTTACGCAGGTCTTCACCGATAGCTCCCAGAGTCTTCTTGTCAGGAGAGAAAAGACGCACAAACCACGTCTTAATACGCAAAAACTTTTTCATGATTACCTCCATAGTTGAAGAGGAGGCGAATCATGCCCGAGAGGGCATGAACACCCCCTCAGGGTTAAAGTTTTAGGCAGACAAAGCTGTTGGCTTCGCCTTGTTCATCTTCATTGAGTTAATGATCTTCGTCGCTTCATCAGCAAACGGGCCAGTAACTTGGATAGGCTCCCTTCTTGCGAAGGAGGCTGTCACCATCATTCTCTGGCCGTGCATCAGATGACGATACCGAGACCGCATAAGCTCAACGTAGGCCGCAGAGTCCCCCTCCCACCCCTCAGGGGGAGAAAAGGGGCACACCGCGTCGTTACCAGGCGTTGTATCAACCTTCGAGACATCAATGACGGCCATACTCAGCTCTCCTTCTCGCAATGAAATCGCGCAGGTAGCGAGCATTCGGGAAACCGAGGCTTCCCTGACTCATCAGGACATCGTTCCAGTCAATCCCTTTCGCTCTGGGCGGGATCGGGAGTTTAGGCAGCAGGACGTACACACGAATGCCGCGCTTCTCCAGCTTGGCTTTCAGCACGTTCGCTGACTTCTCACCAGTCACAGACTTATCTTTGTCAGCCCAGATCAGTACGGTGTGAACACCTTCTGGAACCTCGAAGGACTCCATCAGGGTCGCATTGACCGTTGACCAAACCGGGATTTGAGTGACTCGATAAGCTGACAGGGCTGTTTCCAGCCCTTCTGCAACACCCAGGATACCCTCAGTCGGTTCACCGAGGCGGATGGCCGCGCCATTGACATCCAAACCGTCAGGAATGGGCATCATCTTCTTGGCGTTGCCGACCTTGGCTTTTTTACCGTTTTGGGTGAGATAGGTGCGGTGGAGCGTTACCAGGTTGCCTTCCACATCTCGGATAGCGCAGACGATAGCCGGGAATTTCCCAACTTCATTGCCATCTTCGTCGTAGTAGGCCATAGCCGGATTGAACCGCAGACAGTCTGTTTTTTCTACTTCATCAACCTTGAACAGAAGCTCGCGGTTTTTGAAGTACAGACGCATTGGCTCAGTCACATGACTGGAGAACGGCAAACACTCGTTCCATACCTTCTCGATTTTCTCACGGAGACGAGCACTGTAAGCGCGTTCGCGCTCCATTCTCTTCTCCATTTCTTCTTGGAGCTCAAGCAGCCAAGGCTTAGGTTGTTCACGAAACATCGGAACAACTTTCGGCTTGTTTTCGCTGCTTTGCTCTTCCGGTTGTGTGGCCGCATGTTGTACTTGCGGTGCCGGAGCTTCTACCGTGCGGTTGACCACAGGGGCCGACTCAACATGGTGACTCACCGGCTCAACACCACCGTTCGAGCGAGCGCGGAACTGCGTTACCGTAGCGCCGCGACGTTCCACCAGCCAGGTGTTGCGATGCGTTTGCATAGGTTGTTCTCTCACAACATTCCCCTGCTCGTCCTTAACTTCAACGACGACAGTTACAGGCTCGCGCCCGAGGTTTGTCATGACGATCTCATCCCCATACTTGGCTTCACTTTCACCAATGGCTCTTTCAAGATCCACGCCCCAGATGGTGCGTTCCAAACCGCTCTTGTCACGGATGAAGGCAAAGTAGCTGAGCTCGTTGTCTTCGTTATGCTCATAAGGAGCTTTACCGTGGGCAATCAGAGTACCGGCAATGGATTTTTTACGATTCTTGGAATCGAGAACCTTGTTATTCACCTTCATAGGCTCTTGCTGAACAGGCGCTTTGGCCTGGACAGGAGCTCGTGTCGGTGCAGCGGCTTGTTGATACTGGGGTTGCTCTTTCTCAACGCCCAGATAATCACCAACCTCGCTCAGGCACTGTTTAAAGTCCCAGTTATTGAGCCACATCAGCAGCTCAAAACCATCATGATTGGCACCGCATGTATTGCATACGCCGCCACCAGTCAGGTGGGCATCCTTGAACAGTCGGAAGCCATCTTTCCCGCCGTGGATAGGACAAGAAACATGACGACCAGGTTTACGGAGAGCTGGTTCAAGATGGGGCGCTAGGGCCGCCAGGATGAATAGCCAGTTTCCGTTTGCAGCTTCACGAACGGTGTCAGCTTTGTAGTAAGACATAGGTTTTCTCCTTAGCGTGAACCCCAGCATCGAGGCTTCCTTAAACCCCCGTCGCCAGGGTTTTAAGGAAACCCCGACACCGGGAGAATGTGCCAAGGAGGCTCCCCAGCCGGGGAGAACTCCCCGGCGAGGGGTTTAAAAAGGTCGCCCCCGAAACGGAGGCGAATTTTGTGAATATCACAAGCACAAATGAGTGCCATCTTCCGAGGCCATCATGATTGTGACATCTGCGGTTACAGGATCTGACTTAATCACAACCTCAGTGGGTTTGAAAAAGCCATCTACAGTGGGCATGGGGTAATAAAGACGAATCTTTCCCCAATTCTTGTTGTCGGTAAAAGCGACCTTTGTTTGAGCAACACAAAGCTGCAAAAACATGAAAAGGAAGTCTTCTACCGAGTGCTTACCATCTGCACCAAATACTCCATCGACAATTGCCGGGGTCACTGCCACATTGGTCAGGAAACCAGCTTGTTTACCGATGGAAGATTGGTCCACCAGCAGACCATCATTGATGGCTTGTTGACGGATTTGGGCGAGGTCCAATTTAGCTACTTGGTTCATAAGGTGTACTCCAAAGTTAATGGGTACACCTACCCCGTGCGGGGAAGTGTACCCGCATGGGTTATTGAAAGGTCACGGCCAAAGCCGAGCTTTAAGGTTCCGAGTTTTACGCTGGCTGAATGCGCCAAAGAACGGTCGGAGGAAACGAGTCAGCGACACGCTTCACATTCGCGTAAAGAGTGTCCTTAAAGACACGCTCTAAGCGACGACCACCTTGACGATAAACCAACTTAAAGTCTTGGAATTTGTTCATGGATACCTCCAGAAATAACGGGAGGTATCTCCAGCAGGAGATAGACTCCCGCAGGGATTAATAAATTAACGTTAATTTGCTGTTTGTTTTTGGCGACCAGCTATCGCACGCTTTCGCCCTCAGGGAGGACAAAATCTGCTTACTGATGGCTTAACCATGAGTAAGAAGACTTGGGAAGTAAAGCAGGGGTTTCCCCCTGCCTTGTTATGCCGCTTTGAGGTGGCGAGAGAAAAAGTCCCTGGTTTGCTGGATAGCGCCCCGGAGAAGTTCTCGTCTGTAGCCAGCGTAGCTCTTGTCATCACTGGCAACGGTCAAGCCGTGCAGACTCTCTTCACCCAGGACAATCTCGTTTTCACGAGAGAGTACCTCAACACGTAGGCCAAGCACTCGCTCTTTCCCTTCCAGGATAGAACAAATTGTTTGGTCTCTTACTTCGTCATCCCAGTGGCCCATATCGAAATCCCGCTCAGGGAGTTCAGTAACACGCACCAGGTAGTTTTCAGTGGCCCGTTCCCAAACCACTTCATCTTCGCATGGAGAGGCCTCGATCAGCGAGTACCCGTCCGCTTCGAGCTTCTTGGAAAGACTTTTTACATCATCCGCCAGCTCCAGCACAAAGCGTTCCCAGAGGTCTTGCCAGCGCTCGACCATATCCTGGTTAATCCCTTCAATGCCGGTGCCAATCATGGAATCATCATCAGGGAAGATCCCTGTGAAGTCCACGTTGTCGTCGATGTTCATGCAGTTCCAATGGCTGTAGTGATGCCCGTGACTATTCCGAGTAATGGACAGGTCACAGGAACCATATTCGCGGAGGACAGAAAGCATATTCTCAATGTCTTTCTGTGCCATCAGGTTCTTCACGCGGCTGACAGCATCCACTTGGCCGGGCTCAGTGCTGAATAGGCGATTCATGAGAGCTTTGACGTCATCAACGCTCAAATCCCCGTAGAAGGCTACGCCATCCCCCTGGCAGTATCCGAGACTGTACTCAATCGTCAGATCATCCGGGTATCCACACTTAACCAGTTCGTTTTGAAAATGCTGTTTAATCATTGGTATCTCCTTAATTTCAGAGGGAGACACCATCCCCTCAGGGACCGATGTCCCCCGTGGGGTTAATGTTTGGGTTAAGAAGCCTTGCGGTTTAATTCAGTATCAAATCGAGGACCTTTGAGAACCGCAGTTTTCATAACCTCGAAGTTTCTTGGGTAACGCAGCTTTGAAACTGCGCCAGCTCGGATGTCGGCAGCCTCACTTGGAGAGACTAGCCTTAACCCTTCGCTGGTTTCAGCGTAGAACCAACCGGCATAACGCTCATAGGCATTCTGCTGGTACTGTTCAGTCGCCATATTCTTCCGGATCGCCTCTGTTAAGGCCTCAACAACACCGTCATCTTTCGTGATGATGTTGAAAACATGAGAGACGGTCAGGAAGTTCCCAAAGAAGCAGGCTGCCCCAAGCCAAGGCTGGAACATTTCGCCATTTCGCCCCGTCCTCACCATTGGTTCAAACGGGTATGGGCGATAACAGTGATACTGCTCAAACATCGGGTCAAGAACGTTGTCACCCAGGACATCCAGTAAAGTCTGAATGCTGTCCGGGTCTTGGCCTGCCCACTTACTCCCATTGCTGAGAATCAGTGTTTTACCGTCAGTACGCTCCAGAGCTTGTTCAAAGTTAGACATAGTGCATTCCTTTTGGTTAGGACGCACCACACCCTCTCGGGATGATGCGCCCGAGTGGGTTAGTTGAGAAGGCTTAGCCGTCAAGTCCGTAAATTACGGCGGAGCCGGGCTCCATCTCGACAACTTGTGCGCTTCCTTCTTCTATCAGCTCCTGCATGTAACCAGACTCAGCATCCGGATTACGTTCGCAGTGTTCGTCCCAGCGTTTCAAAAGCCCTTCTGTGGCTTGTCCGTGGGTCTCACCAAGGCCGATAAACTCATAGTGTCCTGTGTTTACGATGATCACCACCATAGCTAGTGCTCTCCTACAGGTCACTTGGTACATACAGGTCATCTTTGATGGCAGAAAAATCGACAGGAGACTGGTCCCCATAGGTTCGATTCACGCCACCAGCATCATCGACACTGACAAAAACCGTGCGGAGTAAACCGCTGGGCTTTGCAGGGTAAACGATGCTGACATGCTGACCTTTGTACTGTTCTGACAAAGTGCTTTGAAGCTCATCAACCGAACGGAATTTCCGGTCGCGGCCAAAGTCCTTAATCTTGATGTCGCCAGGGATTGGATTAGTCATCGTTACCCCCTGCCAGCAGTTTATCTACTGAATGGCCGAGTCCGTTACCAAACCATTTGTCCAGAGCGTCGATTTCCGGGAAGTCCGATTTCACCTGAGCAACAACACGTTCCATTTTGCTGAGAGCATCCTGGAACTCAAGGCCATTACCTGCGGCCACCTCAAGTTTGCACTTGATGTAAGCGGAGTAGGTATCACAGGCCTTAACCAGTGATTGTTCATAGCCACCGGGAGCGAAGGCTATGGCGACTGCATCCTGGAGTTCTTCGGGAAGAGTCTGGATGAGTTTGTCCTCTGCGGCCTTTTCCAGTCGTTCAAACTCACGCTGCAAAACAGCGTTTGCTTTCTTGACCGGTGTTACAACATCCGAACAGAGAACCTCGGCTGCATCATGCAACGAAGCATGAGCAAGCATGACTGCCAGATCCACCGACTTCCCTTGCTGAATGGCAATATTGCCAGCCAGGTAGGAAAGCAGGGTAACAACAGCGCTGTGTTCCAACACAGACTCCGGTTGAACAGAGTGCATCAGTGACCAGCGTTTGATCAGGCGTTGGCGCAAGGCCAGAGCTAGAAAGCCGAAATTTGAATTAGACATAGTGCCTCCAAAATTGGTTGGAGGTACACCAAAGCCGACCGGGCCTTGGTGTACCCGGTTGGGTTACTTAGTTATCTCGGGTCAAGCTGCTTAGCTATAGCGAGTAAAAACGGATGGAATGGATGATCTTGCGGGACACCCCCAACAAGCTCACGGGCTAAACCGACTGAGTTTGTAGCCAACACCTCTTTGACGGCCAGAATGATTTCATTGTCGATTTCATCCTGGGTCTTTCGTTGTTGGTCCACCAGCCGACTTAACTTGTCTAGGCTCATGCTTCTCTCCTTTGTTTGTGGGAGAGAACCCAGGAGGGGTTTCCTCCCGAGGGGTTAGGTTATTGCTGTTTTGGGCCAGCTACCGTTATAGCCAGCAAGCGCTGACAATGAACAAAGAGTATGACAGCCACCTAAAAGGGTAAAACGCTGTAATTGCCCTTTTGGGGTGCAAAAGAAAAAGCCCTCCCGAAGGAGGGCTTTTTATGCGGCCAAGGACAAGCCTTGCTGTCCTCTTTGCAACTCTGTGTCGTCGCGGCGATGTAAGCGTTGAACCGCCTTGATCATCGTTCTGACATGTCGCTCCAAAGAGGCTGGATGGCGTTTTGACAGTAGGTTGATCCAGTCGAGATAGATAGCAAGCGCGGAACCTTCGGTTAGGGCTGCCTGTATCGCCTCATACTGCCCTACGGCACTCTGGACCACATCATTCACCCACTGGGCGTCAGTATTGTCCAAGAGCTCGCAGAGGGCCGTATAAGCCTTCCTTCTGGTCGCGGCCATGTAACGACGAATGTTGGCGTTTCCGCTCCCCTCTCGCCCTTCCATGACGCTCATACAGAATGCGCTGGAGTAACAAAGCATCGCGTCAGTCACGTAGTTAAACCATCGCTCCTGATGCCGTTTCTGTTCTTCCATTGCTTCCTGGTCAAGTTGCTTCTCGATGAACAACCCCGTCGGAGTACGGTGGTGCAGATGGTACTTGAACGTTAAGTGCAAGTTGACCCACCAGCGTACCGTTGCCAGTCTTCCCTTGATTTTTCGCTTCACCAGATCTTTGTACTTAGCATCGCTAAGCACTTTGACATCCTTGCGCTGTTGGATTCCTTCCATCGTCTGTAGCCCTGTAAGGCCCATCTGGTGGTAGGTTTGACCTCTTTGCATCATACGGTGATACAAAGCGCCTTTTCCTTTCGCAAGCTGGATTGCTCCGAACCGAAGGTAGAACTGCGCTGCACTACCGGGCGTATAATGTCCCTTTAGTACAGACTCCCTTAGTCGCGGGTATTCGTTCCAGATGATGAACGCAGCGGAGTCGGGATCGACTTTCACTTCATCATCTTCTGCGAAGCAAACCACCCTTCTCTTTCCGTCTGCGGTATTGATCACTTGCGCTGCCAACGGGTCATCCCCGCCGTCAAAGTAAGCCATTTCCGCTAACGGATCGGCCAAGCCATCAGAAAGCGAACCATCGCCCCAGCGACCAACCTTCAACCACAATGGCTTCGGAATTGGTGACTGAGGAACGGTTTCACACTGCGGCTCGTCTTCCAGCAAGTCCAGATCACCCATCGACCAAACCCTGTGGTAAATCTCCAGGGCATGGAAAGGCTTATCATTGAAATGATGGAAGGCCCACATGAAGTCGATATGGACTAAAGCCTCTTCCGATATGATCCGGAATTGTGGCTCTGCCATTCGACGGTTCCAGTCGTTATCCTCTGCTTGACCAGTAGCCAGCTTGTATGCCAGCTCATCAGCTCTCTTTTGCTCCATGTAGTCCATGCTGCAACAGACATGAAGCAATCGTTCTAGGAAAACAGGACTGTAAACGTCCGGCTGTATTTTGATGTATCCGCCCTCGTAAATCGTTCGACCTACGGGATGGCGGTCTTCCCATGCGTACCGGCGTTTTGCCAAGTAGCGCTGGATGCGGTTCAGCCCCGACATATAGCCATGCCTTTCAGGGTCCGTGGCAAGCAACGTCTCCATTGACTTATCCAACCCAACAGCCTGGCAAGCCCAGCAACCGAAGCGAGCGCCACAGGCGTCACTGGCCTTCTTCTCTGTTGCCGACCACACGCACTCCCCTGTTGCCGCCTTGTAAAGCTCTGCCGTAGTGACATTGCTCTCCAAGTAACTTGGCAGAGGATATGCTGAGCCCATGCCAGCGGATAGTAAGAACTCCCAGACATCACTCGCCAACCAGTTTTTCACCACATACAGCTCACCCCCATCTTTCGTCTTAATGACGCGATCTGAGCTTCCTCGCTGTTTTGCAATGTTGGCCGCACGAATAGTGCTTTCAGCATCACGACTGCCCAGCAAAAGGCAGACTTTCTGTCGAACCTCTTTGGGAAGCTCTCGCATATAAGCTGCCTTCGCTCTTTTGGCAGAGGTGATTTTTAAATCCTGGCTACACTGGCGGGCCGTGGAGTTGGAAAACGTAGGCAACCCCCTCCCAGTAAGGATTCGGCCCGTCCAACTCTGCGAGATCCCAGGCTTTGCTAGAACGATGGTCAGAGGAAGGTTTTCCTTCGCAATGAAACGCTCCAGCTCGGCCAGTTTCTGATCCGCCAGCCACCTTACCTCTGGGCTTTCGATCAGTGTGTCAGTGTGCAAGATGAAGTGGTGCTGGCTGATGGTCGCCCCACTCCTTACAGCCCGGATCAGGGCCATCAGGAACAGGTGCAAGACCGTTTCAGAATCTTTACCACTGGAATAGCCGATCATCATGGTCCACCCATCAATTAAGGCCGTGTGAATGGACTCAACCGATGACGTGATCAACGATGACAGACTGGTTCCTCTACTGGCATCAACGAAGTTCAAATCCTCGTTATCAGTCAGTTCTGACCAAACAGAATCCCACTTATCCCCACGCAAAAGCACTGGGATGGGTTGTTCTGATAGATCAAAGTTTAATGTTTGTTGCATAGGGCCTCCTGGATTAGCAGGGTGCCCATCCCTTCCGGGAAAGCACCCCGGTAGGGTTAAAATTGAATCCTGGCTATCAGACCTGAACTAGCTGCTACTCGACATCTGGTTGTCTTCGTATTGCTGCTTGGCCTGTTTCACCAGATCAATGTCACCGTCTTGCAGCTTTTGAATATCAAGCTGTAGACGAGCCTTGTGTTTCAACAGTTCAGCGACCGCATTATCAATGTGATCAATGAGCGATTGGTTTTTTTGGATGGTGTAACTGTTGAGTTCATCGAGCAGGGGCCATGCAACACTCGAATGAGTGTTGAGCAATGGGTACTCTGCTTCGATCTCACAAACCACACCGTTTGCTCCTTCTCTGTAATGAGGGAACCCGACACGCAGACCGATACGACGATCCAGCGCTGCATTTACAGTACATTCCAAAGAAGTTCGGTTTGAAAAAACATCGTTGACGTTTTTAGACATGCTATATCTCCGTTCAGTTTATGACGGAGCCCCCCTAACAGGAGGTGCTCCCGTCAGGGTTGATAATTTGCTGTTTGTTTTTGGCAGCCAGCTACCGCACTTGAGCGCCTAAGGCACTTTCCGAAGCACCCTGGGAAACCGAGATGCTTGGGAAAGCGCGGGGTTTCCCCCTGCGCTGATTACCCTTTTTAAGGGGCCGGTACGCCGATTTCTCGGCGCACTCAGGTTGAAGCTACACAGTCAAGAACCAACGTTTCATAGGGACGGTGATGTCTATCATCCCGTTTCCACATGGATTCTGGCCCCAGAATCTGTAGGTCGTCTCATAGAAGTCAAACTCAGACAAGGACTGAATCTGCGCTTCTGAGCTCGGCTCAAATGGTCCGCAACCGATGTGCATATTGAGCCCATAATCTCGAAGCTCTAGCTCTCCGAGATTTAGCGTCTTCCCGCCCACACAAGCAACCAAGTTCTGGTTTCTGACGTCGCCTTCTTTGAACAGCAAAGCTGACTCATCGTAGCTCCCATATTGGTTGGTAAACTTCACAATATGCCCGTGCTTAGGTGAGGTTTGTTCCGACAACTCTTTCAGTAATCGCTTTACGCTTTGAAATCTCGCGTACAGAGCTGGCGTAAACTGCCCAGAGTAGTTCAAGTTTGGGCAGATCATTTCAAGCATCTCATCAGGTACAGATTCAAGCCCCATTTGCGCGGCCAATGGCTTCGCCTTTTTCAGACCTTCCTCAAGCACTCTCTGATTTACAAGTTGTTCTAATGTGTTCATTTGACTCTCCACTTTCGAGAGAGCAATGCAAGCCGTCTCCGGACTTACATTGCCCGTTAACGGCTTTATTGGTTTATCCCAAGAGGTACGGAGCTACGCCAGTCAGGAAGCCCATGACTCCCAACACAGCGCCAACCACGCCCAATTTGATTGACAGTTGGACACTTTGATCCGGATGGTTCCAGAACCACTGCCAGACTTCCCAGCGCCTGGCTCTGCGAACCTCAAGATTTACAGTGTCTTTAAAACGAACACCCAGAGCATCTACCGCATCGTAATCCAGCGCGACCGCCAGCTTTGTGATGGATAAATTCCCAGGGTTGCCCATCGCATACCGGAGAACCTTTGCTTTGGTCTCTGGGTTTACGATCATAACCGGCTCCCTCCTGAAAAAACGGGTCTTGTCTTTTCGCTTGGAATCCATGTTGCGGTTATGGAACCTGGCAATGCAGTGTTGAAGGCCTGAATCCTCGGGAGGTAAAGGCACAACAGTTTCGATTTTCATGATTACTCTCCTTTCGGATAGGCCGGAGCAAAGGCCTTTCGGCATTGCCCCGGTGAGTTACTAATGAACCAAAGATGAAGTGACCATGATTGCGTCTCCGGACATCATTACCGGGAGATATTCGCAAGGCTCATGGCCGCAGCTCTTTTTAGTTCCGTTAGGTGAATAGACAGCCAATTGACCATCCATAATGTTGAAGGGCATCCCCTGTTTTTTCGCTGCCGGTGACAGCTTGAGAGTGCCCTTTGCGTCAACCAATGCCGTTGCCCAATGGAAGTCTTCACCACCGATCACCGGCTGTGATTCATCCACGACTTCGACCATGATTGGCATCATTCCAACCCAGCTCCACAGGCTGTTCCCTAATGCGAGGGCTAAAGCCTCGAACGCGGGAAAGACTACCGATTGCCCGAGAATCTGGTGGGCAATAGTGTCCGACAGACCTTGGATGAGTTCCTCTGGTATCCCTTTCACTCGACAATGTTCTGTCGGTGTAAAGATGCGAGACAACTCCGGCTGTTCTGGATGAACAATGAAAGGTTCGGTACTTCTGCATTTTGCATAGTCCTTACCTATGGTGCCGCAAAACTCATCGTCGCCAGTCAGAAGCTGGCGAGAGAACCCCTTGCCAGCAGCTTTGTCTCTCAACTCCTTCTCAGCCAGATAGTCAAATGACTTCCAACGTTCAGAATCGAGCGGAACTGGCTCCAGGATGTCCTGTATGCGACTTTCCTTGGTGCGAACAGGCTGAACCTTCTCAAGTTCAAACCCGTCGATCCCGTGGGAAAGCGCAACAACACAAAGACGCTTGCGGCGCTCAATAACCCCAAACTCATTGCCGTCGAGAATGCGCTCTTGTAGGGAGTAACCCAACGAAGAGAGCACCGAACGAATCACTTCCATCGAAGCGGTGTTCTGGTACTCAGGCACGTTCTCAATCAGCACAACGGCTGGGTTTAGCGCTTCTACGAATTGCAGGAAGTTGAAGAACATGGCACCTGCCGCCTCATGCGATTCGGCAAACTCCAACTTGTTCTTACTGCGACCTGACTTTGACGCGCCGGTACACGGTATGCCCCCCATCAAAACATCCACCTGTGGTGGGCGTTTGCTGAGATTCACAGCCTGGATTGGCGATTCGATAACAATAGAATCTTCGTTCCAAAGCTCCGGGTTATTTGCCAAAGACGAATCGAGATATTTCCCTTCCATCTCCACGGCCACAGATATGGCACTGGCAATTCCCGCCTTGTGAAAACCGGCGTGAATCGCTTTATCAAGCACCCCCATGAAAGAGGCTGCATACCGAAAGCGATTCTCCATTCTCCAGCTTACTGATAAGCCGGTTGACGCGCTCGATCACTCGCTCTTGTTGATGGTGAGCAGAGATCACAATTGCGCCGTTACGGATGAACACGCGGAGCATCTCTACACCGTCAAAAACGGTAGCAAGCTCCTGCACGGTCAGATCGATGATTGGAGACACCCGGCCATTGCGCTCGCGCTTACTGATGGTGAACTTACCCTCCTCTTTGACGCGAAGCACAACCTGGGAATCTTTCAGCTCCAGATCATACTTCATGCCAGGATAGTAACCTTCACGCAGTAGCTTTTGGCCTTCCAGCCAGACGCGCTTCTTGCCTCGATGTTCTCCTAACTTGGTGTTTACGATAGTAGCCATGAGCTCTCTCCTTTCGGTTGAGAGGCCACTACCGTCCCAATCGGGAAGTAATGGCCCCGATGGGTTTAAAGTGGTTCTCAGTTCACAGCGATGCCGTGAGACTGAATGGCATTAGCAAAGCCAGCCATTTGTTCAGGGAAGGTGTAGCGGTTGATGTCCTGGCTGCGAGCCAGATTGACATGCACCTTCTTCACCTTCGTTTCGTCAGAGTCGTACTTTTCAAGCGCCAGCTTCTCAGCTTCTTCCGGATCTCGGCCCAGCGAGTAGGCGTAAATCACAGAGGTGAAGCCAAGTCCTGAGCCGAATGCGTAGACTTGTTTCTCGAAATGGACGTCAGCGAAATAGATGCTGAATCCGGATTTGAGGTTATGTTTTTCCATGATGCACTCCAAATAGTTTGGGGGCGCACCACGTCCCGAACCGGGCGGATGCACCCGGTTTAGGGTTAGTAGATTGCTCAAGCTGTTACGCCAGCCTGAGCCTTTATTGCTTCAAGCACGATCTCTGCTTCCTTGATAGAACCAGTGCTGTACAGCTTATGCAGCACCCGGCCAAGGTTCACAGAGATCTTTTCTTTCACTTGGAGATACTTGACATAGAAGTCATACAGTTTCTCCGCCTGCTCAAGGTGGGACATGCTCTCAACGGGAATGGTATTCCCTGGATTGCAGTACCACTTTCCGAGCACCTTTTGTACAAATCCCTCTTTGTCTCCTACGAACTGATTTGTGCCAAACACCCCACTGGTTGGTGAGCGTTGAATAACAGAAATCGGATTCGCAAAGCTGGCAAGAGTAGTCATAGTTGTGGCTCCATGTTTGTCAGGGAACCACCAGCCCGAGGGGCAGTGATCCCCCAAGGGTTATGTAGAATGCTGTTTGTTTGGGGAGGCCAGCTACCTCACTATTCACTCTCGACAGAGAGCAAAATCTTGCTTTCCGAGGGGCACAAACTTTCACATGTGAAAGTCGATGCCACTGGGAAAGCAGGGGGTTAACCCCCCGCTTTAACCCGCGCTAAGCGGTTTAGGATAGACTTCACGCCTTCCCTTACTCCAGATGGATCGTAACCTGCTTCATCGCAGCAGACCACAAATGAGAATGGATGTACCTCATCGGACATCACCCAAGCCATCGTTTCCTGCTTGATTTCACTTCCAGCTCGACCATCAGCAAGGACTCTAAGGCTATGCCATAAAAGCCCATCACGTAACTGCCTTACCTCATCATCAGTCCATTCAGGCTTTGGCTCAAATGGAATGACTTCTGCGGTCTTCGGCTCTTCATCCAGGAAGAAAAGCGGCAGCTCAAGCTGGTTTTCCTTCTGGATCATCTTCACTGCATTCATGGTGACTCCTTTTACGGGCACCATGCCCCCACAGGGGCATGAAGCCCCCAGTGGGGTTACAGTCATAGTTACTTCACGCCTGCCAGTTGAGAATTGATGTTCTCTTCCAGCCAGCCTTGAAGCGATTCAAGGTCACGTTTGTCTTCCGTATTGCTGGCTTTACGTGCATCTTCCGACACAGCGCTCAACATGGCGTTAGCCTCAGCAAGTGATTCAACATTGTTCCCAGGGAACACAATCGTTTGACTGTGATCTTTCATGGTCTTCTCCTTTGAGAATGGAGGACCGTCTCCCATCAGGAAGAGCGGCCCCGTGGGTTAAAAGTAAAAATCCTCCAGCTCTTCATGGTCAGGCTTTCGCTCAACTGGTCGAAGCAACTCAGCTTCATCAGCGAACTCAAGCTCAGGATGAAAAGCAGGATGAAATCCTCGATGCCAGACTGGACGGTCATTATCGAGGTCTAAGTAGCAGTGCCTCCCACTGGCTGGGTGATAGCAGTAAAGCCACTGTCTACCACTAACGGTAAACGGCTTCTCTGCACCTCCACATGCCGGTACAAGGTTATCTGCTGCTATATGCGCTACAGCATCCATAGGATCAGTCCTCATCTTCGTCATCACGAACACAAAGATCACGAGCAACTATTTCCGCAGCTATCAACGCATAATCGTTGCCCTGCCAGAACCACCGCTCCGCCAGCTCATAGGCTTCGCTGGAAGGTTCGCCATAACCATGAGCCACCACGTAATCGTGGAACACTTCATGATCAAATGCCTTGCCATCAGCTTCCATGAACCAACCGACAGGGCACTCCAGAATGCGATGCCTTACGACATCTCGCTCTGAATACCCCTCTCTGACGGCTTGCTCCAACATTTCCCGCGACATACCAGGAGGAGTGATGATCTCTATGCTGATCCCGTCACTTCCTGCAAGATTGTCCTCGTATGGAAGACCGGCAAGTGTAAGGTGATTGCGCTTGCACCAGCCGATGGTCCGAAGTATCCGACTTTTGTCAGACTCCCTGGCCGTGTATCGGTTAAGCTGCATAGCCACCTCCAGCACACTCCCCATCTTCGATTTCACTTCCGAGCTCGACCATTCCAATCAGGTCAAGCTGGGTCATGTCCGAATCCAGAGAGCAGTCAATTGCTGACTGAATGATGCCTTTGTGGGCCAAGCCTAAAACGGACTTAATAGTCGAAAGCAGAGACTCGGCTTCGCTCTCGATTTGCTCCAGAATGTCTTTCCATTCCCAGTGCTCAAACGGTTGCCAAACGACCAGATCCTCAGGCTCGTCTCCCCGTTCGACACACTCAGACAAATACTCATAAGCCTTGCACCAATTCTCTTGTTGGCCCAGTTCACTGAGCACTAGAGCGGTAGCATGACCGTATGCGATTTGTTCAACTTTGGTATTGATAGACATAGTGTTTCTCCTCGTAATGGATAGAGGAGCCCCACCCGCAGGAAAGGCTCCTCCGGATGGGTTAAATTTCCAAGGTCACATCGGTTTTTGCTTTAGCGCAGCAAACCAACACTTCCCCTTCTTTGACAAATGCGATGGGCGTCTCGTCATAGGCCACTTGACCTTCGAGTAGACGAACCCGGCACATGCCACAAAAGCCACTGCGACAATGCGTTTCAACAGTGAGGCCTTTGCTTTCGATTTGCGCCAACAGCACATTGTTGCTGGCTTGAAGTTGTACGTTCATGGTCACGCTCCTTTGTTGTTGATGAGCGCGACCAATCCCCTCCGGGATGTCACGCCCCGGTTGGGCTACTCAGCAAGTGCATAGACACCTACCTCGATGCGAATAAAGAACCTGGCATCTTGAAGAACTTGCCTGACCTTTGCTTGCCAGTGGTTGTTCTCTCGATGCTTTGCGTAGGGTTCAATCTCTTTGTAAATCTGCTCCAGCTTCAACGTTTTCCCCTGTAGGGTTCGGCGTATTGCAGCTTTCCACGTAGTCGAAACCATATTGGTTGCTCGACGGTGTACGGCAGCAAGAAGACAGAGCGATGAGGCAACGTCGTTACGACGAAACACCAACAGCTTTTCATGGGCGATACGCACCAGCTTCCCGGAATACTGAGTTCGGTCACTCACACAGTTGTGCTGTGTTTTGATGATCTCATCCACCAGCTTCCCAGGTGCGATACGTTCCACAAGGCTGGACAGGTTGAAATAATCCCCATCGCGCCTCAGGTTTCCCATCTGTTTAGTACTCCAGTAACATGTAACATTTTCTCAAGTGCCTGTTTTTACGAGAAATCAATAAAGTGACACTTTTTGGTGTTTTCCGAGTAATTTTGAGCTCATTGTAACCTTTCAAGATTCAGGAATCGCGTTGAATGTTGCGGGAACGGCAGGAGGTTGCCAAACAACTTATAGGTGGCTGTTCATACTCGGCAGGGGGAAAATTCTACGAGAGCTTAAACGCGTTCGTAAGGGTCGCAAAGCGGACATTCAGATTTCGGAATAACGCCGCATTAAGGGGCAGCCAACGCTACTACCAACTTACCGCATAACACCGTAACCACAAAAACCAACGCATAATAAAAATGCCACGCGTTGGCTGTCCCTCTTAAATGCTTTGTTAGCCTTATCAACGCGATTGTGATGAATAAATTTCAAAAATTGAACGACCAATTTTAACAATTGCATCATTTCGATCTGCTATTGAAGCCTCTGTTTGCGCTAGATAGATACTAACTATGATTGGGGATTGAGCTTCACTCCAAACAACGGCTGTAATACTCCGAGCACCAAATCCGCCAGCACCTGAACGATCCGCAATATTCCATCCCTCTGGCAATACTGACCTCAATAAATTACCAGTGACTTGATTATTCACCATCCAATACTCTAATTTTTTCTGGCCATCTTGAGACAATGTGGAACCAAATAATAATTCATTTAAAGTATTCACTATTGCATTAGGAGTTGTCGTATCCCTCAAATCACCAAGCTTGCCTTCATTTAATTCAGGTTCAATACGGTCTAGACGGGTTTCTTTATCTCCGATTTGTCTTAGAAAATCCGTCACACTTTCAGGACCTCCTAGGGCATTTAGGATGATATTTGCTGCTGCATTATCACTTGTCGTCATAGTTGCGAAACACGCATCATCGAGTGTTATTGCTTGTCCTACTTGCTTTTCTATTACGGGAGAATAGGTCACAAGATCTGCTTTTTTGATCTCAACTGTACTCTTAGGATTTATTTCCCCTTGCTCAGCATCATATAATAATTTAGCACAAGCTATTGTTTTAAAAGTACTTGTTAAAGGAAAACGCTGATTGCCATTGTAATCCCAAGACTCTCCAGTTTGAGTATCAAGAACAGAAATCCCTATATGCGCAGAAAGAGATGCTTCAATTACCTTAGCATCTTGTTCAACCTGTTGAAACTTTGAACTATTTGCAAACACCATAGACGGTATTAAAAGCGAAAATACCAGTAAAAGCTTCATGTAATAACCTCATCATTTTGATTGGCTTACATCTTATATCAGAGTGTGAAGTATTCAAATAAGGCTAACGCCTGGCACAGCGGATCGCAAACCTGGCGCGGCTTTTGGTACAAAAGGCGTGACAGGTTTGCGAATCCGTTGCTGCCACTTGTTAACCCTTTTGCCAGATTTGGTAACTATAATTTATGTTAGAGGCGAAGTCTTGGGTAAAAACTGGCCTAAAATTGCTGGGGATTTCAGGAAAGTAAACATCACCTTCCGGCTCGATGTCTATTGTAGATATATGTAGTGTATCTACTTGATCGATCAGGCTTTTGTATATCTCCCCACCACCTGAAACAATGACATGATCCGTTATTTTCTTTAGGTTGGTTAAAGCATCTTTAATTGATGGAAAGATCAATACGTTCTCATTGTCAGATGTAAAACTTGAACGTGTTACGACCGCATACTTTCGGTTGGGTAATGCTCCCATTGATTCAAAAGTCTTGCGTCCAACCAACAGCCATTGGTTATAGGTAATAGCTTTAAACAGGAGCTGTTCACCTTTGGCACTCCATGGAATATCAGGGCCATTCCCGATAACTCCATTCTTCGATATAGCTACCATTAGTGATAGTTTCACAATTCTTCCTCAGAGGTTAACGCCTAAATAACAGGCTAAAAATAGTGGGCTAAAATGGAGCGGAGCGAACAGCCCACTGTTTTTAGTCCTTGTTGATTTTCTTGTTAGAGGCCGCTGCAGACAAAGCTAATGCTTGAGTATGCTTCAGTAAGCTAACATCTCCGACTTCACCATGTCCTGGAACAACTAATTTGGCATCAGGATAACGATTAATGACTTTTTGCATAGAGTTTGGCCATTCACTAATATTTGCGTCGCCTGTATAACCTAAATTTTTATTCTTAAGGCTTTTTACAAAACAACCTCCAAACAATATCTTTTCATTAGGTAGCCAAACAACAATATTATCCTCTGTATGCCCCGCTCCGGGATAAAATACACTAGCAACACCATCAATAAATTCAAAGGTATTACTTGATATTTCATCACTAGACACTTCTTTTTGGTTTAATTTAAGAAGCTTATTAGTTAGTGATGTTGCATACGTTTTTATTTTCAAATCATTTAAAAGTGGTATATCACCACTAGCATCCTCATGAAAATGCGTAACTACTGCACTTTTTATAGTTAGACCTTTAGCCTCAATCCATTCAATTAGTTGTTTTGTTCCTTGGGTTGTCCAAGGTGTATCAATCATATGTGCTTCAGTGCCATTAATAACAACTAAGCCTGAGGCTCCAATTAAACCCCATGGCTCAACCCTCTTATATGAAATATGTTGATAAACGTTATCACTTAACTTTTTTAATTTAAGTTCTTTAGTGCCTTCGTTGTTTGCAAATACAATAGAAGGAATCAAGAGAAGGAATAGAATAATATACTTCATGATGAAACTCATAGTTGAGTGGCCTCTAACAGCTTATTAGTTTGCTTTCTTATTAAACCGCAACACCATCACCCAGTCCAATACTGCTTCACAACCTGAATAACCTCGATTTTTCAGATCATTACCCCTCCATCTCAGGGGGCTTTTGAGCTTTTGGTTCTGTGAAAAGTGTGCACGTGGGATATTTATACACGTTTTTGCACGTTAAATCCAGTGGGTCGAATTTTTCCCATGCTGAAACAGATACCTACAGAGATGCATTGTGAAAAGCGAGCAGGGCCGTGCAAATTAAGCCGCAAGAATTTTGGTGTTTTTGGGTGTTTTTTATTATAACTGTACGTACATACAGCATTCAGCCACGGAGGGCGAGCGTGTCGAAATCACCGTTTCTACAATCGGTCCGCACAGAAATTAGGACAAAGCAGTACAGCTACCGAACCGAGAAGTCCTATCTTTACTGGGTTCGTCAGTTCATCCTTTTCAATGACAAGAAGCACCCAAAAGTCATGGGTAATCACGAAATTGAGCGTTTCCTGAATCACCTCGCCGTCAATCGGGGAGTCAGTCCGGGCACTCAAAATCAGGCGCTATGCGCGATTATTTTTGTCTACAAGCATGTGCTGAAGCGGGAGATTGAAAACCTACAGTACAAGATGACGAAAACGCCTCGACGCATGCCAACCGTTCTGAGTCCCGATGAAGTTGCTTCTATTCTTCAAAACATGGATGCAGAGTATTGGCTCATCACTGCGCTTCTTTATGGATGCGGTTTGAGAATCAACGAAGCTCTTTCGCTTCGCGTGAAAGACATCGACCTAAAAAGCCGCAGTTTGCTCGTATTCAACGGTAAGGGACGAAAAGATCGATACACACTGATTCCAGGCAATCTAAGAGAAAACATGGAGCGACAATTCGCCCATGTCAGGGCTGTACATGAGTCCGATCTGGCCGATGGATTCGGGCTTACGTCAGTGCCGGCCTCACTTCACAAGAAGTATGGACCGGCCATGAAGGACTTTGGTTGGCAGTACCTGTTCCCATCCGTAACAAGATGCGTTCATCCCATCGCTGGTTATGTGTGCCGCCACCATCTTCATCATTCATCGTACTCGCGGCGATTGAGGCAGGCCGTTCTGGCCACGGGAATCACCAAGCGTGTGACGGCTCATACCTTTCGGCATGCCTTTGCGACAGAGTTATTGAGATCGGGGAGCGATATCAGGACGGTTCAGGAAATTCTTGGGCATAGCGACATTCGAACGACAGAAATCTACACGCATGTCATTGGCGATCGACGTGCTGGAACCGTCAGCCCTTTTGATCGTTTGCCAAGTTCTTGATGGGGCATTGCTTACCCGTTTAAGGGGCGTAAAGCCTGGAATTGGGGGTGCGGCGAATGTTCGCTTTTGTTTACAAAGTGGAAGAAAAAGGTTCCGGCCAAAAGCCATATAACACTACTCACCCGATTTCCCCCTAAAAACTGTAACGTTTTTACTGTCCAAGATTGCCGAGAGTCGGCGGTTTTCGAGCTCAAGAGTCGCGTTTTTTGAAGCAAGTTCGTTGCGCTGCTCGGTCAAATCTACGATTTTTTCCCGTAACTGACGATTCTTGAAACGCTCTTCCTTGAGTTTCTCGTGCTTCTCGTCACGCTGTCTCTGGATCGCCTTGTTGGAATTGCCCCGGATGCGCTCCAGCATGTCTGGGTAGTCTTTGTGGATCAAGGCACGACTGACTCCGGCCTCTTCGGCAACAGCGGCCACCGAGACTTTCCTGCCCTTCTCAACGACCTTGGGCTGGCCTTTTTCCAATCGAACAATGGCCAGCCGAATACGCTTGTGAGTGTCTGATTCAGATGGCTTCGACATCGATCACTTGCTCCTTGAGGCGATTAATGTCTACACCGAGATCGGTCAACACCCTCTCGCAGCGTTCCATGGTGCGCTCGACCGTCTTTGATCCCGAGTCGTCCAGGTCATCGATCTGCCGAAGCTCAATCTGTTGTAAGTACAGCCCTTCCCAGAACGGCTTGTGGGTATCGTCAATACAGCCGTGCTCACAGCCTTCGCATTGGCCACCCGCACAGTCCACGCCGGTATCATTGGTACACCAGGCAATGCCAGTGGACCGCAGGTAAACCAGTTCGCTGATGGCCTCAATCATCTCTTTTCGATCTTTGTAGGTACGCACTTCTTCCGAGCGGTTTCGCATTTGGCGAATATGACCGGCCATGCCACCTGAAAGCGGCGTATCAGGCTCCAACCAGTGACCGACAATGGCCTGGCGCTTGCCGTCAAAGGCAGCGTAGATTTCGTCGTAGAGCTCCAGATCCTGCGTCTCGTTCATTGCATACAGGATGGTCATATCGAGGCTCCAGTGCTTGAAGTGATCCCTTAAATACCGCAGATCGCCCAGTTTGTGATGGACGACATAGTTGGCAAAGGTGCGACGAAATTGGTGAGACGCAAGCTTCCAGTCCGTCCCGAGGTTCTTTGCAAACATCCTGAGTCTTTTGTTCAACGTTGGGCCGCTAAGCACAGTGATACAATTTCTCTTGCCCCCACCGTTCGTTAGCCCGATGCAGCCAGAGCACTGCCGAAGTCGGGTCACCTCCTTCAAGTCTCCGGACGCTTCTGCGGCTCTCAGAGCCTGCTCAAGCTCCGTCTGCAAGGGCTCTGAAAGCCTCTCCACGACCTTTACAGCCCGAATCGCAATCTCTGGACAAAGCCATGAGGTTTCGCCCGCGTAAGTTTTGTCCGAGCGTGAGCCGAGGAAGTAGAACCGTTCGCCATCTCGAACTTCACTGTGCCACTGATCCCGCCGGATGTTGCCGAGCTCATGGGCTCGAATGCCAGTCGTCGCCAGAATGATGACAAAGCATCCATCACGCAGGTCGAGGAGTGTGCTGTTCAATGCGCCGAGCCCTGAATCCCAACCGCGGCTTTTCAGGTAGCGAGACATTTCACTGGCTTGTGTCGTTCGCTTTTCAGAACAAGGTTTGAAGTCAGCCAACGCATCCCGATGTGCCAGCAAGGTGTCAGCTTGACCGAGCAGGGATTCGGCGTGCTGGAACAGGTGCCTAAGAATGTTATCTGGAATGATCTTAGTCTTGGCTTTGGTTGATTGTTTGTGCCCGGCCAGGGAGACGGCCGAGCTTTCTGGCCAGGGGTGACCAAACGCGCTTGGGGTATCCCGAAGGAGTTGCCAGCATCGCTCAACAGCAAAGAACTTATGCGCCTTCGTCTGACTGGCAAGTGGATTGAAGGGTCTTTTTGCAGAAGTAAGGCGGTGGACGAATTCCACATAGCGGGCGGCTACCAGAGGCGTCACCTTCTCCTGAGTGCTAATCCCCTGCTCGTGTAACCAGTTCAACCAACACACCAAATCGCCGAACAACACTTTAATAGTGCCATTGCTCAGCTCGCGCTCTCGCCAGATTGACCGTGCCAGGATAATTTTGGCCTCGAATCGCAGCTGCTCCCCGGTGATCCGAGCAAAGTTCAATTTTCGATCAGCGTCATTCCGGTTTGCCGTGCTCTTCGATTTCGGCAACCACCACTCCGGATCTTCGTATCGTGAGAGTACGTACAGCAACCCGTCGGCCCGATCTGTGGTGATGATACCGTGCAGTCCCTCACCGCTGGGTAACGCCTTCAACAGCCACTCGCGGTTGGCCAGCACCTCTGCGCCGGAGGTCTCGATCATATCGCCATCCTCGCCATGCTGAGGTCTCGCCAGAAGGGGTGAGGTTGGTTTTTGGCCTTTTCCCGTTGCTCCGCCACCAGGTTCGCGTCAAAGCGAGGGGCGATCTCCTCATCGATCAAACGGATGACTTGCTTTAGGTATTTCGTCCAGCGCTTGCCCCCAAAGGTGTCGTAGTTGCGCAGGGCGGCCCAGTAGAAGCTGAACAGTCGATACAGGTCATCGCCGGTCACCACAAAGCTCTTGCACCGGAAACAGCCCAGATAGTCCTGACAGGGCTCGCCGTTTTTCGGGGATCGGTGCCCTCGGCGGACATCCTGGCATGACGCAACGGGCGTCCGATCACTGGCGATGATATTCGGCTTGCTAAGAAGCTCTTGAACACGCGCCTCGCCTAAAAAACGCATATTGGTTTCCGCTTCTGGTGGTGCTTCCCAGTAGTGGGCATTGCCGGTCTGAACGGTGTGTCGTCCCGTTCTGGCCGTGATCAACGGATCTTGGCCGGACATCTCCCACACGCGATTCAGGAGCGTCTGACGCAACCGAGTGACGTTCAACATGAGCGGCTTCCCATCGTCCGTTTGAAGCTGGTGTTGGTCGACAAGTAGCTTGATGATGTAGTGCAAATGGCTGGCAGTGAGTCGACATGGTTTGCCCGCGTGCTTGCCCCGCACTGGCTCGTAGACCAGCAGTCGCCCCCGATCACCCAGCTGGGCGCGTATAGAGGCATTCCTCGTAACGATCAGATCAATGGCATCAGCGGCATATAGGTGGACACTGGCCATTTCCGATACTTCCTCAGACTTTCTCAGGGCAACCACGTGCGTGGCGTTGCCGCGACGTTTAAAGCTCACAAGCAGCCGCAGGTTGGATTTGAGCGGGTGAGGCTGCACGCAGTCCGTGGTGAGTTCCAGGATGGGTGCCGGATTCATTCCAGTGGACAGGGCGATGGACACCACGCAAACGGTCAAATCGTAGCTGTTCAGCGGCTCAGAGTGTGCCACAATCCGCTCCATCTCTGTGCGCAGCGCTTTGATCAAAAACCGCTTTTCATTTTTGCTGAGCGCCTTCTGGCCCTTACGTCGTTTGTTGGAATTCGGAAACGGATTGGCAGGCCAAACCGTTTTCATATCTACTTCCGGCCAGAACCCGAACCGATGAGATGCCACAAGCAAAGATTTGGTTTTGGTAAAGTGACCCTTTTGCGAGCCGTATTCGATGGGCTCGTTTCTCAGGTGCTGAATAAATCGCTTGATCGTTTCGGCGTTGAGATCCGCCATGGTCAGGCGTTCACCACTAGCGGCGTGGAGCAACGACAGGAAGGGCGCAAAAAAACGAAAGCCAACGTTCCAATAACCCACAATTGTGGTCAAGCTGAGAGACTTTCCGTTGGTATTGGCGCTCTCTGTGATCAACTTTTCGAGGGTGCACTGACAAGCGGCAGTGATGTCGTCAAAGCCCTGACCGTAAAATGGCCCGAAGTCCGCGTTTCTCGTGTTTGTTGTGTTTTCGGGAAAGGCAACGACCGCGTTCTCTGGCTTTGAGAGCGGCGATGGTTCGATGGTTTCGGTCTTCGCGTTGTTCGCCGTCTCGTCAACCGCCTTAACCCCAATATCATCACCGTCTAGCGTGAAATCTTTTTTCATGCGCAGGCCGCCTCCTTCGCGGTTTCCTCAATTTCTTCCTGATAACTGGTGCGCAGGTCGTCTTCAATGTCGTCGAGGAAATGCAGGTATTTTTCGGTCGTTGTAATGCTGCTGTGGCCGAGGCGATCTCGGACATAGATCAAGGGATTGAAAGTCGTGCTCTTTCGGGACAACAACGATTTCAGGGTGTGCGTCGCGTAGGTATGACGCAGGATGTGGGGATGGCAGGCGAACGACAGCTTCAATCGGTTCAGTTGATTGTTGAGCGAGGTTGGAATGCTCCAGGACTTGCCCTTGGCGGTCACAAAGAGGGTTTTGGGGTCTGTGCCGTGCTTTCGGATCGTTTCATGACGTTCGTGAATCACGTAGTCCCAGAGATCCGCCATCAATGATATCGGCACATGGATCGTCCGTGGCTTGTCTCCCTTGGTGCTCATCTCTTGGGGTTTAAGCTCAACAACTACATGACTTCGAGCCGAGATCGATTGGGGGGCTGACACATAAGTAACTGGAAACGTCAGAAGCTCTTCTTTACGCAACCCCGTCAGCAAGGCCAGGCGAACGATCAATCGAAGCGTTTTGTTGTTGATACTTTTGAGCAGCTCTTCCACTTGTTCTTTGTTGAGGACTTTGATCCTGGTTGGCGTGGTTTTCAGCAGCACATCCGGCTTTACGGCATACCCCCCGGACGTGTCTGTGTGTGCGAGGAAACCCTTTGTCTGTTTGACTCTCACCGTTTCAAGGTCATACGGCAACGTGCTTACCCAACCTTGTTTGAGGGCAAACTGATAAAACTTGATGACCAGGTGAAGTCGTCGGTTTACCGTGGAGGCGTTAAGGTTAAATCGATCAAAGGAAACGTCGCGATACAGGGCTAACAGGGTTTCGTGATTTCGGTGATCAAGCTCTCTCCAATCAAACCCATTGGCTTCAATGAACTCGAAATAATCACACAGATCCCTTCCAAACGTTTCCCAACTACGTCGGCTTTGCACACTTCCACGTTTTAAGCAGTGATGAACGAGAAATTCCATTCCTTCGACAAACACATCATGATTGGATTTGAGAAGAATCGGGAAGCCTTCATAGGAATGGCCCCTGATTTCAAACTCTGGTGTAGCAAGAAGAAACTCCACCCTCGGACCTCCAATACTGTATTTTTATTCAGTATAAAGGAGTGGTTTAAGACTGCAACAGGATAGTTACATTAGCTGTGGTACAAAACATGAGGATTCCGTAATGCCCTCCTCGCTCACAGGCGTCATGAATATTCATAACGGCCAGCTCAAGGGCTTCAACGAACTCAGGCAAATTCATGCGGCTCATATCCCATTTGTTGGGCTCGCCCCACTGCTTACCTGAATACTGGATCATGTCCCAGTAAGGAGGGTGCCACCAGATCAGGTGTGCAGGCTCTCCGAGGAACGAAAGGAAGTCATCCCGCAACAGGTTGAACCCCTGATGCAAGTCTGTCCCTTTGAAACGGACACCAAGTTCATTGGCAACGTCGATGCTAGAGCCACCCCCAACACTTGGGTCTGCCACCAGCCCGTTCGGCTTTCTCATGTAAGACTCAATGAAGTCTTTAACGATAAAGCCCGAGCAGTTGCCTCGGTACTTGTTGTTTCCGTAAGGCCCCCTGTTTTCGTAGGAGCATACTGATGATTTGAACATGGCGTCCTCCATCATAGATGGGGCGCACCATGCTCCCATCAGGGGCCGGTTCGCCCCTGGTTAGGGATTAAGATCAAGCGTTATCTGCATACCACCAGCTAAGGCGATTGCAATCACGAAAGAAGGTTGCTTCATCAGGAGCCTTCATCATGACCACATCACCTTCGCAGTAGGTGCATAGCTCAAGCGTTGCTTCATTTTTCCAAAAGGCACTGCACCCCGATTCTTGATACACAACCTCCCATTTGGGATGTCGCAAGTACCGATGGAAGAAATCGAGAGTGTCACCATAAGGGAAGTTGAAGCGCTCCATCACTGAACCATTTTCTGTCAGTTCAGGTTTAACCTTGCCGGTTTTCAAGCGCTTCTTGATGATGCGCTGAACCCAACGAAGTCGTGCAAACAGCCGATTGGTGTCTTTCTCGTACCACTGGGGATTACGCTTGCTCCAGTAGAGCTTGGCGAAGATTTCCCCGGACAAATCCTTCATCTGGTTTTCGTTGAGCTCATCAAGAAAACGTCGAGAAGGTTTGTCGTAGTCAAGAACTGCTTCCAAAGCTGATAGGTTTTTCATAGGGACTCCTTATTGCGATTGCGGAGCCCCGTCCCCTCAGGGCTATCGGAGCCCCATAGGGTTAATTAGGGTTAATGGTTGAACGGCGATTTATCGAGGGTTGGTGAATCGAATGGCTTTACCAACGAAATCGGCCATCAGTCGATTCCCAGTAGAGCTGAAATAGCTCTGCCACTCTTTCCAACCACCAACGGATTCCACCGAGCTTGGAGACTCGAAGATACCCCAGATACGCATTTCACAACCTCGTTGCAACACTCGGTTTACCTGGTCAACCAAGTATTCCTTGTTCTGCAATGAAGAGAGGTTGCAAGGCATCTGCATGATCAGCTTTTCAGCTTGCTCGAAGTCGATTTTTTCAATCAACCCCGTGCGGGTATCCACAGAGAATGGAACCACCTGTTGACCGTGGTTAGACCACAACCAATGGGTGATATAGATCGGATTAACGCCAACTTCCGCTGGCACCAATACGCTGCCGCAAGACCGCAACAGCCAGACCAGACGTAAACCATCGAATCGATCCAGAGACTCCACATCGGTAGTGATGTCATCCTGGTAGATTTCAGGCAGCTTATGTTCGGCGGCGAGAGAGATCATTACGGATTTGAGATTGTTCAGATGAGACATGTGTGCTCCTTAAAGTAACTTGGGCACACAGAGCCTGTCAGGCGCAGTGCGCCCTTAGGCTGAGGTTGAATGCTGTTTGTTTTTGGCGACCAGCTATCGCACGTTTCGCCCTCAGAGAGGACAAAATTCACTTTCTCAGCAACCCTCAATGAAGGCCTCTGAGAAAGTGGGAGGGTATTCCCTCCTCACTTTGATTGTTCCACGAGAGCTGTGTGAACAGGAACGCTCAAACTGCCCTTTTCGGGTGCAAAGCTCAAAGACGCATCAACTGCCCCGTCTTTTCAGTTCTTCGACCAGATGTTCAGGCACCTTACTCGCAGTACAGGCCAGCAATACATCGAGGCCTACCGGCTTGTGAAAGCGCTTATTTGACCAGGAATCGCCAACTGATGACTTTGCCCAGTCGATTGCTTGCCCAAGACTGTGGAACTGCCGCCTGCCTGTGTATCCCATACGACTATCCAAAGTAACACCCTGGAACAGTCTCCAGTACATCGGAGGAATGCGCTTAGCAAGCAGTAAAAAAGGCGTCTCCGGCACTGTAGCCCTTCTACCTTTGTTCCGATGATACAAATCCAAAGATGAATGGAATTGGTTCATAGACTCTCCAAATAAAAACGGCCACCCCCGAAGGGATAGCCGTTTGTCGTTTCACTTCCTGTTAAGCTGCAAAAGCAGTCAATGACCGCTCCATCAACTTAAACAGTGTGCGTTGCAGAGCTGCCGCATCATCAATGACAATGTTCTTTTGGAACAGTCCTGACACTGCGGTAGTCTCTACCCCTATGCCGATCACCTCAACATCGCTTCGTTCACAGAGGTCAATCACTGAGCGACATGCCGGGGCGCTTTGAGGCTGCCCGTCAGTCACTACGATCAACATTTTTCGCTCTTCACGGGTCTTGGTGAGTTCAAAAGCTGCATACCACATAGCTTCCGCCATAGGCGTACCGCCAGTTGCTTTGAACCCAAACCGACCGGCCCGATTCTGAACCGTATCTCCATGCTTCACGACACTGAACACTGGCTGGTTCCGGTTGCCACCAAAAAAGGTGACTGCCGGGTTTACGCCGGGTATTGCTTCCAGAGCCATCGAAATAGCCAAGGACGCTTCCCGCGCAATGTCTTGACGCTCCTTTCCATTGGCGGCCTTGTAGGCCATCGAGGAGCTCATATCAACCAGGATGTGAACCGCCGTATTAGGGCGTTTCTTGGCTTCCGGCTTGAGGAATACGCGGGTATCACCCGTCACTACACGATGTAGTTTCCGAGCATCCACACGCTTCCCTGATCGTTGGTTACGGTGAGCAACTCGCTGGCTGGCCTGGACCAATCCGTAGAGCTGCGTTCTTATCTTTGAAGTGGTGCTCTTCACATCCCCTACCAGGCTTTTGCCAACAGCAGGGTTGTCCTGGGTGTTCACAGCAGAGCGAACAGTCATATAGCTACTGTCCCCCTTATCTTGAGCCACCCGGTTGAGCTCGGCTTTAAGTGCATCATGCGCGTCACCACGCAAATCACCGGCACCGGCATTCAGAACCTGCTGGAGCATTTTGGCCGCGTCTTGTTTCGCCGCGTCAGAATTGCCACCAGCCTGGCTTTGTCCTGCCTTGCTGCCACCATCAGTATCCGACTTGCCTTGGTCGCCCTGTCCTTTCGGATCAGATTTCCCGTTAGCATCGTCTTGCTTCTGGTCTTTACCTTGCTGATCACCACCATTGGCATCAGGCCCTTGGTTTTGATCGTTACCACTTCCGCCCTGACTGTTCTGAGGTTGGTTGCCACCAGCATTCTGCTGGTTGTTACCATCCTGACCATTCAGGGGCTTTTGCTCTTCTTTCTCCTTTTCCTCCTCGATCATCTTGATGATTTGGTCGGCCAAGGATGTCACCTCTGCGGTTGACTTAGTGTTCACAGCCTTACGCAGTAAAGCGTTCAGCCGAACAACAACACCCTGAGGGAACACGCGCTCGAATACGGGGGTAGCCGAATCGAGATAGGGTTGAAGGACGGATTGCCCTACAGCCTTGGTTTGCAACCAGTACAAACAAAACCCTGTCAGAATGGAGGCAGGGGCCTCTTTGTCTGTGACGTGCTCGTAATGACCAGCTTGAGCCATATAGCGAGCAACCTCATTCAGGGTCTGCGACGTACCGGGGAAGAGTTCCATCATGGCCCGTTCTATGCGGCAGTCCTCCAAAACGTTGGACAACTCAGCATGAAGACCTCTGCGGCGCTCAACACCAAAGTCCGTAAACCGGACATGGGCTGCTTCATGGGCCAAATACCCCCAGACAGCATCCATGTGAGGATAGTCGTCGGGGATATTCGGAACCACGATGGTCTTACCATCGGTGTATGCGTCATCGTTACCGATGGCGACTTTGACACCGAGTTTTTCACCATAGGCTGCGGCCACGATTGGTAGAGCGCTGTAAATGGTGCGTTTTTTGGACATATCTTTTCTCCTGGTAGGGAAGGAGATAGTCCACCCCTGGAGGGAATGGCTATCCCCTCCGGGTCGGTTTAGTTGAAGTGACTATTAGAAGAAATAGTCGCCATCGTCGTCAGTTTTAGGCAGCTCCTGGTTGAGAGGCTCCTCTGTCGGCTCCTCTTGGACAGGCTCTTGCTCTACCGGAGTTTCCTCAGGCAAAACCGGCTCATCCTCAACATCAACGCGCTCTTCTCGAACCACATCACCGGCATTGGATTCATCTTCCGATTCACCCTCGCCTCGTTCTGCAAAACTCTTGAAGAAGTTGTCGATGTCTTCATCCAGGTCAACAGCGTTACCACCGCTGTTAGTCTGTTCTGATTGAACAGATTCAGTACCACCTACCTGTTGCTGCTTGGTTTCGCCACCCTCTGTTGCAGGGATAAGCTCACCGGCTTTATCGCTTTTCTGTTCGGCCTTTTCATCTTTAGAACGGTCCCCCATCTGGGCTCCCGAACCGCCAATGTCATTAGCCATGCCCTCTACAGTAATCGAGCCATTGGCATACTGCTCGATGCGGTCCCTCTCGCTCATGATCAGCACTGCGGCCACGACCTGATAAAAGAAAGGCGCAACGATGTTTCGGCCATCGGCATGTTGCTCGTATCCCCGGAGGGTTTGGTCGAGCAGCTTGACCAGAGGGTTAAAAGCGCTGTTCAGGAAGCTAAGCCCATCCACCTTGTCGCGGATGTTACGGAGTGTCTGCCGAGTAGTGACCGCACATTGGTCTCGACCGGCCAAACGTTCCATATAGAACTTATTCGCTTCCTGAACCACTTCGGAGATGAGATCGTCACCCAAGCGCTCAACCTTGCGGTTAAGGCGTTTGGCGTTGGCCTCATCTTCGTTCACAGGCTGGATCATGAACACCTGGTACTCAAAGCCAATCCGCTCCTCGACCGTTTCCTTTGGAAGGGCTCCGGCACGGATAGCTCGTTCATACTCAGGGTTCTCCTGACACCATTCATCCACGGCTTTGTTGTAACCTTTGATGAAATCCTGTTTCAGTTGGTTAAACTGAAAGTTTATGTCATTCAGCTTGTTACAGATTTCATCGGTCTTGCTGACGGGTACGGCAAATCCGTTCATGAACGGCATACCGAATTTCAGCAGGAGGCGACGAGTTTCTGTTTTCAGGCGATGAAAGCCTTTCAGCTTAGCCGGATCACAGATCTTCTTACTTCCCAGTTGAGCTACTTTCTCAGGTGGAATTTCACCACCCTCGCCCAGCTTGAGATCAGATGCAGACAAACGGGTTTGTCCACTCCAGATGTCAAAGTCTACGTGGATAACACAGAGGCTTTGTAGATGGTTCACTTTAGTCATGATGCACTCCAAAAAGTTGGGGGCGCACCACGTCCCGAACCGGGCGGATGCGCCCGGTTGGGCTAGTAAATTAACGTTAATTTGCTGTTTGTTTTTGGCGACCAGCTATCGCACTTTTCGCTCTCCGAAGAGAACAAAATCTTGCTTTCCGTTGGAGACTCCCAGAATCCCCAAGGGAAAGCGGGGGAAAATCCCCCACTCACCAGTAGAACGTCTCTACTTCTTCCGGCAAATCATCAAGAGGAGCAAGCACGTCCTCATCAACAATGTACCGTGGCTTCACAGAGCCAGTAACCGTTACACGGCACCGCTCTGATGACTTCTCTCTGTACTGGTCAACATCCTCAGGCTTCACGCCTGACGCCTTATCAGCCAACAGCTTTTTGTAGTCTACCCGGCCAGCCGCTTTGTATCTCGTTACCATCACACCGCAGTAGTCGGCATGGAAGTATTCCCCCATGAGGGACTTCATGGTGTCGAGATGAGGCTTTTGCCTTTCTTGAAGCTCAGACAGTCGCTGTTTCAGCTCCTGAATCTCAGCATCATAGAGGCGGTATTCCTCAGCAGCAGCAATCCAACGGTTGACCTCTTCACCTTGCGGTATGTACAGGTCTCTCTCTGGATCTTTGTCGGGCTCCTTCTTGTCTACTACCTGTTGCCAGAACTTTTTAGCCTCGGCCAAGATTTCTTGAATCATGGCTTCGTCTCGGAGTATTGGAAACTCCTGAATCTGACCTTCAAAGTAGAAGACTAACCAGCCTTGCTTGGCCCCCGTTACCAGGAGCTGGTGTTGCACCTGCGGGTAATAAAGCTGGTATGCCTTGCTGTTTGCTTTCTCAGCACAAACATCTTCCCAGACAGTCGCACTCGGGCTTTTCAGCTCGACGGGCTCCCCGTTATCTCTCAGGCCATCCAGGGAGGCCCTCATGAGCGGGTATTGAACCGATTCGACACAGGCGGGGAGCAGCATGTCATCATACTTCTCCTCGAAAGCGCGTCTTGCAGCATCTTCGTTTTCTATCCCCCGGCGAACCAGCGGATTAAGACTCAGATCGACTTCACGCGCATACCCAGTCTTCTCGGCCCACAGTCTCCATCGTGTTTTGTACGGAGACCGATTGAGCAGGATAGCGGCGTCAGTGGCTGTTACACCTTGACGCCGCCAATCAAGCCAATCTTCCTCTCGTTGCGATAGGTTGACTATTTTCATGGACCTCTCTCCAATGGTTAGGAGGGAGATCTCCCCCAGCGGGGGAGTCCCCCCCGTTGGGGTTAGTAGTAACTGCCTTCCGCGCCCTCCTCTTCTGTAACAGGGATCATGTCCTCGTCACTCAAAGGCGGCATTTCTTCGGCACCAGGTTCAGCATTTGCAGAACCACCAGCGGCGGACTCTTGCTCGTGCGCTTCCTGGTAGTCAGGTTTCGGAGGCTCCATTTGATCCATCTCCTTGTCACGAAGGAATTGAGTCGCATATTGCAGTTCCGAACCTTCATACCGTCCCTTCACATACTCATGCGCCGCAGACCATGCGTTTTCAGCAATGGCGCGATTTGCGAGTTTGGTTAGGATCGGGTCAAGCTCTTTGTGCTCAATAGCCAAAGGCTCTTGGCTTTGAACTTGAGATGGTGAAGGGAGATTGGCAATAGCCGGGTTAATGGCCGATGCCTGCTCCATTTCACGGATGCGTTCAGCTTCATCCTGGTCATAAATACCAGAGAAACCAAATGCGACACGAGAACACTGGATCAGCGACTTGTGCCGGAGTTGACGCTTGGTGTGCGTTTGCCAGGGGCCATCAACAGTGTAAGCACCATTGCGACCTTGACCCTGAAACGGTTCACGGTACACCTCATCAATGAACTCCTTGATGCGGATAGGGCGAGATCTGTCCTTACGGTAAATCACGCATTCAATCCACTCAGGGCAGTCAACTTTCGCCCCCTGCATTCTGACCATCTTGTCCGAATACACGAACTCGACGCCATCATACTGGGGATGCTCGTTGATGATGCGGCTCCAACCATCAACACCTACTACCGGAATGATCCCATTTTGCTTGTCAGGAAACGCATAGATTTCCCGAGTGAAAGGGTTCAAACCGTACTGTTCAGCCACGATCAGGAGCGTCATCATCTGCTCATCGGTCGGGGCACTTCCATCTCGCTGCTTGAATGCGGTCGCCTTCAAAGTTTCATAGAACTTTCGGGTGTCCACGCCAAACCGGCTTGCGATACGGGTTACAAGAGATTTGTTATCAGACATGGTGTTTCTCCAATTCACGAATGAACGGTTTGAGGACACCATGACCCCCTCGGGGCATGAGTGCCCCCGTGGGGTTTAGTAAGAGTTGGCGGTGTTACCCGCCAGCCAAGTGGTGCAGCCGCATGAACGGGATGTCATCATCCCAGCCATCAGGAGCGGGACCATAGCCTCCGCCCATACCACCTTGCGGTGCTGATTGCTGCACAGGAGCAGATTGCGTACCGGCTCCTGTACGTTGCCCTTTTTGGGGCGCTGCACGTTGAGAGTTGTCCTGAGGTGCATTTCCACGACCACCAAGCATCTGCATTTCAACGCAGTGTACTTCGGTGGTGTAGCGCTCGATTTGTTGGCTGTCAGTCCACTTCCGGGTGCGGTTGCTCCCTTCGAGATAGACTTGGGAGCCCTTTTTCAGGTACTCACCAGCGACTTCTGCCAAACGACCTTTAAGCACAATACGGTGCCACTCAGTATGCTCTCTTTGCTCGCCAGACTGCTTATCGCGCCACGTATCCGTTGTTGCAACGTTGAAGTTGGCAACGGCAGTTCCGCTTGGCATGTAGCGAATTTCCGGGTCAGAACCGAGATTACCGACCAGAATTACTTTGTTGACGCCTTTAGACATCATGACCTCCAAGTTATTTGGAGAGGGCCAACGCCCCTTTCGGGGAGCAAGCCCCCGTAAGGGTTAAAAAAAGTGATCCTCTTGTTCGGCGTCGATCTCTGCCAGGCGAATCAGCTCAGATACAAGGCCAAGCCTTTCTGCATCTGCTCTTACTTCGTCGTAGCTGAAACCAAACCGTTCAATGAGGGGTTTTAGTGAATCAAAACGCTCGTAGTCGAAGGTATCACCCTGTTCATCACAGAATGCCACCAGCGGCTTCTCTACGTTTGAAAAGTCATCCGCGAAACGCTGTTGCAGGTAAACCAACATCAGCAGGGGTTTGTGACCATGTTCCGGGCGGAGTTCACCAGCGCCTTCCAGCGTAGCTGGATGGATAGTGTTTTCGCCTAGTCCAGTGCTAACCCCAAGCTCATAACCGCTGTCAGTACGCATCAGCACACTGGGTAGCAAGTCATTTGAGCCTTCGCTCCGAGCAACCTCAAAGCCGATTAAACCGGCTCCTTTGGCAAAAACCCCAGCAACAAAACCTTTGAAGAGGTTTATGTCACCTGGAGGTAACTCAGAGGGCGGAGATAACAGCCAGTTGAGAGATCCCAAGCTGGCTGTTTGTCCGGCTGAAACATTCCCCCCTTCCAGCACCGTCTGTGTCTCTGCGTTTACCAGCACCTCATCCAGAAAGGTGTACCCCTGGCTGAGAAACTGTGACACATACTGGCTTTCTTTGTCCTTGTAGGACATTGGGATCGTGTCTGGGCCGTTAGCTTCAAAAGGTCCTTCGAGCTTTGTCTCAGACCAATTTTCAGCTTTCCCATCAGTGACGGTTCGGCGTAGCTCGACCATCGTGAATTGGCCTGGCTCCGAGGAGCTGGGCTCCCGGAGCAACTTGTAGCCAATGAAGACTTCTATTGTGGTTTCGTCATTGCCCCACTCTTTAGCAGTGTAACGACGGCACAAACAGTCATTTTTCTTCATGCGTCACCCCTTAGCGCCATTGGTCCCCGAACACATCCTTCGCAACACGCAGGATGGCTTCACGCTCCTCTTTGGCCGCACGGATAAGCAGAGCTTGATCCAGGGCGTATTCAAGAGCATTTGGGGCACCACGGAACGCTAGAGACAGTTTCGCCCAACGCACCAACGTCCGAGTGGACATGGTGACGCTGATCTGACCATCTTCACCGTTTTCGCCAAGAAACAGTTTGCGGACCTGATTAGCAATCCGAACCATTCCCTTCCGCACATTTTCCGGAAGTTTCGGAGTAACACGGCCAAGAATGCTGAGTTCAGCTTCCTCATCCGCATACCCTACTTTGGTGAAACGATAGCGATCCATAGCTGCGAGGTTCTGCATCATCACCCCCTGGTACAAACCAGAAGCATCACCGGACCCCGTAGAGTTACCAGTAACGACCACACGAAACATCGGGTGCGGCTTGATGATTTCCCCGCCATTCTGAGCGATCACAAGGGGACGCCCTTCAAGGACATCGTTGAGACCAGCCAGCTCGGCAGGGTCGGCCAAATCCACCTCGTTGATGAGGAGCAGATGACCTTCACGCATAGCGACTGCCAGAGGTCCATACATGAACTTCATGACAGGTGGTTGACCAGGCTTTTCCGCGACCAGAGCGTGATGTCCAATCAGATCTGTCAGCTCCATCCGCCCGTGGGCAGTGATTTGCTGAACAGGCCAGTTGAGACGACCAGCGATCTCGGTGATACCTGAGGTTTTGCCAGACCCGGTAGGGCCGGTTACGAACAATGCGTCACCGCCAGGCTCTTTGAGATAGGCCAAGACCTCTCGCAGAAACTCTTTGCGGAAAACGTAGTTGGTATCAGTGGCAGGGATGAAAGGGTTTGAACCGTCAGCGTAGCCGATGGCCGTTACCTTCTCCGGAATGCTGGGCATACCGAAAACCTTGCTTACTGAGAATTGAGAGTATTGAGACATAGGTGCGCTCCTATTGTGACAGGCGCACCACGTCCCGAACCGGGCGGATGCGCCCGGTTGGGCTAGTAAATTAACGTTAATTTGCTGTTTGTTTTTGGCGACCAGCTATCGCACTTTTCGCTCTCCGAAGAGAACAAAATCTGCTTACTGATGGTATTCACCATGAGTAAGAAGACTTTTAAGGAGCGAGGAGAGTAGCCTCTCCTGGAGGCCACTCCCTCAATGGACGAACATCACCACATCGTCGTTTTGACCAATGACCCCGGTTTCTTTGGCCCACTTCACTGCTTCACTGTGCGCCTGGTAGGAGCTGGAATACAGTTTCGGATCAAATTTCACCTCGCGTCCATCAGCCAGATAGATGATGCCTGCGTGATCGTCGTAAACATGAAGATTCTGTTGCATTCGACATTCCCCCTGTAGCTTGTCGTCAAAGCCAACTGACACCAGAAGACTTTGAGGACAAGCCACAGAGGCTTGACCAGAAAGAGAGGGGTTGCCCCCTCCCTTTGCGTTGACTATCAGCAGTAACCGAACGATTCAGCGATTCTCACGAAAGGACGAGAGATTGCCCAACCAGTAGGGATACACAAAGCGATGATAGCGATTTCCATGATGTTGCTCCTAAGCAAAAAGGGGCAACATCCCCGTCGGGGTATGGTTGCCCCGATGGGTTTGAAAGTGTCGAAGATTACTCAGCGACAGTTATTACCAAACAAGTTCCTTGCCCTTACGAAGGTAAGTCGGGATTTCGAGATAATCCCAGTCAGGTTCTTGTTTAGCGACTTCTTGAACTTGAGTTACCTCAGGTTCAACGACTGCTTTGGCTTGTTCAGCCTTGGCAGCACGTTCTTTGATGACGGCCTGTACAGACCGCATTGCAGGAACTGCGAATTTGTTCCAAAGGAACAAACCGATACGCTGGAACACTTTAGCGAGAACGATGAAGGAAAAAGCAAATGCCTTCGCGCCTACGTACAGTGCGCCCAGAGATGCAAGCAGAACTACAATGAAAGTGATGATGTGCATGGTGTTGCTCCTATGTAAAAAAACAGGGGCAACACCCGAAAACCGGGAGAAGCCCCCGGCTTGGGGTTAAGTAATGCCATACGGCATAAGACTAGATGCTGTTTGTTTTCGGAGACCAGCTATCTCACCTATAGCCGCAGAGCGACTAAGATGATTCAAATATAGCTCACCTTTGCTAAACAGAAAACGCTGTAACTGTCCATTTTGGGCACTTCGAGAGGTCAGGTTACAGATTGACCGCATTTATCCTTTCCAGTGCGTTTATCTGTACCTCAAATTTAGGAGTATCTCTAATGGCAGAAGCACAAGTAGCACTGGACACAAACAACGACCGCAGCAACCACTACTCTCGCCCTGTTTTCAAGCAAGTTCTGAAAGTAAATAGCCTCCAAGCTCAGCGCGTCATGGAACGCAGCTTTGAGCGAGTTTCCAACTCCCTGTTCTCCATCGACGTGATCCTTCGCATCATCGGTGAGCAGGACGAAATCGACCAGGTTGAAACCGTCATCCTGGAACACATTTCCAAGGTCTCCGAAGACCTGGACAAAGCTACCGCCCAGCTCAACAAGCTGATGGAAGACAACGGCATCGACATGATGCCCGGCTACACCAACCCGAATGAATACACCATCGAGATCAACTCTCCTCAGGTTGCTCAGTTTGCACACCTGATCCGCAAACTGGATACCCTGATGGGGATCGTTGACACTCTCTGGCTGAACACCGTACTGACCAGCAAGCAGCGCACCGACGCCACTTACCAATGGCAGCAACGCCTCATCAAGCTGGCCGGTCGAATCATCGGCATCGAGAAACGGGCTCGCATTTCCGCCCACAGCAAAGGCAAAGAAGGTGAAGTGGCCGAAGCCGCTCCGGAATCTGCAACCGGCGACAAGGAAATCGCAGACGAAGCCGAGAAAACAAAAGCAGCATAACCCAGCCCAAACCTTTGCCCCTCGCCCGAGGGGCTTTTTTTTGTCTTTTATGGTTGCATTTTTTGATGCTGTGATATTATCGAAGTAAATCAGATTCAACTCAGGTAAGAACGGAGAACAACATGAAAAAGGCTTTAATCACCACCGTGGCTCTGGCTGTAGCAGCTCTATCTGGCTGTGCATCCACCAGCAGTTACGAACCCACAGCGTACAAAACCAATCACAGTCGCGCTTACAACATCGCGGAGGCCGGTGGCCTGGTAACAGGCATCCAAGACGCTTCTGTTCCGCGTGACAAGCTGGAGCGTCTGACCGACACCAAAACGTTTGGGGCAGCCTACGTGCTGTCTGGCTACATGTCCCCTCAGCTCGGAATGACCGACTGGCAAGGTGGCTTGGTCAACCTTGCGAACTGGGCTATCGGCCCCAAACAGCATGGCGCTCGCAATAGCTTGATCGCTTGGATGCCTGCTAACGAAGCAGTTTCACCGGCAGACGCTCAGGCCAAATTTCTTTCACATGTGAAAGTTTCCATTGAGTCAGCGCTGACTGATTTGGGTGCCAATTTCACGCTTCTGTATGACAAAGATGGTCGCCTAACCTATCAGTTCTACAAGAATGAATGGGGTTGCCCGACGTGGGTGAACGGACAAAGTAAGGTAGCTGACATGTGTTCCGTTAAGGTGAAAATCGTGGAGCCTCGCCTAGGGTCAGCTCCTAATTTTGTCTCTGGCGTTCAAGGTACAGCGTATGCCTTCACATCAGGCCATGAGACCGCATACAACTTTGTGAATGTCGGTAATGGGGCAGCAAGCCATGCTCCTCAGCAAGCGATCTACGCAGCTATTAGCAAACAGCTACCAGCTTGGGCCTACCTCTACCTTGCTCCAAAATCGGTTGAGCTGGATAATGGCGAAAAAGTTGCTTTCCCTTACCTTCTTGATCAGGGAAAAGCAGAGTTATTTGTTTACCCAGAAGCGTAATCAATCTACATGAGAAAGGGGCCGAAAGGCCCCTTTTTTTATCCACCACCACCAGTTGGCGCGCCTGTTTGAGGGTCTATGCTGTTTGTCGCCTCTTTTCGCTTCGCGTCAATATCAATCCCTTCCAACCGCTCCAACGCCCTTTCCTGAGCATTCTTCCGCGTCCCGTCAATATTGAAGTCATTCCCTGCTCCAGTCAGCGAGTCGAGATTTATTGAGGCCGGATCAGGGAATTTACCGTTCTGCTGTAATATCCCAAGCCACTCATCCAAATTAATTTTGCTCCAATCAATTTCGGCAATTTTATCTAGTGGAATCCCTTCACACTGAGGATTTTTGGGGTCTCCAAAGTTCTGCCCCAATTGAGGGCGAACCTGTTCTTGTATAATACGAGAGAGCGGAGAATTGAAGCAGCAATACGCTTCTCTTTTTTCAATACAAGCGCCCAACACCTTAGATTTACAATAAGAGCCTACATAGGTGCAATTCTTGAGCGCTCTTTTGGCGTTCATAGTGAACTCTTCTTCCTCGCACTTATAAATCATCTGGATCATCACCATCGCAACGACATAGACGGTATATATCGTCATGGCAGTGCTAAGCCATGTTGTCGCAGTCTCCATCATTGCTTCGGCAGCTTGTTCAGATGCTGCGGCAGCCGCCTGCTCTGTTGCTGCATCTTGGCCTGCTGATTTCATGACATCCATCATCACTTCTTTGACTTGCTCTTTGAGCTGGTCAATGAGTTGATCAACAAACTGCTCTACAGGCTGGAAGAACGAATCAACAGCACCTGAAACGTTCTCTATATAACTTGTGAACGGTTTTGTGACTTCTGTCCACCCTTGAAGGGCAGGTTCCCTAAGTACCTGATAAGCACCTTTAAGCGCATTACCATCAGTCAGCCCCATCACTGCGCCATCGAGCTTTGGAACGGCCATTATTAGGTTCAGATAATCGGCAAGAGATATATTGGTTGGCTTTTCACAGCAATCAGAAACTCCCCCAACAGCTATCTTGCATTCGCCAGCTTCCCCTGCAAAAGCAGAGCAAATAACGTTTTCATCCCCGGTAGGATTGTCATCCCCATCTTGGCCTGTGCAGCTCATATCCTGCGTCATGAATTGGGCTGCATTGAGCAACGCAGTAGCGCGAGCAAAATCAGTGCTTTGTGTTTTGGTCAAATCAAGGCAGTCATCTCCCATGCAGCGTATAGGCCCACCGCACTGGTACTCAGTTTCCTTTTCCAAGGTCGGAACAGAAACATCTGTACCACAGTCATAAGTATCCTCGTGGACGTAGCACGTACCAGAACTTCCCTGAGCACCATCAACACATTTGGAACTGATGAAGCCGCACTGAGGGTTTTCTTCATATTTCTGACAGCTATCGAGATTCCCGCCCGTGTTTACCGGACAGTGCGTTTCACCTTGAGGGTCTGTCCAGCAGTCCATTTGCCCCTTATAAAAGTCATAGTCAGCTTTAACTCGAACCTTTTTGCATAGTTTTGGAATACCAGGCAAAGGTGACGGCTTGAGTTGAGATTCGCAAACTTTGATCCCATTGATGACTGTGCAGCCCGTAGCATCAGTCGGGTCATCTATACATGTGATCTCGCCTTCCGCAAAACCATCTACAACCCCTTTGGCTGAATCCATGCAGCTCTGTGGAGCCCACTCATCCTTGGTAATGGCTTTTGATGGGTCATAGCGTAGCTTTATGCGGCCAAAACCCTCACCTGCGCCAGTTACTGAAACGCGGATCTTAAACGTAACAACATCACCATCTTTCACATTCTTGAAATAGGGAGTGACATCAATATTAGGGTTTCGCTCCCAACTTGTTGACAATTCACATCGGCCAGCCGTTTCTGGAGGGAAATTGCCGTCAGGGCCGGACCATACTTTAGTTTCCTGACCTGATTTACCAACCCAAACTTGCATGTAGTCATCCCACTTGGCGTACTCAAGAGTTGCAGACACTATGGCGTCTGGATTACTGACTTGGACCCGCGTGTATTCCTCATAAATCGAACAGTTGCCACTCCAGTAGTCGTTACCAACTCGGCCAATCCACAACTCAGTACAGCCTTCTCCACAAGATTTGAGGTTATATGGACCATCATAGTGCTTCACCACAGAGGCATCGTAGTCATGGACAACCTCACAGTCCGCGCTTTGATCTACAACACGCTGACACCGTTCATACTCTGGAATGTGGGCGTTGATAGTATTCTGATTGATGGTTGTTTCGGCAGAACAATCCCCAAAGCCACCTGCGATGAGGTCCATATCCTCATAGGTCTTTTTGCTTAGATTTAGTACAGGGTCATTACTGAAATCAGGGCGTGATCGATTAGAGGCATCGAGAAGAACCTTGTATGCCGCACCAGAGATTGATGGATTAGCACTATTGGCATCACTCCACAGCGACCCTTTTGCATTATTCCCCACGCTGTCCATGTCATCGCCAGAGTCGTAAATGCCTTGCAGACCGCCCACATCAGGTTTATTGGCATCAGGGAAGTAATAACTATCAGGTTTATTGTTGGTCCCGCTCGTTCCGGGGAATAGATCATTGACATTAATCTGACTCCCCCCGTTCATTTGGAATTGACCGTCTTTCAACGTCGGCATAGAGATTGTGCCATCTTGCACAGTCCCCGAGCTCGACTTGAATGAGTTTGAGAGGTTTTGTCCGAAAGCCTGGGCCTCTTTACCCACCGCTGTGATGTCCTGGTCTTGGCTACCGTTAGCGTAGGAATGTATCGGCAGCGCAGACATGGTTACTGTCAACAGCGAGGCCACAGCTTTCATAAAGTAATTATGACTTCGCATTGTGTTCTCCATTTCAACCTTCCCATGCTATCTGAGAAGACAAGGGCCACCTGTACGTGTAGTGGCCCTTTTGGGGCATAATCTAAAATGCCCGTGCAAATTCGTTAGGGTCTGCTCAATTGTTACAGCAATCATTCCATCGCCAGATGGTGTAAATAGGGTCTTGCCCAATTGCCGGTATAGTTCGCGCCAGACCCCACGTAAGAGTGGATTCGCCAATTACGTGAGATGAGTTTGTCTCTGGAACCGGATGCAATAGCGTGAATTTGTACTGCGTTTTGGGTAGTGTTGGGCTAATAACACCTCTACACATAGCCTCAGAACCCATTGTCTTCCACGCTAACCCCCGGCGATGCAAAGCAGCCAGAACCCTTGTGCTAAGAAGACTGCTATCGCGGATAACACCTTTTCCACCATTCTGGTTGCCACTAAATGGATACAGGGTGCCCCATGAACCAGCACACCAGAAAAGCTGTTTTAAAGGTTTTCCAGCGGTTGATGAGACAGCATCAGCAGTACACGCAGCCGCCGCAATTGGGTTTGCTACTGCCGCCGCCTCTGGATTGGTAAAAAAAGCGAGCTCATCATTGTTCCAGGTCGGGTCGAGCTCCGACATGTACATGATGTCGAGATCCATATACCCATCAGCATTACAGGTCTGCTTAATAAATAAATCGAGCATCACCAACAGAGGAAACGCATAGTAGTGATAGTGCATAAAAGAACCATCACCACCATCCATGTCTCCCATGCCATGATGCCCTTGGTTAGTCCTATCAAACGGGAACCTGACACCATTCAAGACAGATGAGCAGCCAGGCACTCTCTGAAATTCAACAAGCCGTGCTGGCTCCCACATAGAAGTGGTGACTCCAGGCCGAGGGACCCCTAGATTATCCTCGCACATACACAGAGGGTTGCTTACGGCTTCACTCGGGAATGATCCGCCTCCACCACTTATAGGAACCCCTGCTACTTTGATGGGAAAAATACAGCTCCAGCAGATGTCAGTAATCAGTTTTCCGCCGATTACTTCCGCATTCTGGCACCCAGGGTCAGCCGATACCGAACGAACCCAAAAGACCGCGCTAACGGCAATGACCCGTAGAATTTTTTGCATCATGGTAAGGCCTTTACGTAATTCAAGTGTTTCTCCATGACAGCAGGCTTCCCGTGATAGAAACCTTGTTGCCATGACAGTCCAAGTAATTTGGCGCTCTCCCCCAATGGGAAGCTCTCCACCTGCTCAGCAATGAGCTGTATGCCTTTTCGGCGGCAGTGGAGGATGGCCGAGTAGTCTTCAAGCGACCGCAGTCTTCTCGCGTCAAACTTGCAATAGTGCCAGTCATAACGACTCAGGCGCTCCAGCGAAGAGTTTTTGTCTCCATAGTCATCCAGCGCCAGCTCAACCCCTATTTCGGTAAGAGCCTCCCATCTCAATGCGAGAGAGGCATCCTGAATGCCCTCGGTAATCTCGATGACAAGCCGTGATGAGTGATTCTTAGCAATGTCGCGGACAACCCTCCACCACGCTTTGAAAATGACGTCTGATTGCAAAGTATGTTCAGAGACATTCAGAAAAAGAGCTGGGTACAGATCCAAGCAATAATGAAGGTTGTCCTGAATGAACCGTGCCATCTCCATATCCACCAGCCCCCAATAAGGAGGTGATGACAGAGAGGATGGTGTAAGAACCCGGCCTTCGTCGTACCAACGAGCCAGTACCTCAGCAGCGACAAACGAACCTGTGCCGACGTCTTTAATTGGTTGGAAAGCCGGGGCAAAAATCATTCACCGCCCTCCTCAGCAAGTTCGCGGACAACAAACTTCTTGCCTCTGGCAGTAATGACGCTCGGTGTGTGCTCCAGCTCGAACCGGGTAATCAGATCTGGCGTCAGCAGATATACCGGCGCGTCAAAGTTGTCGGTGACACTCTTGTAGGAATCCCAGCCTTTGTCTTTGTCGAACTCTGTGGCGATATAGGTAATCCGTTGTACGCCAGGTTCCTGCTTAATTTCAGGCAGCTTCTTGGCGAGCAGCTCCATTTGCTTTTTGTCCAGCGGGTCGAAAACTACGACCGCTTGGGTAAATGGCCGCGTTCCAGGCTTGCAAACTTCCTTCGGATCGCACAATGGGTTGATCACGTCACCCGCGTGAGCGAACACAGTGCCATCCGGAGTGCTGATGTCACTGGTGATCATGACGCTAGGGTCAATTTCTCGTGTTCGAGATTTTGGCGCTCTGGGCAGCTCATTGAAATTCTGCTTGGTCCAGAAGCGCTCTATAGCCTGTTTCTTCTTCTCTTCCCAGTCGATATTGGCAAGGCGTTTCTTGGCAACATCAATAAGGTCTGGCTCACTGATTTTCTCCACCGGCCCCTTAACGCCGAGATCGCCTTTTTCTCCGTTATCCACTTCCCGAGCCAACCATACCGGGTCGGACAACCCGGAGACCTGGGCGACGACGTTTGGTTGTTCGCCAGGCAGCGGCTCATCCTCCAGCATCACAATCGTGGGAACGGCTGTGATGTTGTACGTTTTGAACAACGTAGGGTTGATGATGATGTTCGGCACTGGGTCTTTTTTGGCCGCGAGCGCCTGAATAGCTTTAACTCCCTGCCCCAAGTTCATTCCTTCCGGGATGCCACGGAACACAATTACAGAATCAGGCTGGCCTGACACCGCCGTTAGGACGTCATCTAACCCCTGTTCGCCAAGAGACAACGAGGCGAAAACCAGTATCCGATGGTCAGAGTAGATACCCTTTTCAGCCTGTTTCCGGTGCATCTCCTTGAGCGTTGGGTTAGTAGTTTGGAGCTGCTTGAAAAATGCCTTGGCTTCGGCCTGAGCCTCGTCCATGTGTTGGTTTTGCAACAGAGATGGCATTTCCATCTTCTGGGCCTTTTGGGCAATTTGCTTTCCTTTCTCAATAAGCGCCTTATCCTGCTCTGTGAGCGGAGACTCTTGAGCGTATGCCCCGCCAGCCACAGAGAATATCAACGCCACCAGAACGCTCTTAGAACAGGGGATATGCGCGGCCAATGATCTGATCATTTTTCACAGTCCCCCAGTAACGTGAGTCGAAGCTGAATGGGCTTTTGCCCATAAACCAGTAGTTATTCTCTTTCAGCGTGGTCTTGCCGTAAAAGTGGCTCTCTGGCAGATGTAGTTTCCCTGCGAGCTGGAGCCCCTCTCCGACGACATCACCATTGACGGTGATCTTCCACTTATCGTTGATCTCGACTTTATCCCCCGGCATACCGGTGAGGATTTTGACCATGCGAGTCCCGTCCTTGTAGAAAGGCTGCATGTTCTTGGCTTGGAAGGCGTAAACAGCTCCCCTCTCCAGAGTTTGGTCGTTCAGATCAATGAGGAAGAAGGTGTAACCCGGCAGGCACTTCTCCTGTTGTGGATCAATGCCAATACGGTAGCGGCTGGCAAAGGCCGCACCAGCAGCCCAAAGAACCAGTAGTGTCACACCGGCCTTAACCCCGAAGCGCTTCCAGGATTCCTTTTTGACGAAATACTTCTTGAGTGGAAAATTCATTTCAGCACCTCATCAGGGAGGTACACGTCACTTGGAGCACCGACGACAGCACTTGCGTCAAGGACCAAATAACCTGCGTCTTTCAACTTCAAAATTGCGTCATTGGTCTTGACCATCAGTCTTTCAACTTCCTCCTGAGAGGCACCAGCGGGATACGCCGACGCCACTTTAGCGAAGTCAACCACGACCACTGGCGGGGTTTGATTCAAACGCTGATGGATGCTTGCCGTTTGTTCGCTCATCACGTAGTAGCTACCGCCGAAGCCACCAGCGGCACCGAGAATGGCGGCGATTGCGATTGATTTAATGTCCATTACTGTCTCCCTGGTTATGCAGCCTGCTGACGGCTTCGCATCACGGCCTTGATTGCCTCAGGAATGCTCATGCCTTGTTTCACAAACTGGTCGATGGCGTTAACGTCCACCGGATCGGTCGAATAAAGCAGCTTCTGGAAGTCGCCCACTATCAAGCGTCCGACGCCCATGCCGCTCTTCGATTTGATAAAGATTTCTGAGTACACGCCCTGGATGGTGTGTACCGTCTTGAGGGTGTGGAACCCGCCCTCTGAAAGGGTCAGACGACCGCTACGTTTAACAGATTCCACGGTTTCTTCGGTTTGGCCGAGCAAGTACATGCTGGCCGAGTTCTCCGCGATGGCGCGGCCCACTGCGTTCTCATAGAGGTCGTTGATGGACTGCGTTGCAATGACAACGGAGCCACCGTACTTACGGAATTTGCGGTAGGCATGTTCCATGAAGACCGAGACCTCGCCCTCTTTGAGCAGGTCCCAGGCCTCATCCACGATGACGACTTTCTTGCGGTTACGTTCACCCAGGAATACTTCTTGCTGGATCTGGTAAATAAGCTGGAGCAGTACAACCTGACGCAAGTGCTTACGCCCTTGCAGTTCATCGAGCTCCAGTACAGTGAACTGGTTCTGGAAGCTGACGTTGTTCTTGCGAGAGAAGTATTTCCCGTAGCTACCTTTCGACGTAAAGGCGTAGAGCTGCTGACCAATATCCTTGAGGCGCTGGTCGTTTTCTTCTTCCAGACAGCGCTCAGCGATGTCGTCAACCTTCATCTCTTTACCTTTCTCTTCCCACAGGCGAGAAAGGACCTGTTTCAGCGCAGAGATTTGCCATTCATCCAGCAAGCCTTTGGCCGACGCCATTGCACAAACGAGGCTGACAATCGCGTCTTCTTCGTCCTCGTAGTTCTGTATGAGCTCGAACGGGTTGAGGCAGACGTGCGTTCCTTCTTCAAAGTGAACGAAGTCGCCATTGAGCATTTCCGACAGCTTCTGGTAGGACTTACCGGCATCAATAACCCAGACCTGAGCACCCTCGGACAAGTAGGAAAAAATCAGTTCGTTGGTAAGGAACGATTTACCCGAGCCGGATTCGGCTGCGATCACCAGGTTTTTGTTGGTATTACTGTCGTGAAGAGACAGACTCATGAGCTGGCCGTTGCGGGAAATCAGCGCTGCATGATAGGTCCCGGTCCCCTTCCATTCCCCAAACACCGGCAGGACCACAGCCGCCTGCTCGGTTGTCATGGTCTTGTAGCGGAATAGGTCTCGCACTGCATCCCGGTCTGTACAGAATGGCAGGCAGTTGAGGAACATCGGCAGAGCAACGAACTTATCCTCCATCAGCTCGAACCGAGATTCACGCCAGATGTTTCGTGCGGCCATCGCCGCCGCTTCAACACGTTCTTTGGTTGGAGCAAATAAAACCACCGAGTAGGTGATCTTGACTGGCTTAGCCCCCTCTTTCATGGACTCATAGAGAGTGTCGAAGCTCTCCTTTTTGTCCGCCAGCACCGGCACGAATTTGAGCATCGGCCCGTAGGCTTGGTTTACAGTGAACTGGCGTTTGCGCTCCAGAGTGTTTTTCGTGCTTTCTGCCTCAGGGAAAAACACATTGGTCACAACCATGTAGTTTTCTTTGATGCTGGAGTTGCCGCCGCTGAGATCCCCGGCATAGGTCAACGCATCACCAAAGTAGAAAACGTCAGGCAGCTTTTTCGCTGACATGACTTTCGCGTGGTAGTCCCCCAGCCTGATGCCGTTCTTGCTGACTTCCACATCAGTGCCGTAATCGAAGATTTGCTCGCAGATGGGCTTATCCATCTCCCAATCCACAGAGTCATGTCGCCATGAAGCATCCGGCCCCCAATTCAGGATGGTGCTCATGATCCGGATGTAGTTCACCGCCGTCATTGTGCGGGGACGCAGACCAACGGTTTGAAGCGATGATTCGACCTTCGTGCGAAGCTGTGCGAGCTGCTGGAGTTCGCTTTCAGTCGGGTTATTGTTCTTGATGGGGACTTTGCACGTAACGAACAGCTTGAGGTCTTGGATCAAGCCATTGTCGTAGATACCTTTGTTGGTCTTGGCAAATATGCGTTCTGTCGTGTGGTGCTGGAGGAAGTTAATCCGTTCCTTGATGACAGATGTCAGCAGCTCGTGACGGAAGCCATCACGCAACCCCATCATCCGGTACATCTCCTGATTGATGTCCGGGGAGCGGAACAGAACAAACTGGAGCGTAGTCTTCGACGGGAACTCCTGATTCAGGAAACCGTTCATTCGCTCCTGAACTTTTTCATCGGCACCACACAGGGGCTCACACATGAAACCAAAGCCTGCACTGTGGTCATCCATAAGGAAGACATGATCGTCTTCGTCATAGGCCAGGACAGGAATAATCCCGGCAGCTCGCAAGTGCTCCGGGATCAACGTTTCTTCGAGTTTCTTTTTGATGGTTACGATCATTCAACACTCTCCAACCATGATTTCAGGTTCTTCGGACGTCCTTTGCTGACACGACCATCCGGAGCAACCACGAACGGAACGCCCTCAATCCCAATGAAATGAGCTGTCAGCAGCGTTTGATCGTATTGGCCGGGGTCGCAGGTTTCTTTTGAAGGAAGGGAACCCAAGGTGTTGTTCATCAGCGCATTGAGCGCGTGGGTTTTGTCTTTCGCGCAGTACAAGTTCTTTGCCAAGCGGTTGGACTCAGCACCCAGAGCAGGAATCACGATAAATTTAAAGGTGTAATCATCCACCAGCGATTTGGCATCACCCATGAGCTGATGGCAAACCGCGCATCTAGGATCGACAAAGACCACCACCTCTTTGTCACCACGCCCCATCGAAACGGTGTTCAGCGTGTCCACATCCATGCCCATGCTCTTGAAGTGGATACGCTCCGCTACATCCCTCATTTGGGACATCGTGTTGAGGGGCTTCTTGCTCCACAGGTCGTAGATTTGTCCTGAAATAACAAATCGCCCGTTTTCAGAGAGGAACATGATCTGCCCATCACTTTGGACGGCTCGAACCCCTTTGATGGGTAGCTCTACGATGTCCTCTATCTTCGCCGCTCTGGGATCGGTGATTTCCAATTTCGATGACGCATGAGCCGTGCCGGTAATAATCCCGAACACCATCAGCGCCCCGAGTAATTTTGTCCGCATGTCTATCCCCTAAGATTGGATTACTGGATGCTGGGCAGTGTATCCGGGGGAGGGAAATAGACTCGCCTCTGTAATAGCCCAATTTGGACAATTCCAGCGCGATACAAAAAAAAGCCCGGTCTGAACCGGGCTTTGAGAGGAATGAACCTTAGTTCATGGTAACAGCTTCGGATTTGCCACCAGAGTCATCGACCCCAACCAGAGAGATGGTCGGCATCGTTTCATAGGTGCCCTTGCTGATAGTCACTCGATCAGAGCTGATGCTCTGCAACTCACCGGCAATGGTCCATTCGTAGGACTTCATGCGGCCATCGGTATCTTCGCAGTTCGCATAAACGATCCACGACCCAACGGTCTCTCGTGAGCTCAGGCTACATGCAGGCAACTTGTTCTCTGCCACATTGATGTTCACCTCGCCCTCAGCTTCATGCCCCATTTCTGAGGTTATTTTCAGCTTGATGCTGTGCTCACCAGCGCCCAGAGTTGCTCTGCCGTAGTAACCGCTGCTTTCCAACGGCGTACCATCTACCGAGTAGACGCGAGTCGAAATACGGTCGCGTGGGTGGCCGCCAGAAATGTACGGTCGCAACAGCACATCCAGAGGCTCACGCTCGTATTTGTTCGAGCCAGAGTATTGCAGGTCGATAGCATAGGGCTCTGCCTGGCCGATCTTGAGCGGTTGCTCGATCACGGTTTCATGGCCGCGAGCATCACGGACAGTCACCTTGATGTTGTAATCGCCCGGCTCATTGATCACAAAGGACCGGACAATATCCTGCCGCTGATCCTGAATCACTGCGCCTTCCGGCAACTCCCACTCGTAGGTCGGTTCTTCCAGCTTGCCGTTGAAGGCAATTGGCCGCACTGACGCGGTGATCGTCGCAGGAGCCACGTCAGCGTTCTTCCTGACCTGCATTCCGAAGCTCGGCCATACATACTGCCACACGCGGGAGCGTAGGCTATGCGAGGCTTCTGCACCCTGATCTCGGTATCCTTCGATCCAGGTGGTGTACTTCGTTTCTACAGTAGCCTGGTTGAGGTCAGTGTCCGAAGGCACGTACTCAGCAGTATCACCCTGCACAATTGAGCCATCAGGCAGCGTGAAGAACCCGTTCAGCTTCACGTCCATCCCACGGTAAGGCAGGCTGGTTTCGGCTTTGAACACATACTTCTTACCGGTCTCAATGACTCGCGGCCCTGTCACGTAAGGACGGGGGGCCTTCACTGCTCGGAAGTCAACTGCCGTTTTCGCAACTTCATAGGCATAGCCGTCATCAGCCGGTGCAGTGGCAGAGCGCACACGAGCCCACAGGCGGTATCGGGTTTCTTCATCGCTCGAAAGCGTGATGCTATCCCCTGTCTGCGCGTAGGTTTTGCCACCGTCAGTAGACCACTCAACAATGGCATTGCCACCGGAGATTGGCTCATCGTTCAACGTCAGGTTCGCTGTGTACTTGCCTTCACTTCCGACAAACAACGTGGTCGGGCCGATAACAGCAATATCAGGTTTGTCGTAAGCGACAACACTGACCGCTTCGGTGTACTTTTCCGCACCTGAGTTGACGTTCACCACCTTGGCCCGAACCTGGTACTCCCCCTTATCGAAGGTCTTCACAAGCTGATACTTGTATCGATCTTCTGGGATGAACTGCTCCCAGGTTTTACCGTCGTCCTTACTGGTTTCCCACACAACCTGGCCGGTAGCCCGGAGATCCTGACGGTCGTCCAAAGATAGCTTGAACACAGCAGTGAACGGAGCTTCACCAGACAACTTGCGAGCCTCCACGCCAGCACCGATGGCACCACCACGAAGCACTGTCAAGAAGGCAGGTCTGATAGACAACTCTGTGCGGTTGTAACCCTCAACAGGGCTTTCCAGAACAGCCTCAGCAGCGATACGGACGGAGGAAGTATCCACACCAGACAGGTCTACTGAGAACTGAGCTTCACCGTTCGATGCTTCCGCATAATCAGTGAGCGCAACCGTCTCGTTGTAGGCCTTTTGCTGGATCAGGCGTACTTTCCACACCCCCATCGTGTTAGCGTCATAGTCACCATCAGGTTTGTACTGATCACGGATGAGAACCCTAACCGGCAATGCCTGGGTGTCAATCGCGGTATCACCTTTAACTTCAACGATAGGACGGATACTGTCAGAAGGTGCAGAGATAGCCCGGTAGACAACCTCAGTCTTCACATCAGGCACCTTGTTGTAGGCCGCGTTCACCTTGTAGGTGGTCTCCTCCCACAACGCTCGCTCATCGGTATTGATGCGGCGATACACCTTATTGGTGGCACCCCATCCCGGAGTGAAGGTCTCAGACTCAAGAACATCAGAGTTGCGCGATATGGCAATATCCAGATCAGCTCGTTCAGAGTTGATAATGGCATCACCCAGGTAGTTACCTGTCATCGGCACCAAGTAGATGTTGTCTTTGAAGTTGTAGTCGGAGGCTAGTTCAACGGTCGGAGCTGGTGGGTCAACCGCTTCGACATTGAAAGTCTCGTCGTTCAACGTCACCCGAGTGCCGTTACGGGTGAAAATACTTACCCGCCACCCCAGAGGGTGATCACCGTTCTCGGCCAGGGAACCTGACAACGAAGGAGATTCCGATAACGGGTCTTGGACCAGTCCATCGGGGATCTGCTGCCACTCGAACAGACAGGTGCGGCTTGCACTGCCAACAGCTTTGTTCGCGGCCTCGTTTTTCGCACGGTCAGCACTGAGAGTGATTGAACAATCAGGACCTTTGCTCTGCTTGAAGTTCACATCAAAGTCTTCAATGACGCGATTCACCTGAGCAATGTCATCAATCGGGGTGTAACCAACAGAGCCATAGGCAGTAGTTACCGTCAGGTTCTGAGAGCCAGACCCAACTTTTACCTTGGAACCGTCACCACTGAACAGGTACAGGCTGTATTCGACAGGTTGTTCACCAATGCTCACAGCCTGCCCCACCAGCCCGGCAACTTTCATCCCGTTGTTGTCCTGCGTAGTTTGTTCAGCCTCATCCGGAGTTCTGTCCCATTGGAGCAAACACACCGGGTCACGAATTGGGTCTGCGGCCATAGCCACATCCTCTTTCGTGGTGAACCGGCAAGGCACACCCGACTCTGGCAGGGCATAGATTTTCACCGGGTCAATAACCTGGCGAATTGTCCATGATTCAGCCGAGAGCTTGGCCGTCCCTTTCCAGGTATTGATGTCCACAACCAAGATGGGTGAGTTCGGCGCGGAGGTCATGACAAGAAGACTGGAAGAGCCGACCACATCAGGAACAGCCGGTTTAACCGGAATGCTCAAACGACCACCTGACGCACCGAAATCATGTTGGCTCATGATCCCCATTGTCTGGCCCGGCTCGATACGCACCCCATTCACCACCAGCGGCACTTTCGCATCAGAACGGAGGGTCGCAAACACGTCGTATGAACCTGTCACGACAGCACCATCACTGAGCGTCAGCGGCTTGGTCTCGATGATCCGCTTGCCATCTGCATGAACAAATTCATGAGTGACAGCGGGGACCATAACCTTGCCATCCATCCCATCCGCCAGCATCACCTGACGCGGTTTGTACTCGAAGCCAACCGCCTTTTGAACCGCGTTGCCTTGTGCGTCCTCACCGGAAACAGTCAGCGTGTAAGATTCCCCTTCCTTCAAAGACGGGAACATTACCGGGTACTCAAGGCGGAATCGACCTTTCGACTCCTCACGCCAAGACAACTGCACCTTGTCATCGGCTGGGCCTCCGACGAGGGCAATAGAGGTCAGCTTAGGACTCGGGTCGGCAGTATCAGTCAAGGTGATTACAACATCATCCAAAGACTGGATTGGTGCTCCATCACTGATCGATACGGTTAGTGTCGGCGCTGAATTATCTATGCTCATAGCATATTGGGAGCCAGTGAATACCTGCTTAACCTCATTACCGAAAGCATCTTTAGCTACGAGAGATATGCCGGTATATGTGCCCTCTGACAGATTCTCAGCAGAAAATGTGAAAAACCAATCATTTGTGCTACTACGAAGAACTTCAGTACGAGACAACGGACGTTCTTCGCCAGTCGAGGTTATCGCAGACGCACTTGAGTTGTTAGAAATAACCCACTGGTTAACACCCCAACCGTCAAATGAATCAGGCTCACGGAAATGAGCTTTAAAAATCCGCCCATTTCGTTCTAACCCAGCAATTTCAGGAGGGTTAAGGTCATAGCAGAACGTTGCCCCAATCCGATCAGACGGAAGTTCAGGCTTCCCTTCCGGTCGAGACCAATATCCAGGCCATGAACATGAGCGCCCACTGAACGATATATCCGTATCCACTTCTGCATAAGAAGCATTTGCCGGAATTTTAGTAGTAGGCAACCAAGATCCCCATAACTCCTGAGCGTAAGGTCTCGGCTCAACATGAAATCTCAGTTTTTTATAATGGTTAACTGAGCTCATATTAATGGTTTCACCGCGGACCCACTGACCATCATCCCTAAGATATTCAACATACTTACCGATGGGAGCCAAGCTAACCGATGGATCAGCTTTCACACTGACGGATGTATTACCAAGAGAGTTCATAACCCAGTCGTAAATAATAAACGACTTAGTTTTTGTCCCATGTTGCTGGAATACATCAGCTTGCGTCTGCCGATAATCATATGTACCGTCTTCGGCAATGATATTGCCTTCAATACAGTTTTTATAATCACACCAGTTACCGCTTTGAGCACCGTAAGGTGAAGAAGGATAGGAGTTTGTTTTGGGTATCCGGTAGAGCACCCTGTAGGTATCGGAATAAATGGTCATTCCGTTCTGATAAGGCGCAAAACCTGATAGGGCCTGACCATTAACCTTAAAAGTTGAGGCCTGCGGGTTCTTAGGGTCATACACTGCTACTGGCTCAGGATTCTCTCCAGACTTTGCACCTACTGAATCCCAAGCAATAGGATAGGCTATTGACCCTTTGTTCCCTGCTTTATCCAGGGCCTCGAAATGAAGCGTATATAGATCCTCCCCATTAGGGAACACAGTGCTCCAGTTCAACAACTGGCCTTGGCCGTTGGCGTAATTAACCGAGACAACAGGACTCCTCTTGCCTTTGCTATCTACAGCATACGCCTGTATAGAGGAAACCGAAGAACCGGCATCAGATGCAGACACATCTATACCTGAAAATCGGTTAGGACCTCGCAGTAGCGTTCCATCAGAAAGCGCCCGGTTCCATTCCCCTTTTACTGTCACGTTTGCCAAACTTGGCGCTGTCGTATCGACTTGAAGCGGGTATTCATCAGTCTGAACGGAACTTCCGTCTGACGCCAGTATTTCGGCCCTTAGTTTGTAGACTCCCTCGGAAGGAGCCGGTAGTTGAAGTTCCGCACCATAGTAGGATTTTCCACCCACTGTGATGCGATCAGTAGCCCCAAGAAGGTGGCTGGTCGCTGTCGAAACCACTGTTCCATCCGACCGAATCACCGAAATCTTTACCTTTCGGTCGATACCGGCACTCAAGGCAAACGAGATATTGCCCGTTGGGTTGGCATAGTTGGCATTCGGAGTCAGAGACCGTTGCGTACCATCTGGAGCCTTAAAGGTGTATTCCAGCAGCTCTGCATGAGCAGCACCAGCGGTAAGAACCGCCAGAGCCCCAAGCATCGCCGGAATTTTAGGCTTGAAATTGATCATCGCATTCTCCATTCGTTTTGAGTTACAAGAACCCAATGCTGGAGGTTACGGGAGGGAGTGCATAAACATGGGCTGTGGAAGTGCCCTTTTTGAGCAAATAAGGAAATAGTTGGAATTTGTTATGACTGGACTTTTTGCCAAAAAATAAGGGCAGCTTTTAGGCTGCCCCTATCACCCGTTGATTAACGGCAAGGTGTCTTTTACACCCCCAGGCCATTGCTGAGTTGCACAACAGCCGGGATGACCTTCTCTGCATGTTCCAGAGTAGCAGACATGATGGATTCCACTACGGTCGGGGAGTTGTACAGGCCCATACCGCCACCGATACCCATAGCGAAAGCCATGAGGCTCTGGCGAGCGATACCACCAACAACACCGACCAGGATCATCGCACCCGCAACGATTCGACCCAAAGTACCTTGGGTCCAATCCTTGAGAGTTACCCATACGTCGTCAAACGCTGTACCACCAGTACCAGCGTGGGCCTGATCCGGCACGAGCAGGAAGGCTACCACCATCAACCCCAGGAAGAGGAAGAGTGCGTTGTTTTTACTTGAGGCATTCGCCAACTGATTTGCGTTCATCAAGAACATCTCCTATTTGGTTGTTTCAGACTTCGGTTCGTGTTGTACCGTTTGCAGCGGTCTCAAAACTGGCTCACTTTGCGGTGTGCCATCCCCAATCACCCACCTGCGCGGTTCGATTTCGGTATAGACATACCCTGTCACGATGAGATCACCATTGGTGTCCTCCCAGGGAGCTACCCAAATCCGCATAACCTGTGCTGGTGTACGAATTGGAATCGGGCGATCCGGAAGACGCGGTGCGACATAGTTGTCAATCACCGGGTCTCCGGAGCTAGATGAGTTCGCTGAAACGTTTGAGGAACCTTCGCCATCCGCTTCCGCTTTGGCCTCGACTTCCTCTGGTTTCATTGGGCGCGGGACATTTCCGTCATTGGTTGCGGCGTAAACGTCTCGCGCTGACATACACTGAACACCATTCGGCATTCCCGGACAGCTATACTCATCCTTGCCGATGTTGAACGTCGAACAGCCCGACAAAATAAGTAGCGCTGCACCCACCCCCAACATCTTTGCGGATCTTACTGCCTGTTCCTTTTGAGCCTCGCCTCTGGAACTGCCCTTTCTGGTCAAAATGTTCAAATTTTTCATTTCTTGGTTCCCCCGGTGGAACGAATTTGTAGCTTGGTTCCTTTGGTCACGATGATGTCTACCTGACGGCCAGCATCGACCTCGATAACGGGGAAGATGCCTTCGGCCATGTCGATATAGAACTGAGCGATGCGATCTAGCGCCTTACTGGCCCCCTTCACTGCTGCTCCCTGCAACATCTGGTCGGAGAACACAGACTGGTACTGGGTATTTGAGCCAGGGTTAGTGCTGACGACCGGCACAGGATTGACGTCAAAGGCTTCGGAAACGCCACCAAGGAAGCCTGCCATCAAGCTCTTGGCGATGATTTGCCCCTGCTTCGATACGACGCGACCACGGACACCGGCCTTACCGTCTTCACCCACTGCATAGGAATCCAGCTTCGCTTCTATGACCCCCCCATCATCCCGAACGCACGAGAAGGTCTCGCCACGCAGGTACGCTCGCTCTGAACTGAGATCTCCATAGCCTGAAACAATCAGGAAGCACTCACGAACATCCGCACGGAAGCGGTTAGGCAAAATAGCCTCTTTCTGAATCCTGAGGGTCGAAGGGAACGGATCTCGACGAGCACCTTGAGATGTTGGTGCGTCCATACCGTTGATGAGCACCCCTGTCAGGATGGAGCCAGAAGGTAGGTAGATAGACTCATCATCCTTGTTGTCCTTCTCTTCAACTTCTGGCGCTTTCTGCGAGTAGCTCACTATTTGGATGCCTGGTTTAGTTGCATCACGACCGTCTCCCTTGCCAGTTGCAGGAGCCCCACCCTTCGAGTCAGGAAGCGGTGCGTCCCGAAAAAAGGATGCTGGATCTTTGTAGTCGAGCTTTTTCTCCATGAACTGACCATCACCACCAGATGCACCATTAACATCGGCTCTGGCATCCTCTGATGAAGAGGATGTTTTTCCACCAGCAGCGCCGGTTTCGACTTTCTTAGCCAATTCCATGTTCTTCTGGGTCAGGCGGTCCAAATCTTGACGAAGGCGGGTCATCTCACGGCCAACATCACTGGATTTCCCGGCAGTGGTTTTGGTTTCCTCCAGCTCTTTCTTGACTCGTTCCAGCTCCTTTTTCAGGTCGGAGTTTTCACGAGACACCATCTTCACATCGGCAGACAACGAATCTATCCCGATCTCACGGGTGTTTTTGTCTGTGAGAACGTGCTTGATGGTTTCTTGGCGACCGCGCTTCTCTTCTTTCTTGGGTTCACCAGAGAACATTGTCACGACCGCAAAAAGAACGAAGACGCCGCCAGCGATAGACACCCAACGCTTCTTGTTGGGGTCTAACTGTGTCCAAAATCGCTTAATCATTGGGCACCTCCCAGCAGCGATGGACGCTTAGACGTTGGTGCGAGACCACGCTTCTGCTTCTTCGCCACATAGATCTCCGTCTTCTGGCCGGGCTCAAGCACGTTAAGCGGCCACGTAGTCACCGCAGCCACATCCCAGCTCCCACACAACGCCTCTTTGAACTCAATAGGCTGATCAGAGACGTTCAGGGCGACACCGATGAACACGTTAAGGTGGTGGCCCATCATGTATTGCCCCTTGCTAAAATCCACCTTTACCCCAGGATGAGCGCAGCTCGGCACCGCAGCACCAGCAGGGATGCGGTTCAACGTGTAACCTTGAGGGACTTCACCAAGAGCAATCTTTCGGAATACTGACCGGATGGTTTCGACATAAGGCTGGCTCTGTTCCCAGGTCTCAGCCTTGGTATTGGCAAAAGCACCAGTGATACCTACACCACCATCGAGCTTGAGAAAGACTTCTCTGGGCGGAATACGACGGGGAACCATCGTCAGGCTGAGAGCTTGGGCTTCCGAGCCTTTTTCAGTAATGAACATAGTCACCGGATACTGCTTATCCGTGGCGACATAGACCACATTCTCTTTGATGCAGACCTCACCACACTGGCCGTTATCCGTCGCCCCGGTCAGAGATGTTGAAACGATCTCAGGATTGCTGAAAGGCGTGACGATTCGGTTCGGATGACCAACGGCTATCGGGATGATCTGGTTAACCCCCGGCTTCATCGTCAGTAAGGGGTTTTCATTCATGCTGCCCACAACCTCATGGGAGCTTTGTCCTGACGTCACAGGGGCAGGAACATCCTTTTTCATAACACTGGCCGGGACAACAGGAATGTCATCCGAGGCATAGGCCATTGAAGTTCCAAGCGCCAAGGACAGCGCCAGGAGCGAAAGTTTAGCGTTGTTCTTCATGCTTTCTCCGGTTTTCTTCTTTGCGCTGGAGTTGCTCCAAAACAGTTTTGGTGCGTGGCTTTCCTACATAGGTGTCGATGTAGTCCAGCACGGGCGCGTAGTTTGAAATCTTGATGGCGAACTCGTAGGAGCGTTCGCTACGCTCTTCGTTAGAAGAAGCCCCTTTGACGTAGGAATATCCGTAGACAAACACCTTGTCGCTCTTGGGCTCGTACTCAACAAAACGCGGCTCAAACCGCATGGTTACGCGGTCGTTCTTGATCTGTTGAGCTTGAATTTCGATGGCATCAATCACGTCCTGATAGATGCTCGGGGAGAGAAGCGGGGTGATCCGTTCTTTCACAAAGTCAACGGTTCCTGGCGTCACATTGCCAAGGAGCTGAGCAAAAGCGAAACCCCAAGCCTCTTTATAGGACTGAGAGGCGTTATTTTTCGTCACCCAGGCTTCTTCCGTGAGCGTGAAAGGCTGGATAGTGACGATGGTTTCCTTGCTGAATACTTGGACCACCAGCAGGAAAACGATAGCAATAAGACCACCCTGGAAGATTCGTCCCCACTTATTTTCTGTTTGGGTCCCTTCCCAGGTCTTGAGATACTTTTTCAGGTTCAAGGCAAATACCTCCGGACAAACGGATTCTTGAGAGATTTGGCCTTGGTCATGATGAACCCGGCCCAGTAGATCATGTGGAGCAGGTATCCATCCGGATGGTTATCCCTGAATCGGCGATAAAGGTTGGTTACAAGTAACCCCCCCAGAAAGCAGATCAGGGCCTTACCGATGATGACCCCTATCGTTAGCCCCAAAAGCATCGGGGCCAACTCATCTGCGCTCCACAACAGCAGATGCGGGGGCTCATCGACCCGGCGCGGTATCTTTACAGGCTTCATAGCAACCCTCTTCTTTTCCTAGTGGCCTGTATTCTCATTCAGGGTCACTGATTTTCTGCCACGGCTTCGCGCCCTTTTCGGGCACTTCCAGCGACAAATAAAAAAAGGCGGCCTAAGCCGCCTTTTTTGCGTTTACTGGATCGGTTATTGATTTTGAGGAACCGCTTCCGAATGTTTTTCCGAAGCCGCAACGCTAACTTCATTGGCTGGTCGGGCCACCCCCAGAGTTTTCACTTCCTTGTTAGCATTGGCTTTAAACTTGAACATCAGACTGTACGCCGCCAGCAGGAAGAAGCTGAGAATGCCCCAGTAGGTCTGAACCGTGCCCAGAGCCTTGGCCGGGTCACTTGCAGCTCTGTTGGCCGTATCAGCAGCCAACTTAACCCACTGACTCCAGTCAAAACCTGCCGCAAAAGCAGACAGCCAAAACGCGACGGCCACTGGAACGATGAAGATGCACATCAGCACCGCGTTCATCAAAAACCAGAAAAATTGTTTATTAAGGTTCACACTTCCTCCCATTAACCTAGAAAATTGAATGCGTGTTCCAGGTTCATCCCTGCAACAACACCTATAACGAACATCACCTGCCAGACAAGGAACTGCCAGGAGATGAATGAACCAGATGAGCTTTCGCTTTCTCTGACGTGAGCTTGTGCGGACATAGACCCTCCAAATAACTTGTCGTCATCACGGAGTAATCGTCTCTTAATTGATCAATCTAGGAACAGTGCTGTTACGGCCCATTTTGGGCACTTTATGGAGGTTTATTCGAGGAGATGATAAGAGCGGGAGGCGAAAAACTTTCACATGTGAAAGTTCAAAGCGGCCAATGGCCGCTTGTTTCACACTGTTCTATTGTAACGGAGTTCTCGATAAGCATCCCATGCTTGCTCTGATGAGACACCTCGACAACCAACATCTGTGGCGCACTCAAGGTCCATCTTGTACTGCTTAACCTTCTGGTCTGCTGTATCGCCCCAGCTCATGGCTGATGGGTACTTGGAAACACTAAACACATTTTCAAGTTCAGCCTGATAGTCGTCGTTTTGTAACAGAGGTTCGGTTTCACCATCATCCCAGCGAATGTAAGCCTTACCCTGGAGAGCCTTCAAATGCAAAGGCACCAGTAAGGTGGAAATCACTTCGTCAGCCCTGATGTCTTTGTAAGCACACCAGTGAGGTTTAACGGTGATCACACCATTTACCAAAACGATGTCACACGCCAGTGTCGCTTCAACATTATCGTTAACATCCTGCCGAGCGTAGATCTCCACGAAACCAACCTGCTCTGGAACAACCTTGTCGATGAAGCTCCAAAAGCTGGGGTACGACGTTCCATCGCTGAGCGTCAACTGACCGTCATGCTCTTTCAGCATACGGTTCAGTTGTGCAGTGAAGAACTCTGCCGACACTTTTCTTGCCAATGGTTCCATATCACTCAGTCGTAGAGTGGCTCCTGCACCCCCCTCATACACCTCTCCAAAAAAGAAATCTCTCTTACGCATTAGACTTTGCCTCCTTTAATCGCTTGCTGGGTCAGCTTGATCCAGTTCAACGGGTTTTCACAGTCAACATGGTTGCCAGCGGCACCAACTACCGTTTTGTATGCCTCCGAGCCTGCCGCTGTGTGTACTGCCAGCATAAACGAAAACATAGGGTCATTTTGCATGGTGCCAATCATCATTGCACTGGAAGTGTCTTTGAGCTGGCAGTTTTCAACCCGCAGATTGAGTACATCTTTTGCCACCATCTTACAGTCGGGACACACCTTCTCAAGGTTCTTGAGCTTTGCGTCGTCATTGAGCACATCAGGAGCCGCGATGGCAGTACCGGCCATACACAGCCCCAGTGCCAGCAGTTTGAGTTTATTGGTTACTTTCATGGTTCCTCTCTATATCGTTCCAATTTCGTTTCGGTAAAAGAACAGTGGCCCAGTGACTGTTCTGAGTTCCGGCGTTACTTGCTTTACTCTTGAGCAAATATGCTGCTTGAAAAAGTTGTGGTATCCGTACAAAGCTGGGCGTGTAAAAACGGAATAGATAATGAGGGTGATGGCCGCACCAGCGGCCCACCCGATCACGTCCGGAGAGATAAGTCCTGACACGTCTGAGATACGTTCTGGTTCAACCAAGCGGCACACCACCAGCACCCAGAACCACATTACCGGCATCACAAAGATCATCTTTCCGACGCAAGCAATGAGCACCTTCACCAAATTCAAGCTCTGCGCCCAGTAAAGCCACAACGCAGACAAGGATTGGCGACGTATCACCTGGTAGACGTTCAATGGGATGTCGCACAGATGCACCCCATCTTGATTTATAACGGAGTAGCTCATCCTCCCTCCCTATACCCGTTTCTGGAGGTTGCCGAACGTCAGGCCAACCAGGACACAGCACGTCATCATTGTCATCGGGATGACAACCGGATCGAGCGCTATGGGGATGAAGAACGCGATGAACAATCCGGCCATCAGGTACATCGTTCCGCGAACGCTGTAACGATGGAGAACCGGACTCGCATAATCGAAGTTGGTCCGCTTAATTCGCCATGTCATCATCCCGTCATATACCGCAGGTACGAACAGGATCAGCATATAGGGAGCCCACGCGGCTAACAGTGCCAACCTTGTGTAGAACTGGTAAATGACGTTGACAAAGGCTTCCATGCGGCCTTTGACCCACACAAACCAGCCCTTGCCCATGTCCTGCATCCCCTTGGACTTCTGGCGCTCCTCTTCTGATGGGATCAGCGTTTGGTACATCCCCTCATAGAATCCTGAATCAATAACGCTCGACCTGAACCAGGTAGATGCTTTGTTCTGTATCCAGTCTCTTGCTTCGACACCAAGACTCTGTTCCACCAGCTCGGATTCCCTTTTGATGGCTCTGTCTGTCCAGTCGCCAGGGATCAGCAGCAATATTGCCAGCAACTCAATAACCAGCAGCCATGCGACCAGCAACCACGGCTTCTTCATAGTCGGTTCTCCTTAAAACAGTTTTCACGCTCTCACAGGTGATGAGCTCATACAGCAAGCCACGCAAAGAGGTCTCATCCTCATGGGGCTGCGGGTTAATGGATAGTTCTCCTGGATGGGAAGAAAGCCACAGTGAGAACGACTCTCCTGAATCGACAGACCATGAATCACCGCCACTATCGACAATTTGCACTTCCAACGCCCGGCAGGTTTCGGTGATCAGGGTTTCCAGAAATGCCCCAATTCTGGCCGGGTCTTCATATTTCTCTCTCTGCTCATGAAACACGAGCTGGCTGTAGCGATGCAGAGCTTCTTCAATGATCGGGTAAATCACAGGCTCCTGATTAGCCTTAATCCCGTCTGTGATGTAGCAGCTCAGCTTCTCGATGATGGCCTCCGATGCAGGCCAGTCGAATTGGAGGATGCTCAGGATGTGAGCGTTCTTGCGGCCACGACTTTTCAATTCATTCATAACCCTGTCGAAAGGGTTCACATCGACCATGATGGCTACCTCGTAATTTCTATACTTCTTGTCACACATAGCTCTGCTCTTACTGGGTCAATATGGGCAGACGGCCTTTTACGATTGTTCCGCCTGAAATTTTGGCTATGTATTCCAGGTTCGGAAGCATTCCCAATAACTGGGCTGGGAACAGATCAGCTTCCTCCTCCATCAAACGCTCGCCTTGGTTGCCTCCGTGCATAATGGGCTCCTTGCCATCCGAGTTCTGGCCTTGAGTCCGCATGACGTACTTGAGCCGGGTCTTCGGCAAGTTATCTGCGATATACTCCTGTGTTTCACCATCGACGATACGCAGAGCAAACGTGTTGTTGATGTTCCCCAACACTTGGAGCGCTTTGTCTTTGCTACCCAGTCGAGCTGCGAAGTCAGCAAAAGTCTGAGTTGCAACGAAAAGACGAAGTTTCGCACCGCGACCTTTGTTCAGGAGCTGGATGAACGGGTCGTTGATCACCTCAGCAGCCTCATCAACAAAGATATTTACGGGTCTGTTGTTGACGCCGTAGTTGTATCTGTCACCGGCAACCGCTGTCAGGTCTGACAGGAAGATGGACCCCATAGCACTACCAACCATGTTGTCGGTCAGGGAGTCGAGCCCCAGATAAGCAACTTGAGCGTTGTTGATGATTTTTGCGGAATCAGTGATCTGGCGTTCGTCGCTCAGATCAGATGAGTCTGGAGACAGCAGAGGGCCTAGCTCCCCGGACGTCAGCATATTCATGATCGGCAGGAGGTTCGCCACCATCTTGGAGAAGTGGGTTTGGTCGTGCTGGAACATCGACAGCAAGCCTTCCAGATCAGAGTTTGGGTGCTCAGGTTGGATGATGTCGTAGTAGAACTTCATCAACGCGAAAGCGATCTTCTCACGCGAACCGTTTTTGACTTTCTCCAAATAAGCCGCTGCTTCTGCCTCCCAGTCGGGCATAACTCGCTCTGAGTAAGCCTGAACGGCCTTGATGACCAAGCCAGCAGCGCCACCTTCAAGGAATCGGCGGAGCTTTGTCAGGTTGGGACGATCATGAGTGATGACCAAGCCCTGAGCGATGTTGTTCAGTGCCTGCCATCCAAATGATTTGAACGGGTCGGCCCCTGCTTCGGACGGGATCAACGCTGCCAAACGACTTGCAATTTCAGTCACGCGGGTGAAGTTACGCAGAGGGTCGATACGCACCGACTCTTCCGGGAATGCTGGATGAAATGAGACGAATCTTTCCGGCTGCCCCATAGCTTCACAGGCACGTCGTGCATTGTCCCGCATCTCCTTATCCCCTTTCGGGTCTATGATGATCACGGCTTCCCCACGCAGAATGGCCTGTGAAATCAGGATGTCGAACATACGGGTCTTGCCCGAGCCGGTGGTCCCAACGATCAGCGAATGCCCCTCAGTGTGCTTGAGTGGCTGCATCAGCTTCTCTTCTTTGGGTTCTACCCCGTGAATCCAGGGCTGGCCGATTGGCAGCTCCTTTTTCTTACCCTGTATCTTCCGGACAACCTTTTTGACCGTGGACTCTCTCCCTACGATGGAAGTCCAGTCGCGTTTCAGGATCTCAAACACGCGCTGGGCATGGCGGTTTTCCCACAGGAACCCACTACCAAGCCACATATCGTCCGGCGTGTCCTTGATGTACTTTTGGAGCTCCGCAATAGAAATAAACTCCAGATCACGCCCCTTCAAATGCTTTTGGAGCAGGTGAAGTTTGATAGCCTTTGGCAAACGAGCCATCGCCATCACGCCACAGATCCCCGTCATCCAATAGAAGGGCTCCGGAGGCATCGTGCTGACTTGCTCTACGGCCAAAGCCGCGCCGGAGGCGGCAAGCCAGCCTGCTACAGCATTTTTTTCATAGTTGGGCCGCCACGGCATCTCGTAGGCGAGCGGGTCATAACTCATTGTCATGTTTCATTTACCTCTAAATACAGTTTTCCCTGACGTTTCTTGAGCAAAGGCCGTCTCTGTGCCCGGCTCAGCATCCCGCAGAGGATGTGTTTGCTGATGCCGATGTTTTCACCGGCAATCATGTCGAAGGCTTTGTCACTGGTTACTAAGCAGCCATCCTCTTCCAGGACAGGTGTCACGAGCCATCTGCCCGAGCGTTTTTGGATCATGTCCTTGAGCATCTGGAGTGCTTTCTGAGGCGTAACACCAGACGGCAAGAAATCTTCCGCGTTGATGTCTTTCGGGTTTGTTTTCGCCTTAGGCGGCTCAAACTCCCTAACCTCTGGCTCTTCCCTTTCTCGCACCTCGACGTGTCCCAATTCCTTCTCACGCTCAACTTTGGGCTCAGGAGCCACTGGTTGAACCTCCCGCTTAGGAAGGCGAGCCACGTTCTGTTTTTCTTGGACCGGCTGGCGCTGCGGCTCTTCAACCGGAGAAGTAACATCGACCTTCTTCTCCTTCTGCTGTGGCTGGGAGTCCTTACCTTTCGCCTTTTGTTCAGGCGAGGGTTTACCGGCGTTAACCTCAGGCTTCTGCTGCTGCGCCTTTTTTCGGCTTTGTTGTTTCGGTGCAGACTTATTCTTGCTTGCATCCAAGCCAGGGGGAGAGACGAGCTCAAAGGCATCCTGGTATCCCCCCATTGACGCCTCGGCATCCTTAATGGCCGCTACGACTGCATCTGAAAGCTGCTCCGCCAGTACAATTGCCTTCACTCCGCTGAAATCACGAACTTTGCGACCTGGCATAATCGGGTCTGGAACAATCGCGTTGGCGTGGGACAGCTTCGAGAGAACCTCTGACGGCGCACCCAGCGACCGAGCGCCATCCGGGTACAAAATGACGGCTTGACCCTTCATCAGGCATAGGACTTCGCCCAGCGTCGTTTTACCTTCCAAAACAGGCATGATCGCTTGTTCAAGCAACGCCGATGCTTCTCCGTACCCGGCTAACATCTCAACGAGTAAGGTCTTTGCGTCTTTCTCATGCAGATTAGGTTTGTCCGTAGGTGGCATTGCTGGCGCTGGTGTTGTTTGTTCTGGTGCGTCAGTCAGCATAGGGAGCGGCTCAATCGCCCATGATGGCGGTTCATCAGAACTACCGAACATTGGAAAGTCATCGCCCTGCAGGGAGTTTTGTTCTTGTGGAACGAAGTCCTGTTTTGGCTGCTTCTCTTGCTTTCCGGGCATTGCCACATCTGGGATTTCTGAGTTTGTTGCGTCAGTGCTGGCTGTCTCTGCCGATGCGCTGAATGCGTCAAACGGAAAGTCGATGTCCCCCAGTCCACCCCCAACATCCTTGAGTGCTTGTAACGGATTGTCGTTTGCCAAAGGTGGTGCGTTTTTGGCAATGTCCTGAGGGGACAAATCCTCTTTTGCCTCTGGTTTGTGGGGTTGTTTCTCTGTATCACTCTTCGGTTTTGCTTTGCCCGGTTTGCTCTGCGGCTTACCCTTCTTGCCAGCGTCAGGCTTAGATGATTCCGTTGATCCAGCATCTTTTTGCTCTGGTTTCTCCTCGACAGCATCTGAGGTGCTTTTCAGCATCTCCATCGCATCACCAAAGCCAAGACCAGCTAGAGCTTTCTCTGCTTCCTGCTCTGCGGCCAACATGTCATCGTTCAGAGCTGACACATCTTCCTCTTGGTCGTCATCGACTTCCTCAGGATCAACGAACTCAATCTCAGCGTCCTCAACATCACCAACAACTTCCGCAGCAACAGCCGCAGGAGGCTCAGTCGTAAACACCAGGTCGTTTGATTCGAGTCGGAGCATCAAGATCTTCACCGATCCCGCCGCCTCCTGGAGCATCTCAGGCAAAACTTCCCAGTAGCGGTAGTACGCACGTTCACCCTTCTCCTGCACCGTGTTTGGTACAGCAAAACCACGTTCGATGAGAATGTCGGCCAGTGTGTCAGGGTCTCGTGGAATACCGGGGATCTTGTCGTGGCTGATCAAGTCATAAAGGTCCCCAAGCTGTTTCCAGGCAATGAATACACCTTGGTTGAGGTGCCAGACTTTCGCGCCTGGCTCATTGACCTTCCATTTTCCGGTTTTAACCAGGCGGCGGATGGCATCGAACACGTACCGCTCGACAGGCACACCATAGGAGAACTCGTCCACATCGAGACGACTCTGGCGAAGGTCCCGTGAGACGCTCTCTTGGTCAGCGCGAAGCATCAGCTTGGTCACAGGCTGATTGACGCTGGTTCCTGAGATAGCTTCCAGCATCGCTTCCATGATGGACGGGCCAGACTTGGACAGAAACTCCCGAGTCTCAGCCGGAATAATTCGATCCACCGCCAGCAGCGAGAATTGCTCATGTCTTTTGTGTCGCTTGTCGCGCCACCGGATAAAGTAACGGTCGATTTCGTGACGGTGTGCCCAGTCATGAAGTGACTCCGAATACGGGTTCCATGTGATTGACCCGTCTTTGTCCGTAATGGACACATCCGAGAGCGGTTTACCCACATCATGCAGCAGCCCGGAGAAACAGCTCGCCAGTCTCCAACGCGGCTCATTGTCACGGCGTTCACGAGGCGTCCCCTCGATGGAAAAGATAACTGACTCAGATGCCTGAGCTGCCCAGAAGGCCACTTCAAGCCCATGTCGGAACAGACCACCAGCGCCACGGTGGTGGTGTGATTCGGAAGCTGGCAACAGGTGAACAAACGCGGCATACCGCTGGATCACCGGCAAAACAAGCCGGTTGAAGTCGTCCACAGTGAAACCGAGAGAGTTCCGCACTTTCTCAATCAGTTCAGCTTGGGTTGCCAGTATCTTGTCTAGTGGGGCCACTGGCAGGCCCTTGGCAAAAGGTGGGTATCGAGGGATTTCTTCATCTTCCACGTCTTTAAGCGGCAACACTCTGACGCTCGGCGCGGTCTCGATCACTCCACTTCGCCCACCAAATAACTTGTTAAGGGCTTTCAGCATGTAGGTTGACCATATTCCTATCGTATTTCTCGTCGCTACATGCTCTCAAAACACCTTTAGATCGCACACACGCCTATCTGTCCAATTTGGGCAGTTTGAGAAACCAGCTTTCCATCCCCCCCCTTTTAGAATGGGCTCATCGACAATTTTTTATGAGGAACGACACGATGAGACAACTGATAGCAATTCTGGGAGTGGCAATTCTGGCCGGGTGTGCCTCTAACGCCCCCGAGCAAAAGCCTCAGCCCCAGACTGCCCCTGCCGAAAATGACAAACCTGCCCGAGTTAGCCGGGAACTGTCGATGGCATGGGACAACATGGGGCGCGGTGGTGCTGCATTACGTCAACCTGGTTATATCCATGTGCTGGGCGACGGTAATGTCAGCGCAACGATGAACAAGGTCAAAGATGACTCCGCTGGTTCAGATAAAACTCCAGCAGGGATCAAACAGCACGGGGATGTCAACGAAGCCATCAATACCTTCAAGTCCATGAATAAAGGCAAAGGCTACTCGCTGTACGAGTTGTCACGCTGGGAACGCTATTGCGATGGTGGCAAAGGTATGGACGAGCACGATTGGCGCTTTGTGGAAGCCGAGGGAACCACAAACATCCCCAAGGACGTTGTAACCGGCTGCATACCACCTACCCACACCTATAAAGATTATCTGAATGCCTGGACGCACTTTTGCACCAGTCAGGCTGTAACTGACGCAGATCGCCGCATTGTGCGCGAGTCCGTGCGTCCCTATTCAGTGGTGAACCCATGCAAAGCTCTGAAATAAGAAACCAGACAGAGCTAGGCCGTAAGGCTGAGCTCTTCGACGCTTTATTAATCATGCTCCAGGAGGCCGGTTCGAGGGGTAATTCCAGCGAAGCGGCCTATGTCATTTCTGGAGTCCTCGAAAACCTCTCCAGAGACTACCCCGAAGTCAAAGGTCTGGCTCAAAGCTGGACTGAGCTGGCGAATCTGGAATCAAAGATGAGAGGAGCTGCTTAATGGACCTTTATATCTGCGAGAAGCCTTCTCAGGCAAAAGATTTGGCTGGCGTAATGAAGGCCTCCCAACGAGGTGATGGATTTCTCCATGATGGAGGAAACCGCGTTATTACGTGGGCGTTCGGCCACCTGCTGGAATTGTATATGCCAGACGATTATGACGAACGCTACAAGTCATGGTCACTGGAGACCCTCCCTATTGCACCAGAGTCATGGCGGTACAACGTTCGCAAGAGTGCGTTCAAACAGTACAAAATTGTTGAGGGACTGGTCAAAAAGGCGAGCACCATCTACATCTCAACGGACTACGACCGAGAAGGTGAGGCTATCGCCCGTTCGCTTCTGGATCGATTCCGCTACTCTGGCCCTATTCGCCGAGTTTGTTTGACGGCTCTCGATGAGTCAAGCATCAAGAAAGCGCTGAACAACGTAAAGGATGGCAAGGATACGGTCTCACTCTACTACGCCGCATTGGCACGGCAACGCGCTGACTGGTTGGTAGGCATGAACGTGAGCCGCCTCTACACAGTGCTGGCCCGAGATGTCGGCTTCAACCACACTCTTCACGTTGGCAGGGTTATCACCCCAACCGTCGCTCTTGTTTGTCAACGGGACCGAGAGATCGCCGGTTTCACCCCCTCACCATACTGGACTCTGGGTGTGAACGTGTCCGTACAGAATGGACAGTTTGCCGCCCAATGGATACCACCAGAAGAGTGCAGTGACGAGCAAGGCCGGTGCGTCAATAAGGCCTATGCCGAGCAGGTAGCCTCCCAGGTCAATGGTGCCAATGCTGTTATCAGCAAAGCAGAAACCAAACCAGGTAAAGAGTCAGCCCCCCTCCCCTTCGATCTAACGTCGCTGCAACAATACGCGAGCAAACGATGGGGATACACAGCTCAGCAGGTACTGGATGCAGCTCAAGCTCTGTACGAGACGCACAAAGCGACCACCTACCCTCGTACTGACAGTCGTTATCTACCCGAGAGCCAAAAGGAAGACATTCCGGACATTCTCCAGGCGCTCATTTTGTCCGATCAGAACGTCTCTGGGCTGGTGGCTGGCGCAGATCCTCATCGCAAGGCCAGGGTATTCAATGACGCCAAAGTGACCGCGCACCACGCGATCATTCCAACACCGGCCAGAACAGACATCAGTGCCATGTCTGAGATCGAGTTCAATCTTTACGACGCCATCCGTCGTTTCTACATCGCGCAGTTCTACAGCGAGTTCGAGTTCACCAAAACCTCCATCGAGGTGCAGTGTGGGCGTCACCTCTTTGCGTCCGCTGGTAAGACACCTACCAAACAAGGCTGGAAGGTTTTGTTTGCTTCTGATAGTGAAAGCAGTCCCAAGGACGAGGGGGAAGACACCGACGCGCCGGTTGAACAAGAGAAGCTCCCCAGGGTTAGCCAGGGCGAACCTGCCTTGCTGAATGGGGCCGAGCTGGCAAACAAAATGACGCGGCCAGCACCGCACTTCACCGAAGCCACATTGCTTGCCGCGATGGAGAACATTGCCCGGTTCGTGACTGAGGAGAAGTTCAAACAAATCCTCAAAGACACAGCCGGTTTAGGCACTCCAGCAACACGCGCAAGCATCATCCAGGGCGCTGTTGATAAAGGCTACTTCAAGCGTCAGAAAAAGGTACTGCTTGCAACTGATAAGGCTCATGCGCTTATAGCAGTGCTTCCACCAGCCATCAAATCACCCGGCATGACTGCGGCTTGGGAGCAGGAGCTTGAGAAAGTTGCCTCCGGCTCCGGGAACATGTCTGTCTTCATGAAGCAGATTTCCACCTGGATCTGCCAAATGGTTGAGCAGCTCAAAGTGGCCGCACCGGTTCTGACCAAAGAAGGTGGCGCGATGGCTAAAGCCTTCGAGGGCGCGAAGCCTCCTTCACACGAATGCTTCAACTGCGGTGGAGAGATGCACCGGATCAAAGGGAAGAACGGTTTTTTCTGGGGCTGCCAGAACGAGGCTTGCAAGAAGACGTTCCCAGACAACCGAGGGAAACCCGAGAAACGTATCGCGGCGGAGGATTGTCCAGACTGCCCAGATTGCGGTAGCCCGATGCGTCTCAGGAAAGGAAAAGCCCCTGGCAAGAAACGAGCCTCTAAGTTCTGGGGCTGCACAGCGTATCCCGATTGCAAAGGCACTATGCCCTTCAAAAAGTCGGACTTTATGGATTGATAGAGGAATTAAGTATGTTTGGAAAAATCATTTTAACTGCGATGCTCACAACCAGCTCTGCCACTGCCGAAGATGCCGGGAAGAACATCGCCTCAGGCTTGGCAACTGCATCTACCCGCCAAATAGGTCAGGCCATCATGCCAACTCTAGCTATCGGCTCGGCCATTGCAAAAAGCGCAGGAAAAGGCATGGTGTTAGGTTTCGCTGAGACATCTGCCAGCTATATTTCCCACGATGACCTGAGCGCCACTCGAAGCTATCAAAACCCTGAGGCTGTTGATATGGCAAAAGGCCTGGGGACCTTGAAAGACGTCCCTGATTTCCTCTACGTCATTACAGACGTAAATGCCAACATGGCTGACAAATGCAAGCGCGTCTGGGAGCCTCAATCACTGGCTTTAAGCCAATTGATTGTTGAGCTGGTGGCACTGCGTAAGACGAACAACAAAGGTAGCTACGAACAAGCGCTATCCCACCTCGATTGTTCAATATTCACAAACTAAAACAATTAAGGGGCCGTCGGCCCCTTATCTTTAATTACCCAAGTTCTTTTGATACCTGAGCTACAATAGTTTTAAATCAGAATACCAAAATCAATTCACATGGATGGCGAATACTTCAACCGGATAATCTCCAAAGTGCGGGTGCGTTATGACGTTCCTTGAGAAGCCACGCCAAGGACGAATCTCTATCCTGGACATATCTCCAGCCTTTGGGTAGCCACACTTAACATGGACTTCATCATACTCGCGCCCCTCTAGTCTTTTTATCCAGTAGTCTGTGACGAGGCGATATTCATCTGGTTTTTCTCCAGATTTGATCTGATCGAAGTAAATCTTTTTTACGGGCAGATGAAGTATTCTCTTTTTCATAATCACCACCTGATAGCTCATCAGACTATCTAACTATTAGACAAAACATCCCTTTTTCAATTTCTGTCTCTCTCGCCTCATGGGCCAATACAATATCCGCGATAACACGAATATTCCCTTCATAGTTGCGAATGGCCGCATCCCGCATCGTGTCTAAAGTGTCCTGACACTTCGCTCGCCTGAATTTAACGAGCCAACTTTGCCGATCTATCTTGTCCACACCAAATCCCATTCAGCGAACCATGTATCCAGCTTCTTTTGCCGCAGCATCAAGCTCGGAGGAAAAGTTAACGTCGGACTTTTCTGCCGCGTTATAGAGGGCTCCACACTTGGGCCATGAGCGCCCTACCAGTTTCATCGCCAACGCATCCGCCAGCATTTCTCGGATCTGTGTTTCAGCCTCACCAAAATCGGCTAGAGTTTCGTCTATGCCCGACTCTTCCATCAGCTCGATGAGCTGAGGTTGTTTGAGCCAGACGCCTGTTTGCATTTCCAACTGGTCTCTTGCATCTGCCACCAATTGGCGTTCAAGGGTGACGCCATTTACGGTCTTAACAAATTGCTTTGGCTGACGCTTTACCTTTTTTGGTCTGGACACATCAGAGATAACCGTCACCGGCTTCCCACGCAGTTCACGCGGCAACGGTCCACTTAGCCCCAGAACTAAGCGACGAGCGTACTCATGCTCGTATGGTTTCAACCCTCGACCTTCACGGTACATCTCAGTATCCACCAGCAGATCACCGCGCAGCCTCGCGTTTTTCCGCACTTGTTCGGACAAGACCGATTTGCCCTTCCCGCTGGCTCCCATTACGAGCGAGTGAGATTCTACTTTGTTATCAAAAAACATAATTCCGCCCCCAAAGAGGTGTTGCTATAAAACATGGTTTGAACATCTGGCGCTGTTATTGCGCCCACCGATACTCTGGGCAACGCACTCTGTTGTGGCCGCTTTTCCCTTTGCTATTGGTGATGTCATCTTCATTCTTCGCAGCCCCCAGCTTACTCAGTATTTCAGCTTTTGTGGCGCGATGACCGCGTATTAAAAGAGCATTCAGCAGGTATCCAGTGAACACCTCTGTACTCGGCATACGGTCAAGCAACTCAACATACTGCTCATCCGTCAAATCATGGATCTCACAATATTTTTCCACCGCCTTTTCGTAGGCTTCTGCGTAGCCATGAGTGGAAATCCTGAAAACAATATCCCCATTGCCGTAGCCTGGCTTTGTGACGAGAAAACAAGGTGCGAAGTAGGTTCTCTTCACCCCCATCCGGCTCCGGTTCTCGATACTGATATAAGCCCTCAGCCCCTCAGCAATGATATTTGGCCCGGAGTTGCGTCGCCGCTTACAAGTCTTATTCTGACGCTTCACCTCTTCTGCCTCAGCTTCCCACTTTCGGTCCAAGCTGTAGGCCAGCCGGTGAGCTGTTGCGTAGGAATACTCTCTCAAGGAGAAGTATTCCTGCCGGTAATCATCCGCCACCCCAACTGTTCGTGCGACACGGAACCCGACGAAACCGGCGTCATGGGTTCCCTCGCCGTAGTAAATGACTGCCATTATTTACCTTCCTTACTTCTGATACCGTGCTGCACCACGGTATGGCGACCGCAATTCACATTCAGGTGATCCCGAACTGCGGCCATGACCGCTGAATGCAATCTGTAATCCACACTCTGCCCAAGTGTTTCTGTCGCTTGTTCTTTTGCCATCCACGAAATATCAAAGCTATCAGGTATCGACATCAACTCCTGAACCAGATCGACCGATGGCTTGTAAATGCGGCCACCGTCTTGGATGTACACTGCATCCTTTACCCCACGATCCTGAGACTTGAGGATGGTCGGGCAACTGGTGCTTTCTCTCGTCAAGAACGCAGGCATCCTGCGAGAAGTTGACTCTCTGGCCTGAATTGACTTCAACGCTGTGACGTCTGCACAATCCCCGAGGTGCTTCTCGATCACCGGCCACAATCGTCCACCAGCTCTCTGCTCAGGTTTCGGTGGAACGAACCCAGGGAAGACCGACGCCACCATGTAATAGCGTTCTCGCCCCTGGTACGCGCCGAAATCCAGACCGTTCAAGACCATCTCAGTGAGGAAGTACCCCATCCGCCGCAGTGTCGTTCCCATCATCGCCCCGGCTCCGGATGCTTTGAAGTTCGGGACGTTTTCCACCAGCACGACGGCAGGGTTCACGACCTCGATCTGTTTTAGTGCCGGGTAAACCATGTCGAGCATGGTGGAGAGATCTTCAAGAGAACGCTCTTTGTCCCTTGGACTTTTGGCGTTTGAGTGGTCATCACACCCCAACGAGTAATGGGCCAAACCAATTGGTGGGCACTCCGCCAGCAAGGCTCCAAGGCGATCCAGCTCCAGGTGATGAATGTCTTCATTCAGCAGGATACGCGGGGAGCTGTTCACCAGCGTATTGAGCGCATGTACTTCACTCAGGTTCCGCCCGGATGCTCTGTCTCTGGCTTCAACTGGACGATGTTCCAAAACAATCTCAGCCTTCCAGCCAAGCGATTCCATAACATGAATGTCTACCCCGCCAGTCAATGCCACAAAGGCACGGAAAGGGCTGGTTTTTCTGAACCGATCAGCAATGGCAAAGGCTCTGTTTGCGACGGGAGTGAAGACTACTCGACCTTTTCGCATTTCGACGTGGAAACGCTCTGTATAGCGAGGGAAGCACTTATCTATGAGCCCTTGTCCAGAAAACTCAATAACGGTTTCCAGCGGGTTGTTGGAGCGACTCTTTGGTTGATACCGGCGCTGATAAACCTGGTGTGTCTGTAGTTCATCGGTCGCTGGGATCACCGAAAAACCGCCCATCCCCTCCCCTGGCTCAACGGCGATGCCCATACCTGGCTTGAACCCCATAACATCCAAAAAGTTGGACGAAACCCTAACCTTGCGTTTATCGCCTACTCGATTGAACGCAAGTTGTTTGGTTACTACGGAGGGGGAGACGATCGGTAACATTGGTCAACCTCTTTTCTTCTTGTTTTGCTCGCGCTTCACCATTGCTCCAGCAGCTTTCAGAAGTCTCTGGTTCTCCGCCAGCTCCTCTTGGAGTTCCTGAGTATCCTCTTCTGTCTGAGCCTTTTTCAGCTCGGCCTCGCAATATTGGACCTCTTCCTGCAAGCTGACTTTCGCAAACTTGAGAGCGGCCAGTCGCGTCGTATAAACGCCAAAAGGCAATTCGCCACCTTCCCGGAACTGCTTCAAGCACCAGCTCGGTATAGATGGCAACCAACCAAAGTCCCCATTCTTCCGTGACCTTTTCCCCCACGTAATCCCATCTAACTTTTGGGCAAGATTGACATAGCGTTGATCGCTGGTTGAGTTGCGTCGTTTCTGAATAGAGCGAACTATCCACTCTGTAACCTCGACCTTTGCTTTATCATCATCAGAGATGTAATAAAGGGCTGCGTACAACACAGCGCCTTTACGAATGACTGATGGTGGGTATGCCTGGGCTTTCATCTATCCCCCTATCGCTTTTTCTTTCCGACAAGACGGAGATGATCGGCGGCCAAGTCATACTGCTCGTTTTTGTCGCGGCGGCGGAATCTGTCAAAAAACTTCCCTCGTGGCAGGGTTTCTTCCATAGCGATCAGGCGGTTCAGCCACACTTCTTGAGGTAGCATCCCTGCTGGAGTCGGCCCGAGCTTACGTCCTTCCTTGACGTGCTCCATTGTTTGCGTGGCAGTAAAAATCGCACCACCAAACTTTCTCCACTTGAATTGCAGGGGCATATCTGGAGACTCATCCAGCATCAATTTCTTATTGGTTTGTTCTGTCACGACAATTACTCCACCATCCATTCTTCACTAAGCAGGAACGCCCAGCGCTCTTCTGCTTTTTCTGGGTTGTCTTTGGCCTGTTTGATCATGATCTCGGCGGCGTTAAAGCCTACCTCTCCACTGAACCGGCCCCATGAATGGCTATGCCACTCGCGCATCACACTTCGGCCAAGCGATGCAAGTTCTGGACTTACACCCTCATGGAGGGCATAGAGCTCCCAAGCATCCCACCCGTATCGTAATAGGTTGTGCCCTGGGGCGTTAAAGGCCTGAGCAGCCTTGAACCGCTCTCCAGGCTCCTTCCCTCTAACATCCACACCCTGGAGCACCAACCCCATTACCACTTCAATGACAGGCTCGCGTTGCTTCTTTGCCAGCTCGATGGCAGCCACCAGCATTGCTTTGGCGTCAACAAATTTCCCATGCCCTTGGCACATACCGCAGGTTTCTTTGGAAGGGGAAAAGTCATAAACACCGGAACCAGCACAAAGGCGGCATGTCAGGTCAATCATGGGCTCTTCTCTCCTCATACTCTTCGATGCGCTCTTTCAGACGCTGAACCACTGGTGCGAGCTCAGGGATAGCTTCCGCTTCCTCAAGCGTGTATCGCTTGTCTTCCTGGTAATCGACTATTTGAGGAGGCCTTGGCTGTTTAGGGAACTCAGCAAAGTCATTCAGCGACATCGAGGTAGGAAGTCCTCCTTCAATCTCACCTTTTTCGTTGAGTGACTGAGTGACGATAAGCTGTGTTCCGCCCACCTCGGTATCAAAGCGGTCATCAAAGCGCTCACCGATAGTCCAGCCGCCACGGCCAAGAACACAGGTCGTACTCATACGTAGGCGATTGAATGCTTTAGCGTCATCCCAGTTCAAAGGATTTTCATCCATGAGGAAAAAAGGCGCTTCGTCCCGAACGAACACCTTGGACTTGGCGTTATCGAAGATCGGCCCAAACACCCCCTGCTGGAGGTATGGTTCGACTTTCTCTGCAAGATCCTGGTGCCCTTGAGAACGCAGCGCCTCATAGAGCTGGGTGATTGTTTGTTTGCCGGTGTCCGGAAGGCAGGACAATACTGTCTGCTTTTCCTCGTCACTCAGGCTTACCATTCTGGACAAAAAGCTGACTACCAGCTCGTTGTGCCCATCGACCGTTTCAATGTTGAGCTTGTTCTCGTCCATCTTCTTCCTCAGTAATCGGTTCGATAAATTCAATGGAGTCCATGCTTACATGACTGATAATGGCTTTCAGGCCGCAGCAGTCGCATGGTTCAAAGGTCAGTTCTGATCCCTTGGGAGACTGATGCGTGACCGTTGCCACAGCCCCTAGAGGGATCAACCCCCAGCCGTTTTTTAGTACCCGAGTAGTTCTGACCAGCCGACCTTTGTACTCTCGTTTCAGTTTCGGATGCGGCACTACCGCATATCGCTTACTCATTTCGGTCCCCTTGTACCAAAGGCTCGACAACCAGCTCTTGAGCTTCGTCCCAGTCGGACACCTTTGCATCACCAAACGCAAAGGCAATTCGCATAGCCACTGTCGGCCTGCCTATTTTCATCAAGTAAGCCGCAGCACCGGCACACATCGACTCTTGTCCCGAAGGTGCATAGTTACCCTCTTCATCCCATTCACCACCTGACTTTGAGTGCACGGTCTTGTGGCAATGAAACGTCGTCATGTCGTTTTCAACGATGTCGTTGATGATGCCTTCTAATCGCCCAGGGGCCAGCTCGATAGCGCCCTCCTTCCGGAATGGACAGTTGGCGCAAGGTTTCTTCAAACGGAGATGATTTGCTTGCTTTGGCATACATATCACTTTTACAGCATCATTTTATGATTCTATGATATAGCCATATTCCGTGTAGTCAATATCTCACTAACAATTACTTTCTATCGGACGCTTACGCGCCCATTTTGGGCAGATAGACAAGTTATTTGGGCGTTTGGGCGTTTGGAGTGTGCGAGGTGGACAGCGGGGAGACTTTCACATGTGAAAGTTTTGTTTCTTGGTATCGTTTTATTGTCTCTTGATATTATTTTATGATGCTGTAATAATCATAAATAAGGGCCGCATCGCTCTTCGACCTTCGTTGCAGCCCTTACAACACAATCAAGCAATTAAGGAGCTTTGTTATGCTGCAAGGCAATACTAACACGAATAAGCGCATCCCGCTCGCGGCGTTCATGAAATGGCCGCTGGCGAAACGTCAGGACTTCATCGACCGGGAAATGTCCGGTTGCCCCGACTTTATCAAGACGTCTTTGCTTCGGCATTAAGGCGATCAGGCAGGAAAGCAAAGAACCTCGCTTCGGCGGGGTTCTTCGTTTCTACCTCTTGAATGTTTCGTCAGAACAAACTGGAGCGCTTATGTCACCAGAAACACAGCAACTTACATCCAAGGCTTTATCTCTCATCGAGCAGTCCCGATACAGAATGGGCACATCTCGGTTTGTTGAGGCCTTTATTGACCAGTGGGCATACTTGCAGACTGGCCTATACCCAGCCAAGGAGGAGATCCCGGAAGAACTTCAGCCGGTCGCCTTCGAGCTCTCTCACGTCCTGTCTGCCGCCATTAAGCGCGACCCCACCAGCGATGTTTTGGGTTACGTCCTAAGCATGTCTGGCTTCCACAAGAAGGGCACCAATTACTTCCCCACTCCTCCAGAGATTGGCCGCTTGATGTCACTCATTGTTGGCTCACAGTCTTCGGCAGACTTTTATGAGCCCTGCTGTGGTTCTGGCATCAACGCCATTCACTGGATGGAAAACCTGATCGAGAACCACGGTCCCGAAGCATTGAGAGAAGCCTCAATCTACCTGGAAGACATCGATCCGTTGATGGTGAAGTGCTGCATGATCCAGCTATTCCATTATTTCGAGTCCCGCAATACCACTCCCAAAACGCTGAGTATCGTCGGCATAGACACCCTTAGCAGACGAACCAAGAACATCGCCTACTACGCCGAAAAACCTCCAGCAACCGCCGCTACCGTGGCAGCATAAAAAAACCCGCCGATTGGCGGGTTTTGCATTCAATGCGCTGCTCTATGGCACCTTACAGTTTTCCGTACCGGTTCAAGAACGAAGACCTGTCTAAGATCCCCCAGTCTGTCAGCATGTAGTAGCCGGTGGCACCTCGTTCGCCGGTAGACTCCCTGACGAACAAGATATTCATTCCGAACTCATCACGCAGGGCAGACAACTGTCTCTTGATCGTTGATTCAGGAATATTTGTTGCCTTGTGAAGGTCTTGGAGACTTGGCTTCTCCGTTTTAGACAGGGCATTCACCAAAGCAAATTTTCTTTTCATGTCCTGTGAGATCTTCATATTCACCTGTTCTTGACAGGCCCAACCTCTCTGGCTGGGCCTCCTTTATTAGCCTTCGACACTCAGGAGTTCAATGTCTGACACAGGCACATGAACATGCTTTTCCTTGCCTTCGCCATCGAGCGTTTTAACCCAGACAGTAGACGGAACCAGAGCAACACGGTCGGTCATGATGACTCCACGTTTGGTCTCGCCATCCAGGTTAACGTTGACAGCAAAAATCAAACTGTCAGCCCGGACGTTCTTCCATTCCTTGTCCTTCGGCAGAGGAGGAAGAGCATCACCGCCTTCTTCATCTTTGTCCTTGCCGCTGTTATCTGGCTGCTTGACAGGATCTTTGTGCTCACCCTCTTCATCACGCAAAGGGTCTTCGTCATCATCGTCCTGACCATTGGAATTTTTACCCCCTTCCAGTTCCTCCTGGGCAAGGTTCAGGTCGTCATTCCCGGTTTGTTCCGACGTACCATCCCCACCCGAGTTGAGGGATTGCTCGTCGGTGTTGCCAGCGCCAAGCTCATCATTCTGGTGGGAGCCAGTCAGTGGGCCTTTTTCCATTTCGTCTTTGATACGTTTGGCATCATTCAGCAGCTCACGGCTTTGTTTACGAGTAATCCCGTCAGACATAGCCACCGCGCAGACGGCGCGACATCTTTCTTCATTCAGATCGAACAAGAGACGAAGGTTATTCAAGGTCTCTGTATCAGAACATACTTCATTATCGTATAACTCACGCACACAGTCAGGTAGCTTGAGCAACGACAGATGCGTAGATACGAAAGTGATATTCTTACCGAGCCGATCAGCAATATCCTTTTGCTTCCAACCTTCTTCAATAAACAGGTTTAACGCCTCGGCAATCTCTACCGGAGTCAAGTCATCCCGCTGGATGTTTTCGATCAGCTCACCAGCAGTCTCGTCCAAGTTGTTCTGGACCTTATCATTCACCACCAAGTCAATGGTCTCGATACCAGCGTGTTTACACGCTCTCCAACGCCGCTCCCCTTTTTGGATGACGAACTTGCCTTCTTCGTTCTTCGGGAACACGATGATCGGAGACTGCTGCCCTTCGGTCAGCAAGGTTGCCGCCAGCTCTTCAATGTTACGGAAGCGCTTACGAACCTGGACCTTGGATACAACGTCGTCAACAGGTACGGTAAGAACCTCTTTGCCTTTCTTGCCTTTGGCGGCTTTAGCAAGTTCGGACAGGCCTTTTAAATTGTTCAATGCCATCGCTTAGCCCACCTTCTCTAATAGTTCTTCCAACACCGCCTCAACTTCTTTGGCCGCGACATGTCCATAGCGAAGCTCCCAGACAGGGATGCCATCAGTCGTCGCCGTATCGAGCGGAGGCCGGTGCATAATTTTGTTCTCAAACAACAGATCCGGAACTGTGTTCTCCAGCGACTTGAGGGCTTTGTCGTGATTGACAGAGCGGTCCATGTCGTTGATCACGATGCCCAGGATCTCCAAATCTTGGTTGTACGCCTCGCGCACACCAATAATCGTGTTCAGGAGACCTTCTACGCCGTCCACAGCGAAGCCAGAGAGCTTTACTGGACATGCCACATGGGTAGACATCACCAACGCTGCCACCAGCTTTCTGCCGAGGCTAGGCGGACAATCAATCAGCACGTAGTCGTAGTTCTCAAACAGCTCAGCCAAATGGCGAGCCGGATTCATGGCCTGGTCAAGAGGCACAGCCTCCATCTCAAACAGATCCGGGTCGTTTTTCGGCGTATGAATGAGGTCTGCACCGCAAGGGCAGTGCATGACCTCAATGCCGTCCAGCTCGTAAGCGAACAGCTCTGCGGTTTTGGTTCCTGTGAGGATGGGCTCGTAGTCACCATCCTCAAGCTCTCGTCTGGGGGCCAGTCGAGAGGACGTGTTCCCCTGACCATCCATATCCAAGACCAGCACTTTCTTTTTCTTCTGTAACGCCAGATAAAAGGCCTGCTGGATACAGAGGGTACTCTTACCCACTCCGCCTTTCTGGTTGGCGAAGCTGATTACTTTTGCCATACCCACCTCTATTTTGGTTTCTCGCAGGTGATCAAGACCACCCCCAAACTTTCACATGTGAAAGATTGTAGCGATCATAAAATGATACTGCAATATCTAATTATGGTTCTGTTAAAACAAACTTTAAACAAAAAAACGGCCATGAAGGCCGCTTATTGACAAGGTTTGTGCTGTCAGCGCAATTGATTTGCTGCTCCAAGCCCATTCGCCAATAACTGCATCGCATCGTTGAACAGCGCGGAGCCCCGTTCCGGTGTGAGCAATTCCGGCATATCTTCTCGCGGCCAAGTACCGGCTACTTGAATGAGCAAACTGGCAGCCCAGTGGATCTGCTTTTCTTCACTTTCATCGGCCAGAGTGCATACGACGGGGAAACCGTACTTACGCCCCCAGCGACTCACCTCTTTGAACGATACCAGCTCAGGCTTTTGCAAATCCCGGCTGTAGGCCTCAGCTATCATGTGGTTCAGTTCTTTAGCGTCCATTTATCCCACTCTATTGTAAACAAGACATTTTTATCTTTTATATTCAATGGCTTATTTTCCTGCTAATTGGTAATACCATGAAAAATACCATGCTCAGAAAAGGCTTAACAATATTTTGAAAAATTGCCTACTGAGCGCTGCCGCACAGCTCCATAGGCCGCTTTCCTGGCTTTGCTTCCAGATGTATGCTATTCTGCTCCTGCAGCTAATGGATCACCGCAAACAGGTTACTCGCCTGGGGATTCCCTTTCGACCCGAGCATCCGTATGAGACTCATGCTCGATTATTATTATTATAGAAGCCCCCATGAATAAATCGCTCATCATTTTCGGCATCGTCAACATAACCTCGGACAGTTTCTCCGATGGAGGCCGGTATCTGGCGCCAGACGCAGCCATTGCGCAGGCGCGTAAGCTGATGGCCGAGGGGGCAGATGTGATCGACCTCGGTCCGGCATCCAGCAATCCCGACGCCGCGCCTGTTTCGTCCGACACAGAAATCGCGCGTATCGCGCCGGTGCTGGACGCGCTCAAGGCAGATGGCATTCCCGTCTCGCTCGACAGTTATCAACCCGCGACGCAAGCCTATGCCTTGTCGCGTGGTGTGGCCTATCTCAATGATATTCGCGGTTTTCCAGACGCTGCGTTCTATCCGCAATTGGCGAAATCATCTGCCAAACTCGTCGTTATGCATTCGGTGCAAGACGGGCAGGCAGATCGGCGCGAGGCACCCGCTGGCGACATCATGGATCACATTGCGGCGTTCTTTGACGCGCGCATCGCGGCGCTGACGGGTGCCGGTATCAAACGCAACCGCCTTGTCCTTGATCCCGGCATGGGGTTTTTTCTGGGGGCTGCTCCCGAAACCTCGCTCTCGGTGCTGGCGCGGTTCGATGAATTGCGGCTGCGCTTCGATTTGCCGGTGCTTCTGTCTGTTTCGCGCAAATCCTTTCTGCGCGCGCTCACAGGCCGTGGTCCGGGGGATGTCGGGGCCGCGACACTCGCTGCAGAGCTTGCCGCCGCCGCAGGTGGAGCTGACTTCATCCGCACACACGAGCCGCGCCCCTTGCGCGACGGGCTGGCGGTATTGGCGGCGCTGAAAGAAACCGCAAGAATTCGTTAACTGCACATTCGGGATATTTCTCTATATTCGCGCTTCATCAGAAAACTGAAGGAACCTCCATTGAATCGAACTAATATTTTTTTTGGTGAATCGCATTCTGACTGGTTGCCTGTCAGAGGCGGAGAATCTGGTGATTTTGTTTTTCGACGTGGTGACGGGCATGCCTTCGCGAAAATCGCACCTGCTTCCCGCCGCGGTGAGCTCGCTGGAGAGCGTGACCGCCTCATTTGGCTCAAAGGTCGAGGTGTGGCTTGCCCCGAGGTCATCAACTGGCAGGAGGAACAGGAGGGTGCATGCTTGGTGATAACGGCAATTCCGGGAGTACCGGCGGCTGATCTGTCTGGAGCGGATTTGCTCAAAGCGTGGCCGTCAATGGGGCAGCAACTTGGCGCTGTTCACAGCCTATCGGTTGATCAATGTCCGTTTGAGCGCAGGCTGTCGCGAATGTTCGGACGCGCCGTTGATGTGGTGTCCCGCAATGCCGTCAATCCCGACTTCTTACCGGACGAGGACAAGAGTACGCCGCAGCTCGATCTTTTGGCTCGTGTCGAACGAGAGCTACCGGTGCGGCTCGACCAAGAGCGCACCGATATGGTTGTTTGCCATGGTGATCCCTGCATGCCGAACTTCATGGTGGACCCTAAAACTCTTCAATGCACGGGTCTGATCGACCTTGGGCGGCTCGGAACAGCAGATCGCTATGCCGATTTGGCACTCATGATTGCTAACGCCGAAGAGAACTGGGCAGCGCCAGATGAAGCAGAGCGCGCCTTCGCTGTCCTATTCAATGTATTGGGGATCGAAGCCCCCGACCGCGAACGCCTTGCCTTCTATCTGCGATTGGACCCTCTGACTTGGGGTTGATGTTCATGCCGCCTGTTTTTCCTGCTCATTGGCACGTTTCGCAACCTGTTCTCATTGCGGACACCTTTTCCAGCCTCGTTTGGAAAGTTTCATTGCCAGACGGGACTCCTGCAATCGTCAAGGGATTGAAACCTATAGAAGACATTGCTGATGAACTGCGCGGGGCCGACTATCTGGTATGGCGCAATGGGAGGGGAGCAGTCCGGTTGCTCGGTCGTGAGAACAATCTGATGTTGCTCGAATATGCCGGGGAGCGAATGCTCTCTCACATCGTTGCCGAGCACGGCGACTACCAGGCGACCGAAATTGCAGCGGAACTAATGGCGAAGCTGTATGCCGCATCTGAGGAACCCCTGCCTTCTGCCCTTCTCCCGATCCGGGATCGCTTTGCAGCTTTGTTTCAGCGGGCGCGCGATGATCAAAACGCAGGTTGTCAAACTGACTACGTCCACGCGGCGATTATAGCCGATCAAATGATGAGCAATGCCTCGGAACTGCGTGGGCTACATGGCGATCTGCATCATGAAAACATCATGTTCTCCAGTCGCGGCTGGCTGGTGATAGATCCCGTCGGTCTGGTCGGTGAAGTGGGCTTTGGCGCCGCCAATATGTTCTACGATCCGGCTGACAGAGACGACCTTTGTCTCGATCCTAGACGCATTGCACAGATGGCGGACGCATTCTCTCGTGCGCTGGACGTCGATCCGCGTCGCCTGCTCGACCAGGCGTACGCTTATGGGTGCCTTTCCGCAGCTTGGAACGCGGATGGAGAAGAGGAGCAACGCGATCTAGCTATCGCGGCCGCGATCAAGCAGGTGCGACAGACGTCATACTAGATATCAAGCGACTTCTCCTATCCCCTGGGAACACATCAATCTCACCGGAGAATATCGCTGGCCAAAGCCTTAGCGTAGGATTCCGCCCCTTCCCGCAAACGACCCCTGGAAGCCCCGTAGCGACGCGGAGAGGGGCGAGACAAGCCAAGGGCGCAGGCTCGATGCGCAGCACGACATAGCCGGTTCTCGCAAGGACGAGAATTTCCCTGCGGTGCCCCTCAAGTGTCAATGAAAGTTTCCAACGCGAGCCATTCGCGAGAGCCTTGAGTCCACGCTAGATCTATCTCATCTGCGCAAGGCAGAACGTGAAGACGGCCGCCCTGGACCTCGCCCGCGAGCGCCAGGCGCACGAGGCCGGCGCGCGGACCCGCGCCACGGCCCACGAGCGGACGCCGCAGCAGGAGCGCCAGAAGGCCGCCAGAGAGGCCGAGCGCGGCCGTGAGGCTTGGACGCTAGGGCAGGGCATGAAAAAGCCCGTAGCGGGCTGCTACGGGCGTCTGACGCGGTGGAAAGGGGGAGGGGATGTTGTCTACATGGCTCTGCTGTAGTGAGTGGGTTGCGCTCCGGCAGCGGTCCTGATCAATCGTCACCCTTTCTCGGTCCTTCAACGTTCCTGACAACGAGCCTCCTTTTCGCCAATCCATCGACAATCACCGCGAGTCCCTGCTCGAACGCTGCGTCCGGACCGGCTTCGTCGAAGGCGTCTATCGCGGCCCGCAACAGCGGCGAGAGCGGAGCCTGTTCAACGGTGCCGCCGCGCTCGCCGGCATCGCTGTCGCCGGCCTGCTCCTCAAGCACGGCCCCAACAGTGAAGTAGCTGATTGTCATCAGCGCATTGACGGCGTCCCCGGCCGAAAAACCCGCCTCGCAGAGGAAGCGAAGCTGCGCGTCGGCCGTTTCCATCTGCGGTGCGCCCGGTCGCGTGCCGGCATGGATGCGCGCGCCATCGCGGTAGGCGAGCAGCGCCTGCCTGAAGCTGCGGGCATTCCCGATCAGAAATGAGCGCCAGTCGTCGTCGGCTCTCGGCACCGAATGCGTATGATTCTCCGCCAGCATGGCTTCGGCCAGTGCGTCGAGCAGCGCCCGCTTGTTCCTGAAGTGCCAGTAAAGCGCCGGCTGCTGAACCCCCAACCGTTCCGCCAGTTTGCGTGTCGTCAGACCGTCTACGCCGACCTCGTTCAACAGGTCCAGGGCGGCACGGATCACTGTATTCGGCTGCAACTTTGTCATGCTTGACACTTTATCACTGATAAACATAATATGTCCACCAACTTATCAGTGATAAAGAATCCGCGCGTTCAATCGGACCAGCGGAGGCTGGTCCGGAGGCCAGACGTGAAACCCAACAGACCCCTGATCGTAATTCTGAGCACTGTCGCGCTCGACGCTGTCGGCATCGGCCTGATTATGCCGGTGCTGCCGGGCCTCCTGCGCGATCTGGTTCACTCGAACGACGTCACCGCCCACTATGGCATTCTGCTGGCGCTGTATGCGTTGATGCAATTTGCCTGCGCACCTGTGCTGGGCGCGCTGTCGGATCGTTTCGGGCGGCGGCCGGTCTTGCTCGTCTCGCTGGCCGGCGCTGCTGTCGACTACGCCATCATGGCGACGGCGCCTTTCCTTTGGGTTCTCTATATCGGGCGGATCGTGGCCGGCATCACCGGGGCGACTGGGGCGGTAGCCGGCGCTTATATTGCCGATATCACTGATGGCGATGAGCGCGCGCGGCACTTCGGCTTCATGAGCGCCTGTTTCGGGTTCGGGATGGTCGCGGGACCTGTGCTCGGTGGGCTGATGGGCGGTTTCTCCCCCCACGCTCCGTTCTTCGCCGCGGCAGCCTTGAACGGCCTCAATTTCCTGACGGGCTGTTTCCTTTTGCCGGAGTCGCACAAAGGCGAACGCCGGCCGTTACGCCGGGAGGCTCTCAACCCGCTCGCTTCGTTCCGGTGGGCCCGGGGCATGACCGTCGTCGCCGCCCTGATGGCGGTCTTCTTCATCATGCAACTTGTCGGACAGGTGCCGGCCGCGCTTTGGGTCATTTTCGGCGAGGATCGCTTTCACTGGGACGCGACCACGATCGGCATTTCGCTTGCCGCATTTGGCATTCTGCATTCACTCGCCCAGGCAATGATCACCGGCCCTGTAGCCGCCCGGCTCGGCGAAAGGCGGGCACTCATGCTCGGAATGATTGCCGACGGCACAGGCTACATCCTGCTTGCCTTCGCGACACGGGGATGGATGGCGTTCCCGATCATGGTCCTGCTTGCTTCGGGTGGCATCGGAATGCCGGCGCTGCAAGCAATGTTGTCCAGGCAGGTGGATGAGGAACGTCAGGGGCAGCTGCAAGGCTCACTGGCGGCGCTCACCAGCCTGACCTCGATCGTCGGACCCCTCCTCTTCACGGCGATCTATGCGGCTTCTATAACAACGTGGAACGGGTGGGCATGGATTGCAGGCGCTGCCCTCTACTTGCTCTGCCTGCCGGCGCTGCGTCGCGGGCTTTGGAGAAATTCTTCAAATTCCCGTTGCACATAGCCCGGCAATTCCTTTCCCTGCTCTGCCATAAGCGCAGCGAATGCCGGGTAATACTCGTCAACGATCTGATAGAGAAGGGTTTGCTCGGGTCGGTGGCTCTGGTAACGACCAGTATCCCGATCCCGGCTGGCCGTCCTGGCCGCCACATGAGGCATGTTCCGCGTCCTTGCAATACTGTGTTTACATACAGTCTATCGCTTAGCGGAAAGTTCTTTTACCCTCAGCCGAAATGCCTGCCGTTGCTAGACATTGCCAGCCAGTGCCCGTCACTCCGCGGTCTTCACTGCGTGATCGAGTTGATCGACACCCGCCGTGACACGCTCCATGAAGTGCCTGCCTGCGTCTGTTAGCCGAACGCCCCGCGCATGGCGCTCAAATAGCAGGACACCAAGGTTATCCTCCAGCGCTTTCACACGCGCGCTGACGCTCGACTGGCTGATACCAAGTGCCTTGGCCGCATGCCGAAAATTCAGATGCTCGGCGACGGCGATGAACTGAACAAGGGAAATGAGCGGTATCCTGCCAGACAGGATACCGACATTCACGAGGTTTCGATGGTTAGTGCGCCGCATCGGAGCGGGCCTGCTACCAGTCGTCGGTTAGACGACTGGCGACTTCTCGGTGGCAGCCCCACGGAGCCGAAGGAGCACCAGCCCCAACGAAACCAGTACCGCCATCGCCGTGGCGTAACAGATCACGGGCCACGCTGTGTCACCGTTTAAAAGTGCCACCGCCAATGTCCCGACAATGCTGACTATCAGGCTTTGAACGCAGAAGTAGAACGCGACCGCTGATCCCGCGATGTCGTCGAACTCTGCCAAAGCGCCGTTCGCGGTAACGGACACCGTGAAGACAATACCGACCGCGACAACCCACATCGGTAGGATGAAGGTGAGGAATGACGGCGAGCCGTAAAGTTCGCCGATCCCCAACAGGACCGCTCCGCAAACAAGCAACGCCATCCCACGCGCCACGCATCCTGCGATGCCCCATCTGGCGACAAAGGACTTCGCGAAACGGGTTGTCACGATCATTACAAGCGCGACAGTGGCGAAGGCAAAGCTGAATCCGATCTCGGAATATTCCGCTTGGCCTATGAGCACACGGGGAGCCGTCGAGAAGAAGACGAAGTAGGTGCCCATACCGGCGCTAAAGCCGACAGTGTAAACCCAAAAAGCCGGACTCGCGAAGATCGGCAAGACAGATCGGCGCGTCTTGACTTGATCCAGAGGGCGGGTTTCGTGCCACCTGAAACCCGCATTTAGGAGTGCGAGCATCGCCAGTATAGCCAAAGTAATGAATATCGCCTGCCATCCCAAGAACTCGCCGATCAATACTCCGGCGATAGGGCCGAGCGCAGGCACGAACGCCAGCATCGAACTGAAAAGGCCGTAGATGACGACACCCTCAGGACGGTTGGCATAAACGTCGCGAACCGTCGCGAACGTCGCCACCAGCATGGCCGACGCGCCCACTGCTTGAAGTAGACGGAAAGCGACAAAGGCCGGTGCAGTTGAAGACCAAGCTGCTCCCAGAGACGCAATGACGAAAGCCGTTGCGCCCGCAAGTAGAATTGGCCGTCGCCCGATTCTGTCTGAGAGCGGACCAAAAATCACCTGGCCCACGCCGAGCATCACCATATAGAGGCTCAACGTGAGTTGGATCATAGCGGGCGTCGTGTTCAGGATGCCGGGCATCGCTGGAACGACAGGGAGATAAATATCCATCGCCAGTGAAGCGAGGATGTCGAAAGGAGCCATCAGCAGCAGTGCTGCCGGCAGCGTATAGGCCCACGCGGGGCGTGTGGTGGTCATGACGAATCAACCCTCGATTAAGGAATACCGGGCGACGTCTGCTCGTCAGCAATCAGATGAGACTAGCCTTACAGAGCGCCGCAACAACAATACTGGTTGTTGCGGCTTACTTGTCTGCTGACTTGGAATTTCCCATCTGATTACTCCACGCTTACGAATATGAATTGCTACATTTTATCCGATTATCTTTTGCTTCGCAATGCGGCATGGGCGCACTCAGCGTTCCAGCCCCCTCTGCCGCCCTAACTGCCACGACACCGACCCGCCCTGCACGATGCCCATAACCTCGCGGCCGAGTTGGCGGTCGATGATCGGCCGCCACGGGACAAGGGTGAACTCATGGGATTTCTCGACCACGGCGAACTTGCCGCTCGATAGATGCACGGTTCCGGTAAACTTGCCGCTGACGCTCTCGCCGTCCGTGGCGGCGCGGAACGGCAGGCCCTTACTCAAAGCCATATCCGATCCGACGCCGGCTACCTCGCGCTCCCGCAGGATGGCGAGAAGGTTGCGCCGGTAGAAGACGCGGCTGTCCCGGCTGCGGGTGGCGTCGCCCTGTTCGATATGGTGCTCGCGGCGCTGGTCCATGGCTTCGCGGACTTGTTGCCCGAAGCCGGTTGGCGCAAGGTCGGCCGTCTCGCCGTGGATCAGCCGCCGGTCCAGCCAGGTCGCGCCGTCCGATCCGATCTGTTTGTTCAGATCGACCGGGGAAAGGACGCGAACGCTGGCCTGACTGTCTCGGCCGGCGTCATGGGCGGCGGCACGGCTGACCAGATCATCGGGGATGCGCCATTGGTCGGCGTCGATCCGCTCGACGATACCGGCCCGGCGTAGCGCCTCCAGCCGGCGCACATGGGCATCGACATAGCCCTCATAGTCGCCGCCTGGAACGCGGCACGTATAGGAAGAATAAACGCCCTTTTCACCCAAGTCCAACAGCTTTGGACCGCAGTTGACTCTTTCGACACCCCTGCGATGCAACCCAATCCGGCTGACGGGGAGCCAGCAACGCTGAAAATTTACCCTCCTCTTTCCCACTAGCGGCTCCTTTTCCGACAACCAGCACGGCGGATCCCTGCCGCGGCGCTGTGAACGCAGCATTTTGATTGGTATCGTTGGCCTTCAGGCTCGTCAGTCAAACAGACCCAGGAGCAGCTCAGCCGGTGGCGCCCGGCTTTCGGGTAACGCCCTGGTCCCGCTGGTTTCGGCTTTGTGCTTCAGGTGATCAAGGATCTGCTTGATCACTATAGGGTCTTCAATGCAGGCGATGACTTTCATGGCGCCGCCGCAGCCGCTGCAGGTCTCGATGTCGATATTGAAAACACGCTTGAGCCGTTGCGCCCATGTCATCGACGCTCGCCGTTGTGCTGGTGTTGCCGGTTCATCAGCCACCCTGACCTTGTTGCCCCTGCCCCGTTTTGCCGGCGTGACCAACGCCCGGTGCCGACTGTTGGGTGCGAACACCCCGTGGAAGCGGGTTAGGTTGACTCTGGGCTTCGGTACCAGGGCGGCCAGCCTTGCAATGAAATCCAATGGTTCGAAAATGACGTGCGTGGTGCCGTCCCGGTACGGCGTCTTGAGCTGGTAGCGCACGTTGCCGCCTCGTGTTAACGACAGCCGCTTCTCGGATACCGCCGGGCGGCTGATGTACCGGCACAGCCGTTCGAGCTTCTTGCGTTCATCGGCCCTGGCCGCCACGCCGGCGTGCAGGCTGGACCCGGCTACCTTGCCAATCCCGTCACCGAACGGATCACCACTGGTCGGCAGAGTTTGCAAAGTGAACACCTTTCGCCCCGCCTGTGAACCGACAGCGATACGGTAAGTGATCGAGTGCCCCAGCAGGGGTGTCATCGGGTCGTCATCCACCGCATCCGAGGCCAGATAGCTGTTTTCGACATCCCGTTCCAGCAGGCCTTGCCGTTCCAGATAGCGACCCACCCGGTGGGCGATGGTGTGCGTCAGCTGGGTGAGCTCTGGGCTGGTCGGCGCCTTGACCCAGCGGAAACGCGCTGAGCCGTGGGATTGCTCGACATACACACCGTCGAGAAACAGCATGTGGAAGTGAACATTCAGATTGAGCGCCGATCCAAAACGCTGGATCAGGGTGACCGCGCCCGTCTTGGCCACTTGGTGGGTATGGCCCGCTTTCTTGACCAGGTGCGTGGCAATGACGCGGTAAACGATGCCCAGCACCCACCCCATGATCTCGGGCCGGCTGGCAAACAGGAAACGCAGCTGAAACGGGAAGCTCAACACCCACTGACGCATGGGTTGTTCAGGCAGTACTTCATCAACCAGCAAGGCGGCACTTTCGGCCATCCGCCGCGCCCCACAGCTCGGGCAGAAACCGCGACGCTTACAGCTGAAAGCGACCAGGTGCTCGGCGTGGCAAGACTCGCAGCGAACCCGTAGAAAGCCATGCTCCAGCCGCCCGCATTGGAGAAATTCTTCAAATTCCCGTTGCACATAGCCCGGCAATTCCTTTCCCTGCTCTGCCATAAGCGCAGCGAATGCCGGGTAATACTCGTCAACGATCTGATAGAGAAGGGTTTGCTCGGGTCGGTGGCTCTGGTAACGACCAGTATCCCGATCCCGGCTGGCCGTCCTGGCCGCCACATGAGGCATGTTCCGCGTCCTTGCAATACTGTGTTTACATACAGTCTATCGCTTAGCGGAAAGTTCTTTTACCCTCAGCCGAAATGCCTGCCGTTGCTAGACATTGCCAGCCAGTGCCCGTCACTCCCACTCGATTGTAAACAAGCACACAAAACCCTTTAGTGACAACAATTTGCAAGAACTATCAGGCTCAGTGCCATGAAAAATACCATGACCAGATCATGAGGTTGAACACGGCTTGCGCCGGCAGCGTTCACGCTCCTGGTCGGCGATCTCGCCCGGCTGCAATGCTAGCTCAGCATCGGTCATGCGCTCCAGCACGTCGCGTAGGCGGATGGTGCAAGGAATGGGCGGCAGCTCGAACTCATAGCCGCCGGCGATCATTTCGGCCGCAATCTCCTCGGTGATGAAAAACGGCTCGTCGTCTTGGTTCGGCTTCTTCATGCCCTTTCCTCCTGGCGCTCATCCTGGCCGACAGCGGCCAGGGCATCGGCTTCCGTCAATGCGTCCTCCACGAACGCGCCGTGCTGCTTCGCTTCGGCCTGGCTGACCTCGGCCCATATCCGTTTCACCTGGGCCGCACTGTACCCGGCCAGCTCGGCGGTCTTGTTGATGCTGTAGCCGGACTTGCGCAGCGCGACAACTTGGGCGCGGCGCTTCGGATCAGCACGGCGGCCCTTGTACCGCCCGGCCTGGCGGGCCAACTCAATGCCTTGGCGCTGGCGTTCGCGCCTGTCCTCGTAGTCGTCGCGGGCCATCTGCAAGGCCAGGCGAAAAAGCATGATCTGCACGGCTTCCAGCACGATCTTGGCGACGCCCTGGGCCTCGGCCGCCAGGTCGGATAGATCGACCACGCCAGGGACGGCCAGGCGTGCGCCTTTGGCCTGTATCGAGGCCACCAGGCGCTCGGCCTCGGGCAAAGGTAGGCGGCTGATGCGGTCGATCTTCTCGGCAATGACCACCTCGCCGGGCTGTAGGTCGCCGATCATGCGCAGCAGCTCAGGCCGGTCGGCGCGTGCGCCGGATGCCTTCTCACGGTAGATGCCGGCGACGTAGTAGCCGGCGGCCTTCGCGGCCGTAGTGATCGCCTCTTGGCGTTCCAAGTCCTGCGCGTCGGTGCTGACGCGCAGATAGACCCGCGCCACCATCGGCGCGGCTACTGGCTTCGTCCTGCGCATACTTGCGGGCTCCTTTGGGCATACGCAAAGTGTCCGGTCATGCTACCCCCGGCCAAAAAGGCCGTCATGCGATTTATCTTGGCCGGGTCGTTATTGGCGGGTCTAAATGGCCGCTCCGTGGATCTCATCGCCAGAAATGGCGATGCGAGATCCAGGGCAGGGCGGCCGCCATCGTCAGACCTGGCGATGGTCGACGCCGGCGCGCATCGTCGGATGTGGCGATGCGAGCTCGAGGTCGGTGGCCACCGCCGGCGACCTGGTGCCATCGTCGGCAATGGCGATGCTGCAGCTCGACGTGCGCGGCCTGGTCGTCTCGGCATCGTCGGATGCGGCGATGCTCGAGCGAGGCGAAAAAAAACCGCCTCGGGGTGTCCGAGGCGGCAAGTCTGCATGCGGTTCAGGGAGGAAGAAACCGCGCCGGCGATCAGGGAGGAAAACCGCGCGGCCTGATGTGCAGCTCGGCCACTTTAGCCGGATTTTTCGACTTATCCGATGCGAGCGGCCCGCCGTGGGCGCTGCTCGATCTGCTGTTGCTTTTTCTCGACGTGCTTCTGCTCCTGGTGCTGCTGCTCGTCGCGCGGCACTGTTGCAAAGTTAGCGATGAGGCAGCCTTTTGTCTTATTCAAAGGCCTTACATTTCAAAAACTCTGCTTACC